>CAZUBT010000036.1:0-33002 GCA_964618815.1 uncultured Desulfobacterales bacterium | reverse complement strand
ACGCCGGCCCCTTCGCCAACATCGCGGTGGGCCAGTCCTCCATCGTCGCCGACCAGATCGGCCTGAAGCTGTTTGACTACCATATCACCGAGTCCGGTTTCGGCGCGGACATCGGCTTTGAGAAGTTCTGGAACGTCAAGTGCCGCTTCAGCAAGCTCATTCCCAATGTAGCGGTGCTCACTGCCACCGTCCGGGGGCTGAAGCACCACGGGATCAACGCCGGCGCCCTGCCGTGTCCTCCGGGGAAACCGGTTCCCAAAGAATATTTCTCGGCCTCCAAACAGACCATGGCATGGCTGGAAGAGGGTGTGGAGAATGCGGTACACCACGTCCGCACCATCAAAAAAGCCGGCATCAACCCGGTGGTGTGCATCAACTCCTTCCATTTCGATTCCGACGAAGAGCACGCGGTGATTCGCCGGGCCTGCGAGGCGGAGGGCGCCCGGGTGGCGGTGTCCAAGCACTGGCAGTTCGGCGGCGAAGGCGCCCTGGAATTTGCCGACGCGGTCATGGATGCCTGCAAAGAGAAGCCCAAATTTAAGTTCCTCTATCCCAATGAGATGCCGCTGCGGCAGCGCGTCGAAACCATCGCCAAGGAAGTGTACGGCGCCGACGGCGTGGACTTCGCCCCCGAAGCCGTGGCCAAGGCCAAAAAGTTTGAAGCGGATCCCAAGTACAACGAATACGCCACCATGATGGTGAAGACCCACTTGAGCCTCACCGCGGATCCCACCAAGAAAGGCACCCCCAAAGGCTGGCGGCTGCCCGTTCGGGACTTCCTCCTCTTCGGCGGCGCCAAGTTCATCTGCCCGGTGTGCGGCGCCATCTCTCTGATGCCCGGCACCAGCTCCGACCCGGCCTTCCGTCGGGTGGACGTGGACGTCAAGACCGGCAAAGTCACCGGCCTGTTCTAACCATAACCAAAATCTCTCCAGGCCCCGGTCCATGGGGCCTGGGAGCTTTCCCAAGCATATCCGGCTTCCGGAGTTAATTCTCCGGAAGCCGTTTTTTTTATTGGGATAGCTCAAGCTTCCGGCGGCACCGGCTTTCAGCCGGCGCTGGCCCCACTCCTGAGGTCTTTCTACATAATCCGCCATTGTCCTTTTGATTTTTTTTCTCCCAAAGTGTAAGGTTCAATAACGGTCCCGCCCCTTCGACGCTCCTGGGTCGGCAGGGGAGATTGCGGTTCGGCCATCAGACGCTCAAACCCTGGAAAAAAGGAAGAAGCCTATGAAAACTCCGCTTTTGCACGTGTTCCTGGCCCTCAGCCTGATTTTTTCTCCCTTCGGGGCCCAAGTCATGGCCCAGGGAAAGGGCGTCGCCAAGGCCGCGCCCCCGGCCCAGCCGGCCTCGGAGGGGAGCCTGGGCTGGCCCCGGCAGATTGCCGCCGGCGATAAAACCCTGTTGATTTACCAGCCCCAGATAGAAAAATGGGAGCATAATCAACTGGAGGCCCGGGCCGCGGTGTCGGTTGAGACCCAGGCTTCCCCCCAGCCCACCTTCGGGGTGGTTTTCTTTAGCGCCCGCACCGAGGTGGACAAGGAAAGCCGCATGGTGACCCTGGAGGAGTTGAAGGTTGCCAGGGTGGAGTTTCCCAAGGACCCGGGGGACACCCAGGACTACTTGCATCTCTTCCAGGATAATTTACCCGCCGGCTCCCGCACCATCTCCCTGGCGCGGCTCAAGGCCAACTTGGCCCTGACCCAGGCGGAGCAGAAGGTGGACAAGCTGCCCTTGAAAAACGATCCGCCCCGCATCATCTTCAGCGCCGCGCCCGCGGTCCTGGTTCCGGTGGATGGCCAGCCGGCGCTGCGGAAGGTGGACGGCACTGACCTGCTCCGGGTGATCAACACCCGGGCCTTGATCCTCATGGATCAGGCCGGGGGCAAATATTACCTGAGCTTTTGGGGCCGCTGGCTGGCAGCCGGGTCCCTGGACGGCCCCTGGGCCGTTTCCAAGACCCCGCCCGCGTCTCTAAACAAAGCCAAGGCCGCGGCGGTTGCCGCCCAACAGGTGGACCTGCTGGATAGGCCCCAGGACAAAAAGGACGCCGAGCTGCCCACGGTGTATGTGAGCACCGCGCCCACGGAATTGATTCAGACCCAGGGCAAGCCGGGCTTCGCGCCCATTGACGGCACCCAGCTCCTGGTGGTGAAAAACACCTCGGATCAAATCTTTCTGGATCTGGCCGCCCAGGGCTACTATGTGTTGATTTCCGGCCGCTGGTTTAAGTCCAAATCCCTGGAGCAGGGCCCCTGGGAGTTCGTTCCCGGCGACAAGCTGCCCGCCGACTTCGCCAAGATTCCCGAGAATCACCCCAGCGGAAGCGTTTTGGTGTCGGTGCCCGATACCTCACAGGCCAAGGAGGCGGTCATTGCCAACAGCATTCCCCAGACCGCCGCCATCCCCCGGAACCAGGCCAAGCTGGAGACCGCTTACGACGGCGAACCCCAGTTTAAGTCCATTGAGGGCACTAAGCTGCATTATGCCCAGAACACCGCCACGCCGGTAATCAAGCTGGACGATGCCACCTACTATGCCGTGGATCACGGGGTCTGGTTCGTGTCCAACTCGGCCGCAGGCCCCTGGGCTGTAGCCGATAACGTGCCTCCGGAGATTTATCAGATTCCTCCCAGCTCGCCGGTGCACTATGCCACCTACGTGCGGGTTTACGGCTCCACCCCCGACGAGGTCTATACGGGCTATACCCCCGGTTATATGGGGACCGCGGTGTCTCAAGGGGGCACCGTGGTGTACGGCACCGGCTACCCCTACCCGCCCTGGACGGGAAATGTGTATTACCCCCCGGCGCCTCCCACTTATGGGTATGGGGCCGAGTTGGCCATGGGCGCCTTCACCGGCCTGGCCCTGGGTTTCACCGCCGGCGCCCTCTTAGGCGGCGCCTTTGGCGGGGGCTGGGGCTGGGGCGGCGGCTGGGGCGGCGGCAATGTCAACATCAACAACACCAATATCTACAATCACTGGGGGGGCCACCACCCCTATCCACCCCACCCCCCCGGCCCGAAACCTGGGCCGCACCCCGGTCCCAAGCCCGGACCGGGGCCGCACCCCGGTCCGAAGCCCGGTCCTAAGCCCGGACCGGGGCCGAAACCCGGACCGCACCCCGGACCTAAGCCCGGTTCTCACCCCGGACCCAAGCCGGGAACCAAGCCAGGAACCAAACCGGGAGCGCCTTCAGGCGCCAAGGCGGGAGCCAAAGCCGGTCCCAAGGCCACTCCCAAGGCCGCGGCTTCGCGTCACGGCGACGTGTATGCCGGCCGGGACGGCAAGGCCTACCGCCGGGATGGCGGCCAGTGGCAAAGCCATGAGGGTAATAAGGGTTGGCAGCCGGCCCATCCCCAAGGGGCTCAGCCTCATGCGGCTTCCCGGGCCGAATCCCCCTCCCACCTCAACCAGCAAGAACGGGGCCGCAGCATGGGTGAACATCGATCTGCTCCCCAACCGCGGGGTGCGGTGAGCGGCAGCCGGCCCAGCGGCGGCGGCGGGCAACGCGGAGGAGGCGGCGGTGGCGGCGGCCGTGGCGGAGGCGGCCACGGTGGCGGCGGACACCATCGATAGATGGAGCCGCAGATGAACACAGATTGACACGGATTAATCCAAGGATTGAGACCTCTGGAAAATCCGGAAGGCTCGGATAATCCTGTTAAATTCTATGAAAATTCCTTTTTAAGGAAGGGAGACTTGATCAACCTAACCTGTTGATAATAGGGGGGGGGACTCCTTACGTTCCCCCCTCCTTTTTTTTTAAGGGGGGGTAGGGGTAGTGCTGTTTATGGCGATTGCCAAAAGTAATTTAGTTTTGTAGGAGCACGGCTTGCCGTGTCCGCCGAAACACGCGGGCAGGCATTGACAAGCAATAGGAGAGAATCGCGGCGGCAGACGGCGTAGCCTTTGGGCGCGGAAATATGGTTGGTTTCCTATAGTTCCAATGTTAACGGACACGAAGGCCCGCCCCACCGAATATCTTGGGATTTTTATTGGCTTCCGGTAATAATACCGTTTTCGGTTTTCGGTTAAAAAGACCAGGATTATCTGGCAATTGAAAATTAAGTTGGTTGCTTTGGAAACAGAACTTGAGACCTCTGCTAAAATGGCTTGAGCGATGACGAATCAGCTTCAAAGGAAAAGAAACTAGTGGCACAGGCTTCCAGCCTGTGGGTAACTCTTTGGTAAAACAAGGTTTTTTGCACAGGCTGGAAGCCTGTGCCACCAGATTTTCCCCCTGGATTTAGTTCCCCTGTGTACCGGCTGATTTTCGCAGTGGTCTCAACTCGGTATAAGAGGTTCCTCCCTCCCGGTTGGCCCTGAGCATCGGGGCATACAGCGCACCTCCGAAGGGAAATTTTTGCGGAAATCATATTTGTGATATTTATCACTTGCCTCCCATGCCTTAGCCGTGGTAAAAAACAACGGATATAAACTTCACCTCAGCAGGCCCTGAGTAAGCCTGCCGGGTGAGCGGCCAGGCGAGTTCCATGGGGAACTTGGTTGTGGAAAAGGCAAAAAATCTGCTTCGGCAGAAAATCCGGCTAAGCATCATCGGCAGAAAATCTTTAACCCATTATCCGCAGGAGCGGGTTAACCCGGGACCAGCGGGGTGCAGGAACCAGAAAGACGGCAACCAATTTTTACCGATTGAGGAGAGTTGCGTATGTTTGAAATAGTGGAACGCTCAGAAATGGCCCAGGGCACGGTGGTGAGCAACTGGGTTAAGGCCCCCAAGATCGCTAAGAAGGCCAAACCGGGGCAGTTCGTCATCCTACGGGCCAACGAGACCGGGGAGCGTATCCCCCTGACCATGGCGGACACCGATCCAGCCAAGGGCCTGATCAACATCATTTACGCGGTGGTGGGGAAAAGCACGGCCCTGTTCAAGACCTTAAAGGTGGGCGACGGCTACCTGGACGTCATCGGCCCCCTGGGGCAGCCCACCCATCTGGAAAAAGTCGGCAAAGTGGTGTGCGTCGGCGGCGGCACCGGCGTGGCGGTGGTGTACCCCATCACCCGAGGCCTGCAACAGGCGGGCAATAAGGTGTTCTCGGTCATCGGCGCCCGCACCAAGGACCTGCTCATCCTGGAAGATAAGATGAAGGCCGCGTCCGATGAACTGATGGTCTGCACCGACGACGGCTCTTACGGTCACAAAGGGTTTGTCACCGATAAGCTGAAGGAAATCCTCACCAACCATAAGGACATCGGCCTGGCGGTGTGCATCGGCCCGGTGCCCATGATGAAGTTCTGCTGCAAGATGACCAAGGAATTCGGGGTCAAGACCCTGGTGAGCCTCAATCCCATCATGGTGGACGGCACCGGCATGTGCGGCTGCTGCCGGGTGACGGTGGGCGGCAAGATGAAGTTCGCCTGCGTGGACGGCCCGGAATTTGACGGCCACGAGACGGATTTTGACGAGCTGACCATGCGGCTGCGGGGTTATACGGATCTGGAAAAGGTCTCCTATGACCAGTACAAGGCAGCCCATCCCGCCAATTGCGCCTGCGGGTGCAGCGGGCATAAGTAAGCCCTCAATTAGCCGTTAGCCAGGAAGGAGAAGAATAATGACTGAAGAAGTGAAAGTTCCCAAAAAAGAGAAAATCCCCCGGCAGAAGATGCCGGAGCAGGATCCCAAGGTCAGGGCGCGCAATTTCCAGGAAGTGCCCTTAGGCTACACCCCGGAGTTGGCCCAAAAAGAAGCGGAGCGCTGCATCCAGTGCAAAGACCCCCGCTGCCTGCAGGGCTGCCCGGTGGAGATCGATATCCCGGGGTTCATCAAGTGCATCAAGGAAGGCGACTTTGAGGGCTCCATCCGCAAGCTCTGGGAAAAGAACGCCCTGCCCGCGGTGTGCGGCCGGGTCTGCCCCCAGGAAATCCAGTGCGAAGGCCTGTGCATCATCGGCAAAAAGGACGAGCCGGTGGCCATCGGCAACCTGGAGGCCTTCGCGGCGGATTACCAGCGCAAACACGGCCGGGACATTCTGCCCCCCAAGGCTGATCCCACCGGCAAGAAGGTGGCGGTGGTGGGGGCCGGGCCCTCAGGCCTCACCGTGGCCGGCGACCTGATCCTCAAGGGCCACGAGGTCACCGTCTTCGAAGCCTTGCACGCCCCGGGCGGCGTGCTGCTCTATGGTATCCCGGAATTCCGTCTGCCCAAAGAGATTGTGGCCAACGAGTGCCGCTATCTGGAACGCCTGGGCGTCAAGATCGACGTGAACGCGGTCATCGGCCGCACCGATACCGTAGAGGAACTCTTTGAGCAGGGCTTCGACGCGGTCTATTTGGGTGTGGGCGCGGGTTTGCCCGTGTTCCTGAATGTTCCCGGCGAGAATTTGATCGGCATTTACTCGGCCAACGAGTATCTCACCCGGGCCAACCTGATGAAGGCCTACACCTTCCCGGAATATGACACGCCCCTGGTGAAAGGCAAGAACGTGGCCACCTTCGGGGCCGGCAACGTGGCCATGGACTCGGCCCGCACTGCGCTGCGCATGGGCGCTGACCACTCCTACATCATCTACCGCCGTTCCGACGCGGAAATGCCGGCCCGGGCCGCGGAAATCCATCACGCCCATGAAGAAGGGATTGAGTTCATGCTGCTCACCGCGCCGCTACGCTTCATCGGCGACGATGACGGCCACCTCAAACAGGTGGAGTGCCTGAAGATGGAACTGGGCGAGCCCGACGCCTCCGGACGGCGGCGGCCGGTGCCCATGAAGGGGTCCGAGTTCATCGTGGATATCGACATGGCGGTGATCTCCATCGGGGCCGGGGCCAACCCCCTGCTGACCAAGACCACCCCGGGCCTGGCCCTGAATAAATGGGGCTATATCATCGCCGATCCCAATACCGGCAAGACCATGAAACCGAAAGTCTGGGCCGGCGGCGACATCGTTACCGGCTCGGCCACCGTGATCCTGGCCATGGGCGCGGGCCGCCTGTCGGCCAATTCCATCCACGATTTCCTCACCTACGGCTGGTAGGAGCATTGAAGTAAATCTGCAGGGGCGACCCATCGGGTCGCCCCTGTTTATTTTTGGACTTTGTAAAGGGTCTATGTGAGGGGGGAAGATGAGACTGTTTCAGCCATGGTAAGCTTTTCTCAGGCGCTGCCAGCGGTCCCGGACCTGGTCAGTTTCGGCAGATGGGAACTCGGGCCAGGGAAATTCGGACGCTGAATCCATCAACGCCGCCAACTGGCGGAATTTTTGGGCCATGGAGGTGGCCCGTAGTTCTTCCATCGCCGCGGCATTGACTGCCTGCCAACGCTTCCGGAAGGCCCGGGCCGCAGCCCTGGTAAGGGGTGTGCCGCCGCGGTTAAGAGACGCGTCCATTTCCCCCAGTAGCTTTAAACGGTAGGGTTGGGGCCGCCGCCGACCGTTTTCCCACTGGTTGACGGTGCCGAAGGTGACCCCCACCTCGTGGGCCAACTGCTCCTGGGTGAGTCCCAATCGGGTTCTCAGAGATTTAACCAGAGCCGGGATGTTGCCGTCAGCCCTTGCAACCCGCATATTAGCCTCATTTCTCTATACAAAATAATAGGTTATTTAATATATCAATAATTTCATAATTGGTAAATGGAGAACTCAACAAAGGGACCCCCAAAATCATAATTGGGTTTCCTCATCAGGGCGATAAGCGGACACCGTGTGAGGGCGGCGTCTGGGCAGTGCGGGCTTCCATGCTCGTCATGGAGATTAACCGCGGAGGAACGCGGTTTGCATGATCAGGCAGGACATCATTGGGGAACAAAGCCGGTCTTTTGGCCGGGACAGCCGCGTTATGGCCTTTTCCAGTTGTGATGGGGCCAGTCCTTGGCTATAATCCCTCCAGGACAAGCCCCCATGATAGACTGGTCTTCAGCCATCAAAAACTATACCTTCCTGGTCACCGGCACGGCCGGCTTTATCGGCTTTCATGTGGCCCGGGCCTTGCTGGAGCAGGGCGCGCCGGTGGTGGGCCTGGACAATTACAGCGATTATTATAGCCCGGCCTTAAAGCGGGACCGGGACCGGAAGCTAAGGCAATATCCGCAATTTGTCTCGGTGGAACTGGACCTGGCGGACCTGCCGGGACTGGAAGCCCTCTTTACCCTGCACAACCCCCAAAAGATCTGCCACCTGGCGGCCCAGGCCGGGGTGCGCTACTCACTAATCAACCCCTTCGCCTATCAGCGGGCCAATTTAGAGGGCTTTCTCAACCTCCTGGAGCTGGCCAAGCGCCATGCGGCGGAGCGCTTTGTCTATGCCTCCAGTTCCAGCGTCTATGGGGGGCTTACCCACCTGCCGTTCTCCGAAGACCAGCGGACGGATACCCCCATCAGCCTTTATGCCGCCACTAAACGGGCCGATGAACTCATGGCCCACGCCTACACCCACCTGTTCGGCCTCCCCACCGTGGGCCTGCGCTATTTCACGGTGTACGGACCCTGGGGACGGCCCGATATGGCCATGTGGCTTTTCACCGAAGCCATGCTGGCGGGGCGCCCCATCAAGGTCTTCAATTACGGCGACATGCAGCGGGATTTCACCTACATCGACGATGTGGTCCAGGGCACCCTGGCCGCGCTCATGGTCCCGGACCTTAAGGCTTATGAACTCCTCAACCTGGGCAACCATCGCCCGGAGCGCCTATCCAAAGTCATTGCCCTGCTGGAGCAGGAGTTGGGAGTCACGGCCCAACAGGAGTTGCTCCCCATGCAGCCCGGGGACGTGCCCGCCACCTGCGCGGATATCCGCCGGGCCCAGGCCAGGCTGGGGTTTCAACCCACCACCGCCATAGAAGTGGGGATAGCCCGCTTTATCCAGTGGTTCCGGGAATACCATCGCACTCCTTAGTCGCCGCCTTAAGACGCCACCCCCGGTTTTACAGGTTTTTCACCCGCTCATGGGTATGCGGCTTCCCCTATGCCGCGAAAAGTTGATGAAGGACGGCGCTTAGGCTACGCCCTACACCTGACATTCCCAAAGCTCACAACCTGCAATTTTACCAACAAGACATCTTCCAGGAAAAAATATTAATAGATACTTGCGGGCAGGATTGTTGATTCGCCCCTTTTTTGAAAATATACTTTTTAAATAAAGAAGAAATATATAGTTTTTGATGAAAATTAAAAAATGTATTGACAATTTATTTGGATGTATGAAAATAAGTAAATTTATTAGCTAAGTTGCCCTATATCTTGAAGGATCGATAATCAGGGGCGCGCGGTTCCCCTAATTTCTCCCCTTTCCCTAAACAGTATTAGGTTTTCCGAACCGCTAAATTAGGGATTCCCTGATTGATTCTTCAGGGTAAAGGGTGTTGAAGTTAAGGAGACCGGACCCTGGAAGGACTTGAGTGAGATTGTAGTTCAACATTCCAAGGAGGGAATGTCCATGGCAAAGGCCGGCCTACTCATCAGGGGTTTCAAGGTCCGGTCAACCTAAGGGGGGATTCAACCCATGCGGGAGAATCCCCTCTTTTCTTTTGGGGCCCGGTTGGCCCGACACCTGCCTTGCCGGCGTTATTTGGAGGGAAGGGACCGTCCCCGGCGCCTCTGGGCCCAGACCTTTGCCTGGTTAACCGTCTCCCTGGGTCTGGTCTATCTGATCTGGGTGGCCGGCCTGGTTTGGAAACACCTGGAACTTTCGGGATGCCTGTTCCTGGTGGCGGAAATCCTCTGCTTCCTGCTCTTGGCGCTCCTGGCGGCGAATACCTGTCATCGCCGCTATCACCGTCCTCAAGGTCTCACACCTCTTACAGACTACTCCGTTGACATCTTCATTCCCTGTTGCGGCGAACCCCTGGAGGTGATCCGGGCCACTCTCCGGGCCGCGGCGCGCATCTCCTATGACTTTAAGGAGACGTATGTCCTGGATGACGGCGCTTCCCCGGAGGTCGCCCGCCTGGCCCAATCCTTTGGATTTCATTATCTTTCCCGACCCTTATCCGGCGTCCCCTTGGCCGGGGCCAAGAGCGGCAATCTGAATTTCGGCCTGAGTCGGAGTCAGGGGGAATTGATCCTGGTCCTGGACGCGGACCAGCAGTCCTTTCCGGATATCGTCTCCCGCCTGGCGGGTTTTTTCCAGGTTCCCCGGTTGGCCTATGTCCAGAGCAAACAAGACTTTTTCCTGCCCAACGAGGACCCCTTCTACAACGGCGATAAAATCTTTTATGAAGCCTTGCAGTTGAGCAACGACCAGGCCAATGCCGTGGTTTCCTGCGGTTCCGGGGTGATGTATCGGCGGGAGGCCCTGAAATCCATGGGCGGCTTTGCCACCTGGAACATCGTGGAGGATTTTACCACCTCTTACGAGTTATTGAGCCGGGGCTGGAAGGGCATCTATTTTCCCTTTGCCCTGTCCCGGGGGCTGGTTCCCCTGACCCTGACCGGGGTCTGTCGCCAGCGCTTCCAGTGGTGTCTGGACACCATGCGGTTGTTCTTCTGGGACAATCCCCTGGTGAAATCCGGCCTGACTTTAAGGCAGCGCCTCCATTTCCTGATCATCATGGTCAGTTACCTGGTGAGCGGTCTGGCAATGCCCATATTTTACGTGATTCCCCTGCTGGTGTACTGCCAGGGGCACACCCTGTTGCTGGACCATGAAACCAGCTTCTGGATACTCCGAGGGGCTTACCTGGCCGCCATGCTCCTGATGTTCCGTTGCCTGTTTTTCCGCAAGGAGGCCTGGAAGCAGTTCAAGATGCTGGGCTGTCTCTTTCCGGTTTACGGAGCCGCCATGGTCGCGGCCCTGGTCTATCGTCCGGGTCGCAAGCCTATTTACCGGATCAACAATCTTAAGCCCTTTTCCCAAACCGCCGCCTGGTGGCTCCTGGCCCCGCAACTGTTCCTGATAGGGCTGCATCTCACTCTGCCGTTTATCTCCTTATGGCTGGGCTGGGCCTTACCCCGTCTCATTGTCTTCAACGCGATTTTTTCCGCGTTCACCGTATGGATTTTGGCGCACCTGGTGCTGGCGTCCCTGGCCAGGCCCCAGTGGCGCGCCGCCAGGGATCCGAGGCTGGCCTATGTCTAAGTGGGGACGCCCTCTCCTGGGGTTAATGTGCCTGGTCTTTTTGGGCGGCATCATCCTGCTGGCCTTTCGCCAGGACCCGGATTTCTGGCGGTCCAACGCCGGGTTATGCCGCTTAACCCAGGAGGCCGCGAACCGGGGTGACTACCCCCGGGCCCTGGAACTGGCCCGCAAGGCCTATGCCCGGGAGCCCCAGGCCCAGGCCGCGGTCTTGTTGGGCGGGATTCATCTAAAGTTGGGGCAGCCCCGGGAGACCCTGGAAATTTGCCGCCCCCTGCTGGCCCGGGAGCCTTATCACGGGGCCGCGGTGAAACTTAACGCCCAGGCCCTGGTGGTCCTGGGAGACCGGCAGCAAGCTCTGGAGACCCTGCAAGCCTATCTGCAAGACCGGCCCGATGATTCGGAGATGCTTCAAGCCGCCGCGGAAATCGCCGGCGCGGCTCCCGAGGATCACCCCCAGGCCGTCATCTATTATCAGCGGCTCTATGAGTTGAGCCGCGACCCCGCTGCCCGCCGCCGGCTGGTTGACCTCCTGGCCTCCCTGCACCGCTATGAAGAGGCCATCACCTGGCAACAAGAGGAGGCCGGGCAAATTCCCCACCAGCCCGAGGCCTTGCACCGCCTGGCCCTGCTTTATTACTGGAAACGGGACTACCAGGCGGCCAGCCGGATTTATCAACAACTGCTGGAAAAAGCCACGGAGGATGTGGCCCTGCGCCGGGAGGCGGCCCAGACCGCGGACGCGGCCCAGGAGGTGGACCGGGCCCTGGCCCATTATCTCTGGCTTTACGGACGGCAGCGGGACAACCGGGAATACGCCCTGGCCCTGGCCCGCCTGTGGTCCCAGAAAGGCCGGCACGCGGAGGCGGCCGGGGTGCTGGCCCCCCTTATGGAGGACAAGCCCACCCTGGAGTGGCGCCGCTGGTATGCCATGGAACTCCTGCTGACGGGAGACTTCGCCAAATCCCTGAAGGCTTATGAGGCCGCCTGGCAGGAGGGGGATACCCATAAAGAAACCCTGGTCAATCTGGCCCGCTTACATGCGCAAAAAAGCCATTTCGCCAAAGCCGCGGCCTTCTGGGATGAAGCCGCCCGGCGTCAACTGCTGGATGCGGAACTTCGGTGGGAAGCGGCCCTCACCTATTCTTACGCCAAACGCTTCCCCGAAGCCTTGGAGGTTCTCCAACCCCTGCGCCGGGGGGAGCCCCAGGATCCCAGGCTGCTGCTGTTGTCCGGGCAGCTCCATTTCTATCAGAAGCATTGGGGCCAGGCCGCCCATTTCTTCAAGGCTTATCTGGAGCAGCGCCCCAAGGATGCGGAAGTCAGGCGGCTTCTGGCGGAGGCCCTGTCCTTTGGTCCGGAAACCAAGACCGCGGCCCTGGAGCAATATGGCGAAGCCTTGAAGCTCAAGGAGGACCCGCGCCTGCGCCTCCGGCGGGCTCATCTCCTATTGGAGGACCGGCGCTGGGAAGAAGCCGCCAGGGAACTGGAGAGTTGCCCCGCCGCCGGGGAAGCCCCCCTGCTTCGGGAGCAGGCTCGCCTGCGGTTGAGGCTGGGAGACCTGGAGGGGGCGCTGCGGCATTATGAGCTGTTCTTGCAGCAAGCCCCCCAGGATCAGAGCGGCCGCCTGGAAAAGGCCAGGGTCCTGACTTATCTGGGCCGCATCTCCGAGGCGATGGACCTCTTAAACCGCCTGCGCCTGGAGTTGCCCCGGGACCAGGGAGTGCGGGTGGCCGCGATTGAAGCCTACATCTCCGCCCGGGATTACGCCAAGGCCCTGAGCCTGGCTCGCAAAGAGCTGGAGCCCCTGCCGGAATTGGGCCTGGAGGAACGGGCTTTGGTGGCCCGGTGTTATGCCCATAGTCCCGACCCTGAGCACCTGAGCCTGGCCGTGAACCTGGTCATCGACAACCTGAGGAAGAATCGCCACCACCACCCCAGCCTCCTGATCCTGGCCTCCCTCCTGCCCCGGCTGCCCCGCTTTGAGGACCTGTCCCGGGTAACCGGCCGAATTCCCGGCATCCGAACGAAATCTCCGGAATATGTGGCCGCGCTGGCCTACTTTGTCGGCCAATTGGGCCGCCACGGGGGGAAGCTCAACTATCTCCTCCACGTCCTGGAGGAATACCGCGGGCACAAGTGGCCGGATAACCCCGGGGACCTCGTGGGCCTGGGCTGGCTGGCCATGGAACTGGGAGACCGGAGCGCGGCCCAGGGTTACTACCGGCGGGCCTTGAACCTCAGACCCAAGGACCAAAACCTTGCCCGGCTGCACCTTAAATGTCAGCTGGCCCAGAAACAATGGGGCCAGGCCCTGGTTACCCTGGAGCAGCAGGGCAAGAATCCCGCCAACGCCTTAGAAATGGCCCGCCTGTACTTGATACGGGGCCAATATGAAGGGGTCAAGGCCACGGTGGCCCAGATTCCTCCGGACCATCGGGACTTTGCCCCGGCCAACCTTCTCCTGGCCCAGGTGTACCGCCGGGAGGCCAATTATGCCGGGGCTCTCAAGACCCTGGAGGCGTTGGGGGGCAAGCTCCCACAGGAAGATCTGCTCATGGAGAAGGCCCGGGTCCTGGAGGCCGCAGGCGATAAGACCGCAACGGCAGTCTATGAGGAGATTATCCGCAGTCAGCCCGAGTCCCAGGCGGCCCGCATCGCCCGTGCCCGGCAGGCCCGCACCCGGGGGGATTGGTCCGTGGCTTACAAAGCTTACGCCGCGGCCCTGAAGGAAGCTCCCCAGGATATTGAACTCTTGAACGAACTGGAGTTCATCCGGCAGCAGATGCGGCCTCAGGTAGCCTCCCGGGGCTTTCCCCAGGTCCGGGGGCAACGCCGGCCCGAAGAGGGCCTGCGCCCCTGGCAATTCTCCCGCTTTGACCGGGAAAAGGCGGGCCGGGGACTGGGACTGAGCAACTATTTCCCCGCGCTCCTGTGGGAAGTGCTGCCGGTGGTTCAACCCGAGTCCCTGTATGTGGAAGACAGCAATAAACTCCGGGGCGCCATCTTCCGCGTCTCCAGCGCCTTTTGGATCACCAAGGTCCTTCCCGCCTCAGTGTCCATAGAGTATCGGGAGTATCGGCAGAACACCGCCAACCCCGGAAGGTTCATCAACCCCAACCTCCGGCTGTTGTCGGACCAGACGAAAACCCGCCTGCAACGGGGCGAAGTTTCCTTAGGAGCCGGGCCCCTGTCCGTCACCGACCGGCTCCGCCTCAGCGGGGAAATCATCGCCCGGCGGTATTGGAAGCGCACCTACCATGACCAGGTCTTCCTCAACACCATCGATCCCTTTTTCCCCCGGATCGTCAACTCCGACTTTGCCGAGAAGGAGGATCGCAACCGGATTTTCGGCTCCCTGGAGATGAAATACCAAGTGAGGCCCAAAACCGAGCTATCGCTGAAATACAGCCGCCGGGATATCTTCGACCAGGAGTCCCACCTGTTCCCCCGGCTGTACCAGGGGGTCTTGAACCTGGAAAAAGCCCGCTTCACGTCCCTGCACCTGGGGGAATTTGCTCATAACCACCAATTCCGCCCCGGTCTGGATTACCGGGGCAATCTGGGCTATGCCTGGTTCTCCGACGACAACCGCCGGGCCACCCTCTATCAGGGGCTGGCCTGGCAGGCCCTGAGGCAGCCCCGCATGGGCCTGGAATTTTCCCCCCATGTTTATTGGGCGGGTTACAGCCACCGCAACCCCGCCTACTTCAGCCCCTCCAGTTACCTGGCCCTGGGGCTGGGAGTGGATTTCCACCGCCAGCTCTTCCGCCTGCCCACCCTGATTCTCCAGGGGACGGTCCAGGGAGTGAACCAACACGGCCAATGGGGCCCGGCCCTCCAGGGCCTGGCCGCCCTGGAATGGGAATGGGTCCACAATTTTTATACGGACCTGCACGTCTTTTATTTCCGGGAATGGGTGGACAACTACCACCTCTTCAGCGCGGGCGTGTCCTTTAGGTATCGGTTTTAAGGGACGGTTTTAAGGGACGGTTTCCGGTTTCCGGTTTTCAGTTTTCGGTAAAATCATGATGGACCACGGGTCCCTGTAGGGGCGACCTGGTGGGTCGCCCTTAAACCTCAAACCATGCAGATATTGACATTCCTCATCGTCTGGCTTCTCATCTCCACGCTGCTCCCCGGCTGCGCCGAGGTTACCCAACCCCGGCCGGCCATGCACGAAGTGGAGGACGCTCAACTGGCCACGGCCCGGCGCCACCCTCGCAACAGCTGGGCCATGGAGCGCACCTCCCGGGTTTTTATTCGCTTGCTGGCGGTGGCGCCCCAGGTGCACGGGCGCACTTATCCCTTCCTGGGATTCGACTGGTGGCTCACGGAAACCGGCAAGACCGCCATTGAAAATGTCTGGCATCCCTCCCCGGCCAGGGACGCGGACCTGAAACCCGGCGACCTCATCCTGGCGGTGAATAACTGGCCTATTCACCCCTGGGCGGCCGACTACCAAAATTCCGTGCAACTGGCCCATGACGCCTTCCAGGGATTGTTCTTCGCGGGGCGGCTGGGTAAGGAAGGCGCCGGTTCCTCGCGCCGCGGCCACTACTTGCTGCTCCCGGCGGAAATGCTGGTTTCCCTGATGCTGGATTTCCAGCATCTCCGCATGGAGGCCAGGGGACCTTATATTTCCGGACCGGTTAAGCTGCTGATTCAAAGGGATCGGGAACAGAGCCAGGTGACCCTCTATCCCCAGCATTTGCCCGCGGAGTACGGTCTGATGATCGCCACCACGGATCGCGATATCAACGCGTACGCGGCTCCCGGACGGATTATCCTGTCCCAGCGAATGGTGAGTTTCTGTCTGAATGACGACGAACTCGCCCTGGTGGTGGGGCATGAGCTGGCCCATCACGTCCAGGGGCACCTGGTGCGAGGCGCGGGCCATCAGGTCCTGGGAGAATTGCTGGGAGAAGCGGTGACTGCCTTCACCACCTTATCGCCCCGGCAGATTCTTCAGTGGCGCTACTCCCGGGTCAGCCCGGAAATCCGCAATGTGGCGGGGCGCGCCGTGATCAGCGTCTTTTCCCAGGATGACGAACGGGAAGCCGACGCCTACGGGCTGTGGTACGCCTATCAGGCGGGTTATGACCTGGACAAGGCCCTGGCCTTCTGGGAGCGCCTGGCCGCGGTGAAATATCACGATCCCTTCGCCCGCAACTATTTCCTCAACAACCACCCGCCCCCCCTGGAACGCCTGGCCCGCCTGAAGCGCATCGCCAAATATTTTAAGGCGGGCCGGGCCGCGGAGGTCTTTCTCCAGTCCCCGGACTTGAACCGGAAGGCCCCCCCGGAGTGAGCCGCCCGCCGTCTTGCAGTTTATTGGTTAAACGGTTTACCAGTAAGCTAGATTTCTCTTGACAAGCAGATTAGCGGGACTATATATTGTGGCTTATATCATTCGGGTGCCCATATAGGGCATAATAGGGAAGCCGGTGGAAAACCGGCGCGGTCCCGCCGCTGTAACCGGGGACGAACCCTGCATCAGGCCACTGTCTCGCTGAAGCGAGATGGGAAGGCGCAGGAGTAGGAAGATCCGGAAGTCAGAAGACCTGCCCGAATTTAGGCTTCAGCCCCTACGAGACATAGTGGGCTGCTAAGCCGCATTAAGGATAAAGAAGCTGGGTGCAATCCTTAAGTCTTTGTGACTTAAGGATATTTTTTTGCGAAAAAACCAAATACAGGAGGGCAACATGTTAAAGCGGGCTAAAATTAGGTGGCTATTGCTGGTACTTATCTGCTCAGTGGTAAGCGCCCCTTGGACCCTGAACGCGGCAGCAACGGCAAAACCCGCCATCGTTCTGGCGGCCTTCGGCACCAACACGGAAGCCTTTGAGACTTACAATTATTTTGAACAGAAAGTCAAAGCGCGCTTTCCGGATTATGAAATTCGCTGGGCCTTCACCTCCCATAAAGTCCGGCACAAGGTGGCCCAGGAAAAGGGCCAAAAGCTCAATGACCTGGGCACGACTTTACGAGAATTAAAAGCGGCCGGATATACCCGGGTGGCCATTCAGTCCCTGCATATTGTGCCGGGTGAGGAGTGGGAAAAGAAAGTCGTGGAAGAGAGCCGGAATATCTCCGGTCTGAAAATTGCCTTGGGAAAACCGCTGCTGAGCAGCAAAGAGGATCAGGAGCGGGTCTTCCAGGCCGTGGCCCGGACTTTCCCCCGGGACTTAAAGGATACCGTGGTGGTTCTGATGGCCCATGGCAGCCCTGTACCCGGGGGGGAAACAGCCTATCTGGCCTTTGACCGGCTGCTGCGTTCCCATTACCGGAATGTCTTTCTGGGAACCGTGGAAGGCAAACCCACCAAGGAAGAGGTTTTTGAGGCCGTCAAGAAAGCCAATCCTGCCACCGTGGTGCTGATGCCCTTCATGTTTGTGGCCGGCGAACATGTAGCCAAGGATATGTTGGGAGATGATCCGGAGAGCTGGAAATCCGGGCTTCTTAAACAAAAAGCCTATCGCATTGAGGGGGTTAAAAAAGGCCTGGGGTATCTGGAAGGGATAGTCAATATCTATCTGGACCATCTGGCCCGGGCGATGGAGAGTTTATAGGAGGTTATATGAAAAGCGGACTGATCGTTTATCTGGTGGGTGGAGCAGAGTTGCCGGAAGGCTTTGATCTGGCAAACTGTTGCAAGGAAATCGGATTCACCGCAGATCGCGTGGAGTTGGTGGGCTCCGGGCAAGGATTTTATGACGTGGAAGATGCCTGGCACCACCTGTTTATTAAGGGTTATGGGGACATCAAGCTCTTAGTGGCGCAAACGGATCAAAACTGTTTGCGGCCTATTCACCCTTTGGTTCGACTGAGCGGCTAGAAAAATGGCAGGAGGAAGGGAAAGCCACGAACCCTCACCCGGTCTTCAGACCAGATACGGCCTTCGTGGCTTTATCTCTCGGCGGAAACGTGGCTTTCCCTTAATGGCAGCACTTATGTTCGTGCTGGTGATGGCCATCTTCGTGAGCGTGCTCGTGGCTATGCACCCCGGGTTCATGGCTGTGCTCATGCCCGTCGTGGGTATGGGAGTCTGACTGATGCGCATGTTCGTGCTCATGTTTGTCCTTGCTGTGGCAACACATCGCGTTTCACCTCCTTGCCGTAATATCTTTAAAATATAACTAGGCTTCTCCTATTGTCAAGAGCAGCCCGGGTGAGATAAATGGTCGGAAAATCGCTTCAGGGTCAAATTTACCCGGAAGAAAGCTTGACATTTTCTTCCCCGTGCCATAAATTGGGTCATCCTCCGGGAATGAAACCCGGAAAGCCTAACCATAACCGATTTGAGCGAAAAAGCCACGAAGGCTCGGGCCGCCAGCAGGCGCCAGGGTTTCGTGGTTTTTTTTGGCCCCCCCGGCAAGGGTTTAAAACACGGGGGAAAAGTCCAGAGCGCGAGCACTTCGCGTTGACGACGGCCTCAGGGCTACAGAGCCAGAGGCGAATTTATGCCGTTTGAGAGGAGGAAGGAAAATGAGGTCGGCGCGGTTCTGGTTATTCTTGCTGTCGATATGCTGTCTGGCTCATCCGGCCACAGGCTGGTTGAATCCGGTAACTGCGGCTGAGGAGAAGGAAAAGGCAGTATCGGGAACAGCCGCAAAAGAGGAGGGGAAAACTCTATCAACGGCAACCAAAGAGGAAGGCAAACAGGAGGAAAAAAAAGAAAAGCAAGAAGAGGCGAAAGCGGATGAATGCCCCTCCACTTTCGGCCCCATCATTACCGATACCGCCATTCCCATCGAGAAGGGCAAGTTCGCCATCCAGCCTACCTGGGGACTGAGTTTCGTCACCAAGACGTTCAGTCCCAGTTGGCGACGGGTATCAGCGGGGGGAGATTTTAAGTCCTTGGGCATGAGCGTGAAGTTTACCTACGGCCTCTTGAATAATCTTGAGGTCTATACGGTGATTCCATATATCCACAACTGGGCCGGTAATGTCACGGAACCCGGACCGAACGGGAAACGCGCCGCCGATTTCGGGGGTATCGGCGACATCAGCCTGACATTCAAGTATCGGCTGGTAGAAGAAACGCAGATGCTTCCCACGGTCAGCGCCATTTTTACTCCCACCTTCCCCACCGGTCACTTTCGACACCTCAATCCCGGCCGCCTGGGCGCCGACGTCACCGGCGGGGGCACCTATGCCTTTACCACCGGGTTTAACTTGTCCAAGTATATGAAGCCGTTTATCTTCTATGGCAATTTCTGGTACACTTTCCAGACTCGTTACACCACCGATGACGTGGATGAAGTGGGCAACCCCATTGAGAGGCGGAATCACCCCCGGGATTTTGTCACCGTCAACCTGGCGGCTGAATATCCCCTTACCAAGAAATGGGTGGCCCTCCTGGAACTGACCAGCGCCTGGGATGCCGGACGCATGATCGGGCCTAAAGCCAACATGGGGCCCACCGCCCTCCTCTCCTTGTTGCCGGGGATCGAATATATGGCCACGGACAAATTATCCCTGGCCTTGGGGGTAAATATCGACCTGGCGGGAAAAAACACCAACGCCAACATCACCCCGTTATTATCCATAGTTTATGCTTTTTGAACAAGCGAAATGGAGGAATGACTATGAAACGCTATTATTTCCTGACCCTTGGGTTGGCGGCGCTCTGTCTTATGTTCTGGGGTACGGCTGTTCCGGCCTTAAGCCAGGGCCGGGGCCAGGGGTTCCGTCCCTGCCCTTATACGCCGTATTTGTGCCCGGTGGCGCATACCTGCAAGGCTTTTGACGACAGCGGCAAGGTGGTGCAGGTGCTTACGGAAACTTTAGAAGACAGCATGCATCCGGGCATGGCGGTGGTGGTGGACACCAAAACCCAGAGGCGCGTGCACGTTCACTTGGGCCCGGTCTGGTACCTGGAGCGCCAGGAGTTCGAAATCAAGCCCGGGGATGAGGTGGGGATCAAGGGGATGTGCGAAAAGAAGAACGGCAAGATGGCCGTGATCGCCTACGAACTGACCAAAGGGGACTACTTGCTCCACCTGCGGGATTCCCAGGGGAGACCCAACTGGGAAGCCTGGCGCAAGCGCTAAGCATTTTGGGACTCGTTTACGTCACTCCCCTCAAAACCAGGGCTGCCAAGCCCTAAAAGCAATAAGGAGGAGCAGTTATGCACATGGCCGATGCTTTGATTTCCCCGGCGGTGGGCGGCGCTATGTGGGCCGCCACCGCAGGGCTTACCGCCTATAGCGCCAAAAAACTCAGGGAAGACCTGGATGAGCACAAAGTCCCGCTCATGGGGGTTTTGGGGGCCTTTATCTTCGCAGCCCAGATGATCAACTTCACGATTCCGGCCACCGGCTCCAGCGGCCACCTGGGGGGCGGGATGATCCTGGCCATTTTGCTGGGTCCCTATGCCGCGTTCCTCGTTATGGCCTCGGTCCTCACCGTACAGGCCCTATTCTTTGCCGACGGGGGGCTGCTGGCCTTGGGGTGTAATATCTTTAATCTCGGGTTTTTCCCCTGTTTTATCGCATACCCGCTGATTTATAAGAAGATGGTGGGAGAATCTCCCACCCAAGGCCGCATCCTCTTGGGAGCCGTGGTCGCCGCCATCCTGGGGCTGCAACTGGGGGCCTTGGGGGTCGTGCTGGAAACCTGGTTCTCGGGCTTATCGGAATTGTCCTTTTCAACTTTTTTACTCCTCATGCAGCCCATTCACCTGGCCATCGGCATCGTGGAAGGGGTGGTCACCGCGGCGGTGGTGAGCTTTGTCTGGAAGATGCATCCGGAAATCCTGGCCAGGGCGCCGTCTCCCCCCGGGGCCAAGGCGCATTCCCATAAGCCGCTGCTCATCGGCCTGACCTTGTTTGCCGTGGTTGCCGGAGGTATGTTATCCTGGTTCGCGTCCACCCACCCGGACGGCCTGGAATGGGCCGTTAAGGGCGTTACCGGCAAGGAGGAACTGGAAGCACCCAAGGAGGGGGTTCACGGGGTGATGGGCTGGATGCAGGAAAAACTCTCTTTCTTGCCGGACTATGACTTCAACAAGCCGAAAGAGGAAAAAGCGGGCAAGAAAGAGGAAAGCTGGCCCGACATCAGCGCCGGGAAATCCCTGGCCGGCATTCTTGGGGCCGCGATGACCTTGCTCCTGGCCGGGGTCATCGGGTTTGCCTTAAGAAGATATTATTCGCACAGCAAGGGGTAGGTTTCAGACCTTTCCCTTTAACTATCAACTTCCGGGGCAGGGTTGCAGAATTAATGCCTGCCCCATCTTGTCATGGCGGCCCTTATGGGAAACATCGAATCTTCCTTATTAAACATCGGCTACTTAGAAACCCTCTCCCACCAGCAAACCCCTCTCCACCGGCTGGACCCCAGGGTGAAACTCCTCACCACCCTGGTATTCATTGTGGCTGTGGTCTCCTTCGGCAAATACGAAATAACCGGTCTCATTCCTTTTATCATCTATCCGGTGGCGCTCATCGCGGTGGGCAACCTGCCGCCTGGTTACCTGTTCAAGAAGATTTTGCTGGCCGCGCCTTTTGCCTTTTTTATCGGCATCTTCAATCCCTTTTTGGACCGAGCCCTCATGGTACAACTGGGGCCGGTGGGCATCTCCGGGGGCTGGGTCTCCTTCGCGTCCATCATGATCCGCTTCACCCTCACCGTCAGCGCGGCCTTAATATTAATCGCCGGCACCGGCTTTAATGCGGTTTGCCTGGCCCTGGATAAAATGGGGACCCCCAGAAGCTTCGTCATCCAACTCCTGTTTTTGTACCGGTATATTTTCGTTTTGACCGACGAGGCGCTGCGATTGGTCCGGGCCAGGGCCCTGCGTTCCTTTCAAGGCCGGGGCATGGGATTCAAAGTCTTCAGTCATATGATCGGCCAGTTGCTCTTGCGCACCCTGGACCGGGCGCACCGCATCCACCTGGCCATGCTCTCCCGAGGCTTTGATGGGAAAATCCGCCTGCTTCGACCCCTACAAATCCACGGCCGGGATGCAGCCTTTTTTCTAGGATGGTCTGCCCTTTTCGTCCTGATGCGCTGGTATAATATTCCTCACTTGCTGGGCAATGCGGCTGCGGGGTTAATAAGATGAGCCATCATTTAGTTGAAGTCAAAGACCTCCGATATACCTATCCGGATGGCACCTGCGTCCTGCGGGGGGTTTCCTTTCGCATCACGCATGGGGAATCCGTCGCCATTATCGGGGCCAATGGCGCGGGTAAGTCCACCCTCCTGCTGCAGCTTAACGGCTGCCTTCTCCCCCAAGCCGGCACCGTGCGCATCGGCGACTTCCCTTTGAATAAAAAGACCTTGCCGTATGTGCGGCGCACCGTGGGCATGGTCTTTCAAGACCCGGACGATCAGCTTTTTATGCCGCTGGTCCATGATGATGTTGCTTTCGGCCCCTTAAACCTGGGTCTTCCGATGGAGGAAGTGGAAGCCCGGGTGGTGAGCGCCCTGGCCACGGTGGGGGCCTTACACTTAAAAGATCGCCCCCCGTATCGCCTTTCCGGCGGGGAAAAACGAGCGGTGGCCATCGCTTCAGTCCTCTCCATGTCCCCCAGCATTTTGGTGATGGATGAGCCCACTTCTTACCTTGATCCCAAAACCCGGCGGCATCTCATCGAGCTTCTCCAAACCTTCAAGCATACCCTCATCATCGCCACCCACGACCTGGACATGGTTCTGGACCTCTGCTCCCGCACCATTATTCTCAAGGACGGCCAGGTAGTCGCTGACGGCCCCACCCTGGAGATCCTGCAAAACGATGAACTTCTCGACTCGGGTAACCTGGAAAAACCATTTCGGTTGCAGGGGTGTCCCCTCTGCGGGACCAAGTCCGATGTTGCTGACTAATACCGGGTTGCTATCAAAAAGGTATTAACCTGTAGGGGCGAACTTTATGTTCGCCCGCCATTCCAGGGCGAACACAAGGTTCGCCCCTACGAAAAATACACGTTTGATGGCGAATTGGTATAAAAGACTCCCCCGGCCCCAAAGCCTTGAAAAAGATTTTGACGGTTATGCCCAGGCGCCGAGGCCGGGAAAGGCTCGGTTTGAGGATAAGTTAAGCCGTGTGCCTATGAAGGAAAAAAAATTTCGGAATTTCCGGATGGACAGTATTGAGCCCAGAGTTGATAGCTGACTGCTGGCTGCCGGCGGCTAACCCGATACTTCCCCAACCGGCAAGCGCACCGTGACCCAGGTCTCCCCCAGGCGGCTCTCCGCCTGAATCCGGGCCTTATAGGGAGCCAGTAGCCGCCGGGTCATGAACAGCCCCAGGCCGGCCCGGGGCGCCTCAGGTGTGCCTTTGGTGGTGAAAAAGGGATCGAAGATGCGGGGCAGGACCTCCGGCGGAATCCCCACCCCGGTATCGCCGATGCGCAGCACCCGACAGCCCTCTTCCATGTCCGTCTCCACCGTCAACCGCCGCAGGGGCGCAGTATTCATGGCTTCCTGGGCATTGTCCAGCAGATTGCGGAAACTCTGGCTGAAATCCAGATAATGCCCTAAGATGGGCGGCAGGGCCGGATGCCACCGGAAGTCTCTCTCCACCCGTTGCTTGAAGAAGGAATGAGCCAGGTAAGTCTCCAGTTCCTCCCGAAATAGCCGGTTCAGATCCAACAGGACGCGTTCCTGGTTATCTTCGTGCAGTCCCAGATGGATAATGCCTCGGGTGATCCCCTGGAGTTTTTCCACTTCTTCCCGGAAACAGCGCAGTTTGTTCACGCGATAGTTTTTCAGGGCTTCCAGTTTCTCCGCCACGGAGGCCGGACATTCCTCGTAAAACCGGGATTCTGCCCGGGCTTTTTGCTCCAGCAACTCCAGTTGAAAGGAGATGACCTGCAAGGGGCCGTTCATCTTATGGACGATGCCCCCCAGCCGGCGCCCCGCTCCGGAGTGACGATAGTAGCGGACTAGTTCCTGAAAACACCGCTCCAGCATCTCCTCTGCCGGGAGGGCCGGTCTGGCGGCCATGGCCCGCTTACGTGGAACTCCTTTCCGTCTTAAAGCCTCTGCCGCTCTGGTCACCGGGATCTTTCTATCCCCAGGCATGAGGTCACCTCCCTGGCGAGATCATTTACCGAATTTTGGAACCCTTTCTTATTTTTCGGTAAGTTGGGGAGGAAACTTTACAATTGTTCGGATAGTTGAGGAACTTTGCCCTTACAAAAACCTCTTATACCAAAATGCGACCAAACAGATAATTTGGTGGTAGTCGCAGGCTTTCCTGTGAAACTGCGTTTCACGAACCTTCACCTAAGTTACGGGCACGGCAAGCCGTGCCCCTACCAGACAATAAATGTGGGGTGGGCACTGCCCACCATTCCTCTAAACTCCTTATCCACTCTATGATTATTGGGTTATCTTCTTTTGGGGGGCCCGGAACTTGAGCAATTACATCCGGGTTAATCTGCGTGCATCTGAGGTTACGCTTTAATGGCGGGCACGAAGGCCCGCCCTACCGATTATTTTCAGTTGGGCGCTTCGTTCCAGACGCTCAGAAGAAACACCGGAATAGCCGCGATGAGCGCAGCCGCCATAATCGCAAAAGCCGGGAAGTAATCCATCCGGGCCAGGAGCAGGCCCGCGGCGATGGGGCCCGCGGCGTGGCCCACGTCGAAGATGGTGCCGAAGGTCCCCATGGCCGCGCCGTAATTTTTAGCATGGCAGATATCCGCGACTAACGCGGCGCTGGAGGAAGTGACCAATGCCTCCCCCAGACCGAAGACCAGGGCCGCTAACAAGAGTAACCCGAAGCTGGTGAACAGGGGAATGGCTCCGAAAGACACCGCGCACAACCCCAGGCCCGCCGCCACCAGGGGCCGGCGGCCGTATTTATCCGAGGTCCGGCCCATAAGGGGTTTGGACAGGATGGTCACCAGGATCTGGACCCCCCACAGCAGCCCCGCCTGGAACTCGTTCAAACCTGCCACCGTTACCGCATAGATGGGCAGAAATGCCTCCAGCGCGCCCACCGTCATATTTTGCAGGCCCTCCATGGAGGAGGTGACCACCACCCGCCGGTCGCTTACGACTTCTTTAATGCCGGAGGCAAAGCGGCGCCAGGCTTCTTTCAGGCCCCGGCCCGGGGGGCGCGCCTCTTTCCTTAGGACCGTCAAGGCCAGGCCCAGGGCCAGGACCCCGACCACCCCGCTGATTAGAAAGACGGTCTGAAAGCTCCCCAATCCGGAAGTGCGGCTGGCGGCGAAATGATGCAGGATATACCCGCCCACCGGCGCGCCCGCCAGGTTGCCCATGATGGTGACCGAGGAGAACCAGGAGAGCATCTCTCCTTTGCGGGCCCCGGCCGCGTCCATGACCACCGCCATGGCCACCGGCCCATAAATGGCCGTGGCGAAACCGTGGAGGAAGCGGATCACCAGGAGGAACTGATAGTCTTTAACCAGGAGATAAGCAAAGGGTATGACCGCGAAGACCACCAGGCCGGCCAGCAAGGTGCGGTTGCGGCCCAGGTGGTCCGAGAGCGCGCCCGCGGGGAGTTTGAAGAAGATGCCGGTAACCGTGGAAATTCCCACGATGACCCCGATGGCTTCGGGACCCGCGCCCAGGTAAAGGGCGAACAGCGGCAGCACCGGACTCCGGGCCAGGGCGTAGGACAGCCGGGCCAGAAAACCCACCGCGCAAAGAGAAGTATAAGGGTTGAGTAACGCCATTAGAATTAACCCATCCTCTTAATGCTTGGCAGGAGTGGGTCGGTCAAAGTAGATGCTTTTGCCGCTGATGTTCACCGGAATGCCCATGGCCACTTCCGCCTGGATATATCCCAGGTTCCGGGCTGCAGCTCCCACCCGCTGCTGCACCCGGTTGTCGACGTTGAGCAGCGAGGCGGTCTTGGCCGCGGAGGACAGGGCCACGCCGATGTCCATCATCCGCATGATGCAGTGGGGCCCGGTATAGCCCATCTCTTTTTCCTGCATCCGCCGGTTTTGCTCAAACTCCTTGCAAGTAGGAAACCCGCAGCCGCCGCAGTCGTAGCCCGCCAGATTCGGTTTGGCCAGGCCAATGAGCACCAGAGCCTGTGAGTTTTCGATATTAGCCGCGTCCCTGAGCCAGTACGCTTCGTTGGTGCTCCGGGGAGCATAACCTCTCATGGCTGCACCGATTTTTTTCAGGTCCTCGTCGGCCTCGATCACCACGATTTCCAGGAAATCCTTGCCTCCCGCTTTGGGAGCCGTCCGGGCTGAGGCGGCCATGAGTTGCGCCACCATAATGGATACTTCTTTCATCGGATTTTCTCCTTTATGCGATCATCTCGATAAGGCTGCATGGAGCCGTTCAAACACCTTGATCCCTTCTTCGAGAGCCTCGCGATCGTCGGCAGCCGTCTTGCGGATGCCCAGCAAAATGCTCTCCACGCCGCCGGCCAGGGGATTGGGGAATTTCCCGTCCTTGAGGTCCAGTTCGTGGATAATCTCGGCCATCTTCCGGAGGACTTTCCCCCGCAGGCCGAAGGCCTCCAGCAACACCTCGAAGGTGCAGCGATCCTGTTCATGGGTAAAATCACCCTCCGGCACGTCAAATAACACGGCGTTTGGAACTTCGGCCGGCATCCGGTCTTTCTCCAGGAAATCAAACCGGGCTTGGGGGTCGATGAACCGGCGGATGAGCCAGGCAGAAGCCATGCGGTCCACGAAGGGGTTCCGGCGGGTTGCCCAGACCCTGCCCTGGTAGTCTTCCTTGCTCCGGGGACCTGCCAGTTTCGGCCTTTCCGCCTGCGGTTGCTCAGTAACCTGCTTGAATCTCTCCTCAAAGACTTCCAGCCGGTCTTGAAGGGCAGACCCTCTGGGAGAATTGAAGAAGTCGATGGCTTGAACGGCACGGTAGTCTTTGAGCACCTTTTGGAAAGTCGCTTTGACCTTCTCCAGTCCCTTGGGGTCTGCTTGTTGCTCCAGGGAGCTTAGTTGGACCTCCAAGGCTTCCAGGGTCGTTTCCAGGGGTGCGTATTCGTTTTCCCGCTGGGCATTGAACAGAGCCGCGATCTCCCCATCGTCCATGGTTTCAATATTCTCCGCCTTGACGAACGCGGCTTCCCCTCCCAGGTTGGCCGCCTCACCGGTGAGCCAGTGCAGGGCTTCCAGGTGATCCTCGGAATACGGAAGAATGTAAACCGATCCCTTGAAGGAGACGGCCCCCAGCTTGAGGAGTCTTCTCCACACCTTCATCCGCAGGTTCACCGGCTTGGCCGGAACCGTGTAGAAGAAGAGAAGCCATCTGATGGATTGGCCTTGTAGCATGAGTTTAATATGTAACAGCTGTTACACTTTGTCAAGGCGGGGCTGGAAAAAATGTCTGGAGGGGGGCTGAATCTGGGCGAAAGGGTGCGAAATCGTCTGGTACTTCTTCCTCGAGGGGGAGGGAAGCGTCGTTCCCCAGGGGTTCTGGACGGAAATTAACCACTCTTACAAAGCTCGCCTATTGCCAGGCTGAAAAACGTCATTATTGTAATGGAAAGGGGCTGGGATACCCCTGGTAAGCTTACTCCCAGGAGGGAAGACATGAAACAGAAGCTGATCCCATTGGTTTTAGGGTGTCTGGCGGCGCTGGTGCTCACCGCCGCGGCTCAAAGAGTCCCGCCCCCCACCACTTCCGGAGGCTCCGGGGAAGCCCTGCTCAACCTGGACAACACCGTGGCGGTGCATGGTTACGACCCCACGGCCTATTTCACCGAAAAACGCGCGGTTAAGGGCAACAAGCGGATTCTGGAAAGGTTGGGAGGCGGCACTTATTATTTCGCCTCCGGGGGCAGCCGCTACCTGTTTCTGGGCAACGCAACCCAGTACCAACCCCAGTTGGGCGGGTTCTGCGTCACGTCCATGTCCTTCGGTCGCCTGGAGGACATCAATCCACACATGTTCGCGGTCTATAACGGCAAGCTCTATCTCTTCCGTGACCCTGAGGCCCAGGCGACTTTCTGGGCCAACCCGGAAAGGACCATCCATGAGGCCACCTCCCACTATTTCGAGCTGGCCAGGCAAAAACGCAATAGGTGGTGAAGTAAGGCGGCCCCAAGATTTCGGGTAAACCTCTGGCCCGTTTAATATCAAGTTAAGACCTCTGCGAAAATCAGCCGGTACACAGGGGAACTAAATCCAGGGGGGAAATCTGGTGGCACAGGCTTCCAGCCTGTGCAAAAAACCTTGTTTTACCGAAGAGTTACCCACAGGCTGGAAGCCTGTGCCACTATTTTCTTTTCCTTTGAAGCTGATTTGTCATCGCTCAGGCCCTTTTAGCAGAGGTCTCAAGTTCTGTTTCCAATTCAACAAACTTAAGTTTCAATATGCTGATAATCCAGGTCTTTTTAACCGAAAACCGATAACCGAAAACCGAAAACGGTATAAGAAGGAGCCGGGGTATGGCAAAGAAGACCGGGGGCCATAGAAAAGAGAGGCCGGGGTGGTCCCCGGCCTCCTGATTTCTCAAGCCAGTAGTGACTGATACAGGTTCAGATAATCCTGGGCCGATTTATTCCAGGAGAAAT
Organism: uncultured Desulfobacterales bacterium; assembly: GCA_964618815.1. GTDB lineage: Bacteria > Desulfobacterota > Desulfobaccia > Desulfobaccales > 0-14-0-80-60-11 > CAZUBT01. The sequence goes on along the minus strand of CAZUBT010000036.1, from coordinate 4,496 downwards.
CCTGGCTCATGGCGTTTTGCATGATGAGCTTCCACAGGCGCTTGTCTTCATAGGCCGCCAGCGCGGTGTAGATGGCCTTCAAGAAGGCCTCGGGGCTGTATTCCTCAAAGAGAAAGCCGGTGCCCGCGCCCTTGGTTTGGCCCACCTGGGTGACGGTGTCCGCCAGGCCCCCGGTGGCCCGGACGATGGGAATGGTGCCGTATTTCAGGGAATACAGTTGGTTCAAGCCGCAAGGCTCGAAGCGGGAGGGCATGAGGAACATGTCCGCGCCGGCCTCGATGAGGTGGGCCAGGGAATTGTCGAACGCGATCTTCACTCCCAGTCTGCCGGGATATTTGGCGGCCATGGCGGTGAGCAGGCGGTGGTACTTCTCATCGCCGGTGCCCAGGATGACCACCGTCAGGTTCCGGGCCATCAACTGGGGCAACACCGCTTCCACCAGATCGAAGCCCTTCTGGTCCGCCAGCCGAGAGATGATCCCCAAAAGAGGCGCCTGGGCCAAATCTTTGTTAAGGCCGAAGACTTCCATCAGGGCCACCTTATTTTTGGCCTTGCCTTTGAGGTCGCTCTTGCTGTAAGTGGCGGGAATCAAGGCGTCGGTCTCCGGGTTCCAATCCCGGTAATCCACGCCGTTGATAATGCCCGAGAGCACCGAGGCCCGGTCGCGCAGCACCCCGTCCAGGCCGCAGCCGAATTCCTCGGTCTGAATCTCCTGGCCGTAGCTGGGGCTGACGGTGTTGATGGCATCGGCAAAAACGATGCCGCCCTTCAGGAGGTTGATCTGATCGTAATACTCCAGACCGTTGATGGAAAACAGGGACCGGTCCAGGCCCAGCCGGGGGAATGCTTCCTTGGGAAACAGGCCCTGGTAGGCCAGGTTGTGGATGGTAAGCAGGGTTTTGGCCCCCGCCAGGGCCGGCTCCCCCCACCAACGGCATTTGAGACCAACCGGCACCAGGGCGGATTGCCAGTCGTGGCAGTGAATTATATCCGGATGGAAATCCAGGGCCTGGCAAAAGGGCAGGACCGCGGCGCTGAAAAACGCGAAGCGCTCCAGGTTGTCAAAATAATCTCCCTTGGGAGTGCCGTAAAGCTGGCTGCGGTCATAGAACTCATCCCGCTTGACAAAATAAAAGGGAAGCCCTTCCGAGCTCGAGGCCATGACATCAAAACTCAGGGTCAGGGGCCCTAAGGAAATCCCCAGGTTCTCGGCCACCGGCGCGGTGGGGACCTTGCCCTGCCTCACCATGTTGTAGTACGGCAGCAGGACCTTCACGTCCACGCCGAGTTTCCCCAAGGCCCCGGGCAACGCGCCCACCACGTCCGCCAGCCCTCCGGTCTTGGCAAAGGGCACTGCCTCCGACGCCACCATTAACACCCGCAATTTCCGCTCCATGGCTTTTCCTTTAATCTGTTTTCTGTTTTCCGTTTTCTGTTTTCTGTATAAAAACCAAGGGATAATCCTCTGCTTATTTATTAATCAGAGCCCTAAAGGAATTCTTTCCTCTTACCCCCTCCTCCTTGAGGGGTGGAGGGTCAGGGGTGGGGGTAAAGGTAATCTATTTTCTGCTCAGAGTAATATCTATCTCTTAGAACAGAAAACAGATAACAGAAAACCTAGTATTTGTAAACCAGGTCAATATCCGCGGCGACGAAGCCTTTGTCGCCTTCGTTGATGGTGAATTCAAAGATGTAGTCCCGGCTGGGCAGATATTCGGGATTAACCCCCTGGGGCGGCAGGTCTTTTTCCATGAAGAACACCGAGGTGTAAGGAGATTCTTCCAGCCGGGTGTCAGTCACCCACACCTTGCCGAAGCTGTCCATGAACCGGAAGAACCCATAGGACCGGTCCAGGAAGTACTTGGTGCACACCCCCCGCACCCGGCTGCCAGCCTCGCCCCAGGGGGGCGCCCCGGCGAAGGGCGGGGAGGTGGGCAGCAGCCCGGGAACCAGATAGCCAGGAATGAACAGGTCCACTTCCCGGCGCAGCCGGCCCGAGACGTTGGCAAAAGCGATCAGTTCCACCCGGCAGCCCTTGTTTTGCACCATGGTCACCACACTGGTAAAATCCCCGTCTCCGGTGAACAGGTAAATCAAATCCAGGCGGTCCGTTTGGGCAATAATATCCATGGCCATGTCCATGTCGCAGTTGGCTTTGCCGTAAGTTTTCCCCGACTCATCCGTGTACCACCGGATGGGCTTTTCCACCACCTTGAAACCTAAATCCCGCAGGGTGAGAATGAAGTTTAAGGTATTTTTGTAATTGGGATCCGATACGGCCCGCTCTTCGTCAATGGCTACGTAGGCATTGAGACGCATGACTTCATTGCCGTCCCGGGCCGCAAAACGGCGCATGACCTCGTAACGCATGCCGTAGCCGCCGCTGCGCATGATGTTCATGGAATCTACATAAATTCCTACTCTTCGGTTCGACATAATACTTCTACTCCTTTAGTCCTTAACTTAATCTAGTCATTCATTTGTTGCCCTCCGGCTCAGCCGGAGGCGCTTCACTAAAAAACCGGCCGTTCCCCGGGCCGCGGTCCGAAGGGCGCGGCATCCGTCAGCGCTCGTCCTTGGGCCAACCGCTGCTGCAACCATTCCGGCAAGCACGGCAGGGACGCGGCCAACTCCGGGGTCAGCCACCGCAAGCCTGTAAGTCCCGGGCTCCGGAGGCGGGCCGCGGCTTGGGCCGCGGTGGGCCAGCCAAAACCTGCACCCCCCGCCAGATGGAAGCCATAGGTCTCCATAAAGCTGGGAATAAAGGCCGAATACGCCGTCACCCGGGGAAATACCGCGTTCAGGGTGGCGTTCAGGTCCGGCATCATGTGGCCGAAAAATCCCGCCGAGCCGGATTGCGCCGCGACCACGCCTCCCGGAGCCAGCTTGCGCCGCACCGATTCATATATCTCCCGGGTAAAGAGCCGCAGGGCCGGGCCCTGTTCCACCGGCTCCGGCAAATCCAGGATGATGACCTCCAGGGAAGCATCCGGCTGCGCCTCCAGCCAGCCGCGGCCGTCGGCAAAGACCAGCTCGGTGCGGGGATCGGTGAACGCGCCTTGATGAAACATGGGCAGCCACTCCCGGCACAGGGCCACCACTTCCTCATCGATATCCACCATCACCGCCCGCTCCACCTGGGGGTGCCGCAGGACTTCCCGCAGGGTGGCGCCCTCGCCGCCGCCCATGACCATCACCCGCCGGGGCTCCGGGTGGGCCAGCATGGCCGGGTGCACCAGGGCTTCGTGATAAATGAATTCGTCCTTTTCCGTGGACTGCACCCTCTGGTCCAGGACCAGGACGCGCCCCCAGATGGGGCTCTCGAAAATCTCGTAGGCCTGAAAAGGACTCCGGCCGGAAATTAGGATTTTATCTTTGCGGTAGGCGATGAGGTCCGCGCTGCTGCCGAAATCCAGGAGCCAGTGGCCGGGGGGCCACCGGGTTTCGGCTAAACTTTTTCCCTCCTCGGTCATAAGCCTGTTTTCACGCTCCTTTAACGTTTGCAGTTTAGAGAAAAAACCGTCGCCCCGCAAGTCCTTTGCGCTCTTGCGCCTTGCCTTTGCGACTTTGCGCCTTTGCGTGGGGTAATATTTTTTACGCCAAGACGCCAAGCTGGAAAATCTGATAGAATGTCTTCACCGACCCAAAGAGGATAGGCAAATGCGGGAAGTCTGGCGCATGTGGCGTTATTCCACCATGTTGGTCCTGACGGTGCTCACCGCGGGCCTCTTTGCCGCGATTCTCATCCCTTTCAAAGGCATTCCCTTGATCCCGGGCATCACCGAGTTGCGCCCGGCCAATGTCATCCCCTTGGTCTTCGGCCTGCTCTTCGGTCCCGCGGGGGCCTGGGGCGCGGCATTGGGCAACCTCATCGGCGATTTTTTCGGCACCCTGGGTGTAGGCAGCATTTTCGGCTTCTGGGGCAATTTTCTGGCGGCCTATCTACCTTATAAAATGTGGCAGGACCGCCCCCTCTCCCAAGTCGGCCGCCACCTGCCCCGCTTCTTCCTGGCCGTGCTCCTGGGGGCCATGGGGTGCGCCCTAATGGTGGGGTTCGGCCTGGAGGCCGTTAAACTCCTGCCTTTCAGTATTATCGGCCTGGCGGTGTTCTTTAATAATGCCGTGATCGCGGCTCTGCTGGGGCCGTTTCTCCTTAGCCTGCTCCAGGCCCGGGTCAGCGCCTGGGACCTGTATTGGGCCGACTTGATGTTCCCGGAGGACCGGGCCCCCGGCCCGGCCCCGCAACTGGGTCTCATCCTGGCATGGCTGGGAGCCGGGGGCGGCTACCTGACGGGGTTGGCCATAAGCTTCGGCCTGGTGGTCGGCCCGGCCCTGCCCCTGGCCCTGGTCCTCAGCCCCTTTCTGATTTTGCTCCTGGCGGGCTGCCTGCTGATGTAGGGTCTCAGGTATTAGGAACTTATTTATAGGATTCGTGCTTTTGCTGGCAAAAAATTAGCTAAAAACCTTTTGGTTCCGGCTTTTCCGTGTTCGGTAGG
>CAZUBT010000035.1:0-33269 GCA_964618815.1 uncultured Desulfobacterales bacterium | reverse complement strand
TATGCATGCCATATTATTTGCTAAATGTCAAGCTATTTACGGATAAGCTCTTAGTCTCGGAGTCATTTTCGAACAACCGACAACTGTTCACTGGCCACTGGCAACTAAATCCTTACCCCCCGGAGACAAAGGCAATCTCCAGGGCCTCCTCCAGGCGGGCCACCGGATGAAAGATGAGATCTCCCCGCACCGCGAGGGGGATTTCCTCCAGGTCCATCTGGTTATCCGCGGGGAGGATGATCTCCTTGATGCCCGCCCGGTGGGCCGCCAGGACCTTGTTTTTGATGCCGCCCACCCGGAGCACGTGGCCCCGGAGGGTGATCTCGCCGGTCATGGCCAGGCCCTGCTTCACCGGCCGGCCGGAGAGCAGCGACACCAGGGAGGTCAGCATGGCCAGCCCCGCGGAAGGGCCGTCTTTGGGGATGGCCCCCGCGGGCACGTGGATATGAATATCGGCCTTGTCGAAAAAGTCCTCTTCGATGCCCAAAAACGGCGCCCGGGCCCGGATGTAGCTCAAGGCGGCGTTGGCGGACTCTTTCATGACATCACCCAACTGCCCGGTGAGCCTGAGGTTGCCGCTTCCCGGCATGCGCAGCACTTCGATGAACAAGATGTCCCCGCCGCTGGGGGTCCAGGCCAGGCCGGTGGCCACCCCCGGCTCCGGATGGTCCAGGGCCGCTTCCCGGAAGAACCGGGGCGGACCTAAATATTGGGGAACCTCTGCCGCGGTAATGGTCACCTGGGTTTTGAGGCCCTCGGCGACCTCCCGGGCAACGCCCCGGCACAGACCTGCGATCTCCCGCTCCAGGTTGCGCAGCCCCGCCTCCCGGGTATAATCGGCAATCAGCCGCCGGATGGTTTCCGGGGGAATCTCCAGTTGCTCCGGGGTAAGGCCGTGAGCCTCCAACTGCCGGGGGATGAGATGGGAGAAGGCGATCCCCAGCTTCTCTTCCTCGGTATAGCCGGCCAGTTCCAGGACCTCCATGCGGTCCCGGAGAGCCGGCGGGATGGTGTCCAGGATATTGGCGGTGGTGATGAACATGACCTTAGAGAGGTCAAAGCCCACATCCAGGAAGTGATCGGAAAAGGAAAAGTTCTGCTCCGGGTCCAGGACCTCCAGGAGGGCCGAGGAGGGGTCGCCCCGGAAATCCGCGCCGATCTTGTCCACTTCATCCAGGATGAACACCGGATTATTGGACGCAGCCCGGCGGATGTTCTGGATGATGCGGCCCGGCAGGGCGCCCACATAGGTGCGGCGGTGGCCCCGGATTTCCGCTTCATCCCGGACCCCTCCCAAGGAAAGGCGCACGAACTTGCGGCCCAAGGCCCGGGCGATGGAACGGCCCAGGGAGGTCTTGCCGGTGCCCGGCGGGCCCACAAAACAGAGGATGGGGCCTTTCATGTCCGGCTTCAGTTTCCTCACCGCCAGGTACTCCAGGATGCGTTTTTTCACCTTTTCCAGGTCATAGTGATCCTCATCCAATATCTGCCGGGCCTGGGCTATGTCCAGGTTGTCTTCGGTGGCGATGCTCCAGGGCAGCTCGATCATCCACTCCAGGTAATTGCGGATCACCTGGTGGTCCGGGGAGGTGGGAGGGGTGCGCTTGAGGCGGGCCAGTTCCCGTTGGGCTTCCTTCAGGGCATGAGGCGGCAGGTCGGCCTCCTCCAGCCGGAACTCCAGTTCGTCCACCTCCCGGGTGCGCTCATCGGTCTCTCCCAGCTCTTTTTGCAGGGCCTTGATGTGCTCCCGGAGATAAAAATCCCGCTGGGCCTTGTCCATTTCCCCCTTGACCTGGTTTTGAATCTTTTTCCCCAACTCCAATATTTCCAGTTCCCGGGTGACCAGGGTCAGGAGCCGGCGCAGGCGCTCTTTGACCTCCATGGTCTCCAGGAGTTCCTGCTTCTCCGCCTTGGAGATATTGAGGCTGCCCGCGATGATGTCCGCCAGGACGCGGGGGTCCCCGAGTTCCCGCACCAACGCCCCCAGCTCCGAGGGCAGGTAAGGGGAAAGCTCCAGCATCTTAAGGAACAGGCCCTTGAGACTGGAAACCAAGGCTTCGGTCTCCAGGTCGGGCTCGTACTCATCGGCAATGGGGGTAATCTCCGCGGCAAAGTAGGGTTCAAGCCCCACATAGTTCTCCACCCGGAAACGATAGAGGCCCTGGATGAGGAGCCGCAGGGAATCGTCTTCGGGTTTGCGCATCTTTAAGATGACGGCCGCGGTGCCCACCTGGTAAAGATTCTCAGGTCCGTAGCCCGCGGGCTTCTCCTCCCGGGATGCGACGATGCCGAAGATCTTGTCTTGCAGCAAGACCTCATTAATCAGCTTGTGGGCGGATTCTTCCCACAAGGCCAGGGGCATGATGATCCTGGGGAACAGAACCAGGTCCGAAACAGGCAATATGGGTAAAACCCGGGGGCTGGGATGGATATCCAGGTTTCGAGCCACCGCGGATTCTTGGTCTTCAACGTTAAAATCCATGCTATATTCCGCCTTTCAGATTAATCGCGATCAGGCGCTTCTTTCACGGTTATTTGTACCTGCCTGGGTTTTTTCCGGGGCAGCTGGACCTCCAGGATGCCGTCCAAATATTGAGCCTCCACACCCTGGGGATCGATGGGAATGGGAAGCCTGAAGCGCCGTTCAAAGCGGCCGAAGCCCATTTCCAGATGGATGAAGCGGCGCAGGCCCTGGGGAGGGGGCGGCAGACGCCGGCCCCGGATAGTGAGCTCCTGGCCAACCAGGGTTATGGATAAGTCCTCTTTGGCCACCCCGGCCACATCCAGGCGCACCACACACCCCTGGGCGGTCTCATAGAAATCCGCGGCCGGCCGGAAGGACGCGGCCATGTCTCGGGATTCAAACACATTGTCCATCCAGCGGCGCACCCGCTCTTCCAGGTGATCCAGATCCCGAACGATTCTGATCTTGATAAGTCGATGCATTTCCTGCCTTCCCATGACTCAATTATTTTAAGGTAATATCTTTCTAGGAAAAATCCAGTGGTCGGTGGTCAGTGATCACTGTTCTCTCCTCCCGCCCTCCTCCTTGACCGTCCGGTTAAATCCTGATAGTTTCCCGGTATGCCGGTGCAAGTCATCTGCCTGGGGGCCGTCAATCTCGATCTGCGCTATGAGGTGGCGGACCTGGGACCATTTCGAGAAGCTTGGCCCGGACTGGAGCGGGGCGGGGAAGCGGCCCTGTCGCCTCCGGAAGAGGCCCGGCTCCGGGAACTGCTGGGCCGCTACGGGAAGCTCTCGGGCAAGTGGGGCGGCGGCCAGGCGGCCAACACCGCTTACGCCCTGGCCCGCCTGGGGGTGGAAGCGGCCCTGATAGGACGGGTGGGAGCCGATGAGGACGGCGCGTTTCTCCGGGAGGGCCTGGAGGGGGTAAATTTAGATTATTTGGTGGAAGCAGGCATAAGCGGCCGGGCCTATGTCCTGGTGGACCCCGAAGGCGAGCGCACCATCCTGGCGGCCCCCAAAACCAACGACGCCCTGGGGGAGGAGGACATCCCCCGGGAAGCGCCGGCCTCCATGCAGTATCTCCACCTCACCTCCTTTGTGGGTCCGGGACCGCTACGGGTGCAAAATAAGCTTGCCCGGCGCCTTTGCGGAACCGCGCTGATCAGCCTGGACCCCGGCGAACTTTATGCCCGGCGGGGCCGAGAATCCCTAGAAGATTTGCTGGATTACACTGATATACTATTAGTTAACGAAAGAGAATGGGGCTTATTAGGAGGGGACCCGGGCCACCATCCCTATTGGGGTCCACCCTTGATTTTGATTAAACAGGGCGCTCAGGGGGCCAGGATGGTCACTCCCGTGGGGATCTATGATTTTCCCGCCGACACCCCGGCCCGCCTGGTGGACACCCTGGGCGCGGGCGACGTGTTCGCCGCGGGGTTTCTGGCCGGACGCTTAAACGGTTTAAACCTGCCCAACGCGGTGCGCCTGGCGGTCAGGGCCGCGGCTCACAGCCTGGCCGGGGCCGGGAGGGAGCATTATCCGGACCGGGAGTTTCTTGAGACTCAATTGGCGGATTTGAGCTAATACGGTTTTAGTTTCTGTTTTTCGGTTTTCAGATATTTTTTAATGATTCCGAGATGTTGTTTCTGCTCACTGCTCACTGCTCACTGCTTACTGTTCACTGTTCACTGCTTAGTGCTTTCCAAATACATCCCACCGAGGAGAACGCATGCAACCGCGCAACATCCAGATCGACACCGATTGCGAAGGCCCTTTGGCCTTGAATGATAATGCCTTTGAGCTTTGCCGGGAATTCATCAAACCTGGGGGAGACCGACTGTTCCGGCAGTTGAACCGCTATGACGACTTCCTGGTCAATATCGCCAAAAAGCCGGATTACAAAGCCGGAGATACGCTGAAATTCGTCCTCCCTTTCCTCAAGGCTGTGGGTCTCACCAACGCCCAAATCACCGAATATTCCCGGAAAACCATCAAGCTGGTGCAGGGGGTGGAAAAAACCTACCAGTTTCTCAAGGCCCAGGGATGGCCGCTGTTTGAAATCAGCGCCAGCTACCGGCAGTTTGCCGAAGCCGTGGGGTTGAAGTTGGGCTTTGCCCCGGATCACATCTACTGCACCGAGTTGGACCTGGATAAATATAAGATCTCCCCAAGGGAAGCCCAGGAGTTGATGCGGCTGAAAGATCAAATCACGGCAGCGCCGGAGTTGGAGCTGCCTCCCGAGGCCAAAACCCCGGAGGACCTGCCGGCTGCGGCCCAGGAAACCATTGCGAAACTGGACCGCATCTTTTTCGAAAAGATTCCCCGGATGGACATCGGGGTGATCTACCGGGAAGTCAGCCCCTTAGGGGGGCCTGAGAAGGCCCGGGCCACAGAGGACAGCCTGGCCAAAACCGGGTTGACCCCGGCCGACACCATCTACGTGGGGGACAGCCTCACCGATGTACCGGCCCTGGAAGCGATCCGGGCCGGCGGCGGCCTGGGCATTTCCTTCAACGGCAACCGCTACGCCGTCAATGCCGCGGAGATCATCGTGGTGGCGGACACCGCCTGGCCCATCGCCTTGCTGGCCTGCATCTTTCAAATGTGGGGCAAAGACGGGGTCCTGGAAGTGGCCGCGCCGGAAACCCCGGACAAACCCCGGAACCTGGTGCTCCCGGAGGCGGTGATCGAGTATATCGCCCGGGGCCTCAAGGGCCGCACCTTCAATCTTTATTCGGCCAGGAACCTGCAGCGGGAACGGATCATCAAGGAGAGCGCGGCCATGCAGGCCAAGCTCCGGGGTGCGGCAGTGGCGGAGTTGGGCTGAGGAACGTTTCTTGGTTTTCGGTTTTCGGTTTTCGGTTTTCTGTTTTCTGTGAAAAAATCGGGGAGCCGCAGGTTTCCAAGGTCCCAAGTTCCGTTTGGGAACTTAAGATGTAATTAACCACCAAGACACCAAGGTCACCAAGGTACACCCAAAAACCACTTTTTGATGCTCAAAGACTTAGCCTTTGGGCAACAATTTTAAGCTTTACTTGGTGAACCTTTGTGCTCTTGGTGCCTTGGTGGTGAATATTAAAGCCGCAGGAGCTTGGGAAAAAGGGTCAGTATGATCAAAAAGCTAATCTTCCTTATCGGCTATGCCGCCTTCGGGCTGATCTGGGTGTCGGGCCTGGCCGCCCAAACCGGCGGCCAGGTGGCCGTGGAAGTCGTGGACAACAGCAATGATCGGGTGGGAAAGAGCCTGGTCCAGGACGTCCGGGAGAAGGTGAAACGCTCCGAGGCCCTACGGCTTACCACGGAGAACGAACCCAGGATCAGGATGGTCATCCTCACCGTGGACCCCAAATTGGACACATCCCGGGCCGGCTCCATTTACAGCATCGTATGGCTCTCCCTGAACCGCTCTTCCTCGGGTTTCCTCCCCCCGATCTTTCTTCACAGCAAAGTGGGTTATTGCACCGACCGAGATATAAAGATTACCGCGGACAAGGCCATGGAGGATACCCAGAAGGTGTTGGGGGAATACCTGAACGCTCTGAAGCGCAGCCGGCCCTCGACTACTCCCCAGGCTCCATCTAAGCGAGGTCGCAGTAATCTCCCACCTCCACCCCAGATGCAGCCAGGGCCGCCTTCAGATCAGAACTGACCAGCGCGGCAAATTCCTCCCGGCGACGGTAATGAGGCGCCCAGCGGTCCAATTCGGGGTCGGGGTAAAGGCCGGGATGGCAGTAAATTTCCGTCACCCCAGGCTTCAGGCGGGGTATCAAGCCCATCAGATACGGCTCCGTCATGCGGCCGTCATTGAGCAGGCCGAAGAGGTGGTCATTGGCCTGAAGCCCCGCGGCCCGGACCAGACGCCGGGCCCGGCGGCTGAGCCAGGCGAAGATCAGGCCCTGAACCACCTTGGGAACCGGGTGATCCGGGGCCAGGGCCAGGGTTGCCCGCCAGTCCTCCCGGGCCAGGCGCACCGCGGGGATGCCGTATTCCCGGGCTAACTCCGCCACCACCGGCAAAATCTTGGGGTGCAGATGGAGGTTTAAATGGCTGTTCAGGTGCCGGATGGAGAGGCCCGAGGCCAGGGCCACCTCAATCTGGGCCGCCAGTTCCCGGCGGATTTCCGGGAGGAGATGCGGCTGGAAAAAATAGCGCCAGCCGGTGCTTACCGGGTTATTGGGGAAGTTGCCCTGGGAATCCGTCAGATGAGGAAGGTGGCGCGGCGGCAGGACGGCCCGGCCCTGGATGAGGGTGAGATGCACCCCCAGACACAACCCCGGCAGGTTCCGGGCCATACCCATGGCCTGGGCCGCGTATGGGCCGGTGACCATCAGCGCGGCGCACCGGAGTAACCCGTGCCCCTGGGCCTCGGCCACCGCGGCGTTTAAGGCCGGAGCCAGCCCAAAGTCATCCGCGGTGAAGATCACCCGCCGGAGAGGGTTTTCTGTTTTCGGTTTTCTGTTTTCTGTAAAAAGCATGCGTCTTATGGGAGGAGACGGGACTTATTTATATGTCATGCTTCGTTTCAAACACTATCAACTTTATGGATAATTTATTAAGCCTCTTGCAAAATTAACCGAGGTTTATGGGTCCGCAGGCTTTAGCTGTATAGGTCCCCCGGCCATGCCGCCTGTATGTGGAGCACCGCCGGGGGCGGCGGTGCATCCGGAGAGGACAGCCGAGGGCGGCTGTCCTACATTTCTTGGATAACTTGCCCACAAACCGGCAGGAAACGGAATTTTGCAAGAGGCTTTTATTGATAATCCTAATTTCTTTTAACAGAAAACCGAAAACCGAAAACAGAAAACTATACTATCCCCCCTTCACCCAATGGCGCCCCTCCAGCAGCGCGGCCAGGGACAGAAAATTATTCGGGTGCAGCAGGGTCCCCAGGCCCTTCAGCCACCTTCCCTGGCGGCAGGCCCCCATGGCGTCGGCCACGGACACCGCCAGGTATTGGAAGACGCTGGGGTCCCGGTAACATTCAATGGCGCAGGCGGAGCAGCCGTCCCGGATGGGACTGACCCGGTGGATATCCTCCCAGGAGCCCAGGCTGTCGGCCAGATAATGGCAGCGATAGACCTGGAGATGCCAGTCCACGAAGAAATATTTATAGCCCGCCAGGCAGGGAAAGCGGCCGGGCCGTCCCTGAAGCTGCCGCTGCAGGTCGTTGATGCCGATCAGGGGATTGAGGATGGTCAAGGGGGAAGACTGCTTCAACTCTTTGATGCGGCTGAACCAGCGGCACAGTTCCTCCGGGGTGAAGTCCACGGAATAATGGTCCGCAAATCCCAGGTAGGAAGAATGGAGCCGGGTTATGGGGTAGGAGAAGGTCACCCGGCGGAAGCCCATCCGGTAAAGGAAGCGCATCATGCCTTCCAGGTCTTCCACCAGCCGGCTTAAGGTCACGGAGGCCACGGGATGAAGCCCGGCCTCCCCCAGTAAGGGCATCATTTCGGTAATATGGGCCGTAAGGCCCGGCAGACCCCGGTGTTCATCGTGCCGGGCGGGGGAATCGGCATCCATTGAAATGATCAGGGTCTCCAGGCCCGCGTCCCGAAGTTCCCGGATGCGCCGGGGATTGAGCAAGGCCCCGTTGGTGCACAAGATGGTCTGGATTTCCAGTTGCCGGCAGCGGGCCAGGACCTGGGGAAGCTCGGGATAGAGAAGGGGTTCGCCGCCGGTAAGGGAGATGTAACGGATGCCCGCCTCCCTGGCCCTAACCAGCCCTTTAAGAAGTCCTTCCGGGTCCGCCATGACCCGTTCATCGGCAGGGACCTGGGGAAAATTGCAGAACCGGCACCTGGCATTGCAGGCGTTGGTCACCGCGATCTGGCAGAAACCAGGGCCTCCCTGGAGAATTAAGGAAAAGAGCTCCTTTAGAGTCATGGCCTCGGGGAGCAGGTGGGCGAGGCGCCCCGGGACTGAGCCGCCTGGCGCCGCCGGAACATGAAGGTCAGGAATTCCCGGCCTTCCCGGAGGAGGCGCTTGCGTTCCTGTCGGTCCCGCATCATGACGCCCAGGGCCCGGGCGATATAACGGGGGCGAAAATAAAAGCGCCGATAGAACCGGGGCACCGCCTGGAAGATCTCCGCGGCCGCCAGGGACGGGTACTCCACCACGCACTGTTGATAGCCGGTTGCGCCGTTGACCAGTGAATCATTTTGGAGATAGCCTTTTTCCCGGCATAACTCGTAAAACTCGGTGCCCGGATAGGGAGTGGCCAGGGAGACCTGAATGGTGTCCGGGTCCAGCTCGCAGGCGAACCGGATGGAGGCTTCCAGGCTCTCTCGGGTCTCCCCCGGCAGGCCCACCATGAAGGTGCCGTGCACCTGGAGGCCCAGTTCCCGGCACCATTTGGCGAAGCGGCGTCCCAACTCCAGGGTGGCGCCTTTTCGGATGTTTTTCAGCACCTGGGGGTCCCCGGTCTCAAATCCCGCCACCAGCAAGCGGCAGCCCCCTTCCTTCATGGCCTTCAGGGTCTCGTAAGAGGTGGTGACCCGGGCGGTGGCGGACCACATGCATTTGAGGGGAGCCAAGGCCCGGCTGATCTGCCGGGCCCGTTCGCCATCCGCAGTAAAGGTGTCGTCGTCGAAGAAGATCTCCGCGGCCTGGGGGAAGAGCTCCAAAGACCGGCGCACTTCCGCCACCACGTTGTCCACGCTGCGCACCCGGTAGCGGTGGCCGGTGAAGGTCTGGGGCCACAGGCAAAAGACGCAGTGGGACGGACAGCCCCGGCCGGTGTAAATGGAGACGTAGGGATGGCGCAGATAGGGGATCAGATAGCGCTCCATGGTCAAATCCCGGTGGTAGATCTCCGTCACAAACGGCAGGGCGTCCAGGTCTTCAATAAAGGGCCGGTCGGGATTGTGGCGGATCTGGCCGTTGACCCGGTAACTCAGCCCCTGAATCTCGTCCCAGGGCCGGCCCTGGGCCAGTTCCAGGATGGTGTAATCGAATTCCCGGCGGGCGATGAAATCCGCCTGGGGTCCCGCCGTCAGGGACTCCTCCGGCAGGACGCTCACATGAGGACCCACCAGCCCGGCCACCAAGTCGGGATTCTTCTCCTTCAAACGGGTGATGGTCTGCAGGTCGCCGGCAAAAGACGGGCTGGTGGTGAACAAGACCGCCAGATCAAAATCCGGCGCCATGGCCGCGACCTGCTCCACCGTCAAATTGTCCGGGGGCGCGTCCACCACCCGGCTTTGGGGGATGAGGCCCGCGGGATAGCAGAGCCAGGTGGGATACCAGAAGGAAGTCACCTCCCGGGTGGCCTGATAACGAGAACCGGCCCCCCCGTCAAAGTCCTGGAAGGATGGAGGGTTGAGTAACAGAGTGCGCTTCATTTATATACCTTTCCGGCACGCCCGGCCTGGAATACGGTTTTCTGTTTTCTGTTTTCTGTTTTCGGTTTCGTAGTTAACGGTATTATGTAAAAATAACGGATTATCGATAAGTTATCCGTAGGGTTGGCGGCATTTGCCAAGCAAGGTGAAATAATACCAAGTTCTGTTTCAAATGCAACCAACTCAAGTTTCAACTTGCTGATAATCCTGACCTTTTTAACAGAAAACAGAAAACCGAAAACAGAAAACGGTATAAGGCCCGCCCCCGTGCCGGCCAAAACCTTACGGCCCGGAAGCCTCCAGGAGGAAATCCTTATTTGCTTGGGAATTTTATCTGAGGCGCGACACTTTGTCCAGTTAATGCTGGATGGCCGGAGGAATCAAAGGTCAGGGGGTAGCGGCGAGCCGCGAGCAGTTAAGGGTTAGGGGTTAATACTTCCTAACCCGGACAAGCCGGAACCAAAAACCTTCAAAGATTTACCACAAAGACACAAAGGACACCAAGGAACACCAAGAAATATTTTTCTCTTTGTGAACCTTTGTGTTCTTTGTGTCTTGGTGGTTAATTTTCTGCCTACCGAACCCGGAAAAGCCGGAACCAAAAGGTTTTTAGCTGATTTTTTGCCAGAAAAAGCACGAATCCTAGAAATAAGTTACTAATTCCCAAGCTGAGCACATGATTTCATAAATATGATGACCGATATTGAACCATGCGCGCCGACTGAAGCTTGCAGCTGCTGCGGCGGGCTTGGAGGTCTGCCCCGCCAATACGGTGGAAGCCCAGATGAGACGCCGGCGCCGACCATCTCACCCTCACGGTTACCGGCAAATCCGCCCACGGAGCCACGCCCCACCGGCGGGTGGACCCCATCCTGGTGTGCGCCCAGGCCCTTAACCTGATCCAGGGTCTCCTGGCCCAGCGGATCGACGCCCGCCAGCCGGTGGTCCTCACTTTTGGGACTATTTCCTTGTGTTCGCCCCCCAATTTAGGGCGAATACAAGATTCGCCCCTACGAAAAAAATTACGTTTGATGGCGAATCGGTATCAAAACTGTTTTTGCCTATTTCTACGCCAACGTCTCCATGGCCTGGCGCATCAGCGCGGCGATGGCCAAGCCTTGCGGGCAGGCCTGCTCCGCCTTAGAGTAGTCCACCTGGGTCAAACCCTGCCGAACCTCCTGGGGTAGCCCGGCGAAGGTCAGCCTGGCCAGCTCCGGCTCGCCGTAATACCGATGGTACATGAGGCAGCGCATGACCTCGTTTACGGGTACGGCCCCGCCCGCAGCCTCCCGGCAGATGCTGCCGCAGCCGGCGCAGTAGTCGCCCTGGGTCTCCAGGGCATACCGGCGCAAGGAGTCGAACTCCTCCCGCCCCAGTTTGGTCAAGTCCCGGGCCGCGGCCACGTTGGCCGACAGGATGGTCAGGTTGGGCATCTGGGAGCAGAGGCTGGCGATTTGGGGGTTCTCCCACACCACCTTGAGCCTGGCCTGCTTGTCCGTGAAGCCCCGTTCCATAAAGCGCTCGGCCATCTCCACTTTGGCCTCGCTGGCGATCTTCTCCGACCCCGGCCTGCCGGCCTGGCTCTTCATGGCCACCAACCCGATCCCGGCCTTGGCGCAGGCGTTTACGGCCTCTTGCATCTGGGGGGTGTTCATCACCCGGAAATTGTAGGTCATCATCACCGCGTCGATCCAGTCCAGCTTGGCCGCGCCTAAGAGACAGTCCTCCATGTTGGTGTGGGTGCTGAACCCGAAGAATTTGATCTTGCCGGCCTTTTTCATCTGCGCGGCCCAATCCTTGATGGCCGGAGTCATTTCGCCGATGCCGGTGACGTTGTGGATGAAGAACAGATCCACGTAATCCGTTTGCAGCCTTTTCAAACATTGATCCAGGCGCTCGGTGTAGTTGCCGCCCTTGGCCGTGAGCTTGGTGACCAGAAAGATCTCCTGGCGGGACCCGGGGTTGCGGGAGAAGAAGCGGCCCATGCCTTCTTCGCTCAGGCCGTTGCCGTAGGACTCGGCCGTGTCCCAGAAGGTGACCCCCCATTTCAGGGCCTGCTTGAGGAGCAGTTGGTTGTTGATGGTGTCGAACATGCCGCCCAGGTTAAGGATGGACACCTCCGCGCCGGTTTTGCCCAGTTTGCGTTTGGGCACGGTCGCAGCCTTGGCCGGGGCGGCCGCCGGCTCCGGCGCGGCCATAGCCGCAGTCGCGCCGCCCCCTGCCACCGCGAGCCCGGCGAGTCCCACGGTCTTCACGAACTCCCGGCGCGTTATGCCTGTTCCTTTATCCTTACTGCTCATGATAACCACCTCCTGAAGTTCCCGGTTCACCGCCCTAAATGAGCAGGCGCCCCGAGCCTGAACGGGATTCGTTTTCACTGTATACGCGGATGGCGCGCCGGCCCGCTACCGGGCATTCATGCTCGCACATGCCGCAGCCGATACACTTGGCGGGGTCCATGAAAGGACGCTGCAACCGCACCACGATATCCACCCGGGCCCCGGCTGCCGAGAGGTCATCCCCCACCAGGGGGCGCTCCAGGGTCAGCCCGGTTCCGGCCAGGCCGGTGATGCGCCGCAGCGCGGTCTCGGGCTGCCCGGTGGGACGCAGGTAGTAGTCGCCGCCGGCCAGGTTCACCCCGGTGGGAATGGCAGCCTCCAAGACCACTATCTGTCCCTGAATCCTGGCCGGCAGCGCCTGGCCGTCCCGGATGGTCTCGAACCCGGTGCGGACGAAAATGGCCTTGGGGCTTACCGGGCACAATTCATGACACACCAGGCAGGGCCGGTCCATGGCCCAGGGCAGGCAGCGCCCCCGGTCCACGAAGGCCGTGCCCATGCGGATGGGCCCCTGGGCGGCGAACTCGCCCAGACCTTGTTTCTCCTCGAGGCTTAAGGGACGGATGGCCGCAGTGGGGCAGACCTGGCCGCAGGCGATGCAGTTGGGCAGGCAGCCGCTGCGGCCGATGCGGTAGTTGACCGCGGGGCTCCACAGTCCCTGCAACCCGGCCTCCAACAGCGCGGGCTGGATGATGTTGCCGGGGCAGATGCGCATGCATTGCCCGCAACGGATGCAGCGGGTCAGGAAGCGCTCCTCGTCCAGGGCCCCGGGGGGCCGGATGAGGCCGGCGTCCCGGTTGGCCCCGGCCAGCCCTCCCACGTCCCACATGGAGGTCAGCAGCAGCCCGGCCCCGGCCACGATAAACCCGCGCCTGGACAGATCCGGGGCCCAGACCTCACCGGCCGCGGAGGCTTTCCCGGCAAAGGTGATCCGGCCCACCGGGCAACGGTCCAGGCAGTTCATGCACAACACGCACTCGCTGCCGATGAATTTCCCCGAGGGACGGCAGGCGCCTTCGCAGTATGCCTCAC
Organism: uncultured Desulfobacterales bacterium; assembly: GCA_964618815.1. Lineage (GTDB taxonomy): Bacteria > Desulfobacterota > Desulfobaccia > Desulfobaccales > 0-14-0-80-60-11 > CAZUBT01. Next base: position 20,086 of record CAZUBT010000035.1, on the reverse strand, counting down.
AGATCCGGCAATCGCCGCAGGTGTCCGCGGTCTTGCCGATGCGCCAGGGGGTGAAGCGGGTCAACAGGCCGAAAAGCGCCCCCAGGGGGCAGGCGAAGCGGCAGAAGAACCGGGGCAGGGCCAGGTTCAAGCCCACCACCCCCAGGAATATGACCCCTAACAGCCAGGCCGAGGCGTAAAGGCGCGGCTCGTCGCTGAGCACGCCCAGGGGGTTATCGGCTAAGGGGGCCAAGGCCAGGTTCACGCTGCGGTGCAGCAGGGGCAGGGGATCAAAAATCCCGGTCTGCACCGACCCTGTGAGAGCCAGGGCCAGCAGGAAGGCCAGGAGATAGTATTTCCAGGACTGAGGCCGGCGGTACCGATTAGCCTCCACCCGGCCGGGCAAGTCCTGACCCCGCCGCCCCAGCCAGCCGGTGAGTTGGTTGATGGTGCCCAGGGGGCAGGCAAAGCCGCAGAAGAACCGGCCCAGGAACAGAGTCAGCAAGATGGTGACCAAGGCCCAGGTGAAGGGCGAGTAGAACGTGCCGGTGGCCAGGGCCGTGGCCAGGGCGGTGAGGGGGTCCAGGTTCAGGATCCAGTTGATGGGCCAGCCGCGCAACTGCCACCAGGCCGCACCCAGGGTGGCCGTGATGCAGAACCACAGGAAAACCGCCAGAAAAAAGATTTGGCAGATGCGGCGGACGGTAACGATGCGCATGGGACGTTGCCTGTGAATTAAGCCCGGGTGTCGATGAGCGCCGGGTTGAGCCGGTGGTAGTCGGCGATGCCCGCGCCGGCTTTCTCAGCCATGAGGATGTAGGGCACGTCGGCCGGCGTGCGCCCCAAAAGTTCCGCGCCCACCGCGTCCGCGGCCACCGGGTCGGTGGAGACCACCATGGTTCCGGTGTCCTTCAGATCGGACAGGGACCCGCCGGTGGGGCCGTTGGTCATCATGGACACCGTGCCGTCCAGGACGCACAGGGTGGGCTTGAGAAGAAGCGCCAGTTCGGTGATGATGCCGTTGATGTCCTGGTGGAAGACGTTGCGCCGCCCCCCCAGGAATCCGTAGAAATTCTTCAGGGTCATGGAAGCCCCGGCCCGTTGGTGGTCCTTGACCGGGGACACGACAATAACCTTGGTTACTCCCGTAAAGGCCCCGGACATGACCGGCCAATTCTGCAGGAGCTTGCCCCCGGGCAGGCTGACGGGGGCAAACAGGGCGGCCCGGGGCGCGATAATCCGGGCCCCGGCGGCCCTGGCCGCGCCGGCCAGTCCGGTGATCTCGAAGCAGCTGTCGGGGTTGTTGATGGGGTTGTCGGTAATCAGCACCTGGGCCGCCCCGGCCTTGAAACACAGGCCCGCCACTGCGGCCAGGGTCTCCGGGTGGGTGGTGGCCCCCAGGGAGGCCGGGGTGGCGAACGCGGCGTTGACCTTGATGAGCACCCGGTCGCCCTTCTGGATGAAGGACTCCATCCCGCCCAGGGCCTTAACCCCCCGCTCCACCATCACCGCCCGGTCCGTGCCCCGGACGATGGCCATTTTCGCCGCGCCCGGGGCGGGGGTCCGGGAAGTGAAATCCCCCAAGCCGGTCAACGCCTTCTGTCCCTGGGAAGGGGCGGGGCCTTTGGAGTCATACAGGGCCAGGCCCAGGCCCCCCGCGGCCAAGGCCGCAGCCGAGGCGTAGCCCACCCGCCTGAGGAAATCCCGGCGGCTCAATGCAGATTTATGCAGCCGTTCTTCATCCGTGGGTTTATTCACGGCTTTTCCTTGAGCGCGGTCTTCAATCTGTCGGCGAGTTCCAGGGCGGCTGCCGCTGAGGTGGCGTCATGCACCCCGGCCAGGGTCTTATCCTGGACAAAAACTATTTCAAAGGAGTTATCCAGGGCCAGCACCGGGGTGTCCTCCGGCGAGCCCGGAGTCGGAACCTTCTGATAACCGTTGGCGGCCAAAAAATCCAGGTAACGCCGGGCCTCCGCCTGGGCCTGCTCCGGGGTATCGCGCGGTGCGATAAATCCCGTGGCTTTTCCGCTTTTCAGGCTATATTCCCCGGTGAGCACGTTATTCAAACCCTCCAGGCCGAAGGCGTCGGCGGCGTTCAGGCGTACGCTGTCCGGCTCCAGACCCTCCTTGGGAAAAAGCGCGGCCGGACCCGGAGTTTCGCCCTGGGAGGGAAGTTTGACCAGGAGCGCGGCCGCGTAAGCCTCCAGGGAGCTTTTAAGCGCCTCCGAGGACCGGTCAGCCACGATCTCCACGTAAAACCGCCCCTGGGTGAAGAACAGGGCATTGGCCGTGGCATAGGCATTGGCGGTCAGAGGGATACTGGGAGAACCCGGACGGCGTTGCCCGCTGAATACGGCATAGGCATTTGGGGGTGAACCCATGTCGTAGAGAAAGACCTCCACGTGGGCCCCGCCTGCCGCGCCCAGTGAGAAGCTGCGGCAGGACATGGCTTTGAAGCCCGCGGGCAGGTAGAGCTCGGCCTTGCCGTCGATCTTGTCGGAGAGGTTTTCCGGGCCGAAGCTCTCGGTGGGGGCCAGGGGGGTGAATCCGGAAACCTCGGGGATGAGCGCGGCCGTGGCGGAAGGGGCCTGGCCGGAAACGGCCTGGGGCCGGCCCTGCAGCAACGGGGCATGCATGGCCACCCTCACCGCGGGGTTGAAGCTGGACTGCTGGATGAGAAGCCAGAGAGCGATCAAGCCCAGCACGGCTATAATGCCGTAACCGGTCAGCTTCTGGGCCGCGCTAACCTTTGCCTTTCCCCGTGCCATAAGTCTTCCGAAGCCGTCAAGCTATTTGGAGATTTTCTTCTGCCGGTTCAGATCGTAGATGGGAGCAAATTTGAGATCGACCCGCAGGACTTCTTCCGGAGATTTGGTCATGAGTTCCCCATCCTTCTGGATGAAACGCATCTCGGCGCCCACCCCGCAACCCGCGGTGCAAGCCTGGTCCAGTTTCGATTTGGTGGAGCCGAACTGCGGTTCCGTCTTGCTCTTGTGGAATTTTTCCCGCCACTCGATCCATTGCTGGGGGGTCAAGCCGCTTTGGTCGATGAAGACATAGTAAACCACCTTGTCCGGGCAATCCTCCTCCAGGTAGATGGTGTACTCCGCGGTTTTGTCAGGGCTGCCTTGCCCAGCCGGGCGATTTTTTGCGCCCTCCTCGATGAGCCAGGCCTTGGCGCACTTGCGGGACGCGGCAAAGGCTTTCACCGTCCCGAAAATAAACCCTGGGTTCATCTCGTCGGCCACGAAGTTTCCGGCAAGGAACTTCTCGGGCGGGGTGAACGCGGCCAGCCCGTTGGCCTGCCGCAAGGCCGCGGCCTTTTGGCTCGCCGCCCAGACCCCGGAGCCATTGCTTACCATCAGCAGAAACCCCAAGAATATCGGCAATAGACGCATCATAACCCCTCCTTCCTGACTGCACCGATGCGAAAATGGGGAACGCTCCCCCTATCCGCATACCGGTTTCCTATACATTCTTTTAACCAGAAACGCGTAAAAAATCAAGGGGAGGAGCAGGCAGGCGCCGTAAAACCTGAGAACTCCAGGCCGGCGCCCTCAGCAGTAGCAACCTGAGGGAAAGGCTGAAGGGGGTCTTGGATTCCGGGATGACGATAACTCCCTTTTTCAAAATCACGTTGCTAAGGCGCCGCGGTATTTGTTTAGCATCAAAACCAGTCTCATATTCATGCTTACGGTTTGGGGCGGGATTGCCGGAACCTGAACCCAAGTCCGAGCGCCCCACCCTTGAGCGCCTGAAAGGATCAGGGTGGGGGTGGGGATAAATTTCAACACCAAATTATAATTAATAATTAAAAATTTCTTGACATAATAAAAAAAGAGTTAGATATAGAAATACGAGAACTTAAATTTCGACGATTTAATTGAATAAAAAGAAAGGAGATTCCATGGCCAGCGAGGTTCTGAAATTAACGGCGCAAATCGTAATTTCCCATGCTTCAATGAGCGAACTTTCCCCTGAACAATTAGTGGAGGAGATTAAAGAGGTTTATAACGCTTTGGTCTCGTTGGAAGGTGGGAAAGTATTAGAGGCGCCGGAGCCGGAAAAGGGCAAAGAAGCGGGAGAGGTAAAGAAGCCGCCGATCCCCCTGAAGGAAATCGTCAAGGAAAAGTATGTCGTCTGCCTGGAATGCGGCAAGAAGATGCGCACCTTGAAGGCGCATCTGCGTAAATCTCACAATCTGTTACCGAAGGAATATTTCAAGCGCTACGGCCTTGACCCCAAAAAGTTCCCCCTGGTCTGCAAGGAATACTCCGAGCAGCGCCGAAAACTGGCCATAGAAAAGGGCCTTGGGGCGCAAAGGGGTAAACGTAAGGCCGCCAAGCCGGCGTAAGGCAGGCGAATAAAGTTTTTACAATATCAGTCTGGGGTGGCTCTCCTTAGTAAGGATTCTGCCTGTCCAGGTTTGTACTTTTTCAAGGGACCTCATCGGTCCCTTTTTATTTCCCATTTTGCCAACCGAGCAGCTATGATCCAGATCGGTGGAAGGTTTCGCCGTTTGATGATTTTGGTTTTATAGTAGCTTGAGACCAGGTTGCGCTCATAAAGGTAATATTCGAAGAGGAATGGTGGGCGGCGCTCACACTACATTTTTTCCCTGGTAGGGGCACGGCTTGCCGTGCCCGCAACTGAGGTGAAGGTTCGTGAAACGGATTTTCAAGGGAAAGCGTGCTACTACCACCAAATTACCTGTTTGATCGCATCTTGGTATGAGACCTCTGCGAAATTAGATTTTTGGACCCCCGATTTCTGCCTCCAGATCAAATCAAGGGCAAAATCAAAAGATTTTTTTGACGGCGCCTTGGTATAAAAGCTCATAGGACGTGCCGTGACCGCCGGATTCCGGCGGCCGCCGCACGCCCTATGAAATCTCTCACTGCTTACTGCTCACTGTTACTTCACCGTCACCACCAGCTTCACCGTCACCTCCGCGCCTTTTTTCTCCGGCGCCGGGAAGGTGATGGCCTTAATGGCCCGGCTCAGGCATTGGGTGACGGATTCCTGGCCCAGGGGCGGTTTGGGCAGCACTTTGCCCTTCACCTTGCCGTCTTGGTCGATTTTAAAGATGAGGATGATCTCCTGGGGCAGCTTGGCCCCGCTCTTCACCGCAGCCTCACAGCACGCCGCCAATTGGGCGGCTTCCGCTTGCAGGACTTTTTCCACCAGGGCCTTGTCCAGTTTGCCCTTAATCTGGGTTACCTGGATTTCCACCTTCACTCCCGCCGGCGGCTGGACTCCGGTGACCGGCGGCTTGGGGGCCACAGGAGGCCGCGCCGCAACGTCAGAGGAGGACTCGGGGGCATAAGCTCCGCCCTTGGCCATGGCCATATCGCTTTTCCGGGACGGCGGCATCGCCGACGGTACCCTCATCATCTTGGCCGCCATTTTAGGCCCACCCCCCACCGCCAGGTCGGAAACCCCTTCGGGCAGCGGCAGCGGCTGTCTCACCGTCTCCACCTTGCCGTCGGCGCGCTTCACCTGATCCACCGCCACAAAGGAGGTGTAAGGGGTCATGAGGCTGTATTTCAGCCCCAATTGGGTGACATCTTTAATCACTGCGTCATCCTTGCCTCTCAGCAGGCTGCCGTAATCCACTAGCCGCTGAACCCGCTGGCGGGCCCACAGGAACCGCAGGGCCCGGTTGTCGGCGTTGGCTTTATCCTCGGTGACGCTGATTTTCTGCTGAAAGTCCCCCTTAGCGGTTTTCCCCGTCACCTCGATGCTGCCCGAGGGGCTTCCCTTGTATTTCCCCAACAGAATGAGGGGCCGCAGGGCGAAGAGATCCGGCAGAGCCAGGGGCTCCACGTCATAGGTCTGAAACCCGGTAAAATTCACTTTGATCTGGGTGAGCACCGGAGATTCAATGTATTTCTGGAACCGTGCCGCGGCCTTGGCCGCTTCCCCGGGATTGAGGATAATGAAGGGCTCTCCCATGCCGGCCCGGGCCATGCCCTCGATGATGTGGCGGTTCACCGATTTGCCGATGCCGAAAGGGAAGAGGTTGGCTGCGCCCAGGTTTTCCCGGATCATCTCAAATACCTGGGGTTCAACGTGCACATAGCCGTCGGTGACCACCACCACGGTGCGGGAGGTTTCCGGGGTCCGGGGGAGGTTCAGGGCCTGCTTTAAGGCCACCAGGATTTCCGTGCCGCCCCCGCCCGTCTGCCCTTTGATAAACTCCACGGCCTTCCCTTTATTCTCCGGCGTGGCCGACAGGGACCCGGAAGCGGATAGGACCGCGGGCGCGCTCTCAAACAGCAGCACATTGAAGAAGTCATGGGGCTTCAAGCCATTGACCAGGTTCTGGATGAGGTTCTTGGAGATGTCCAGGGGGAAGCCGTGCATGGACCCGGAAATATCCACGATGAAGATATACTCCCGCTTCACCACCGCTTCCGTCCCCACCCGGGCCGGGGGCTCCATCATCATCAGAAAGAAGTTCTCATCTTTGCCGGGATAGAGGAGCAACCCGGCGTCGATCTTGTCTCCGGCCAGCGAGTAGCGCAGGACAAAGTCCTTGTTGCCGCCGGTCTTCTCATCCTTCAGGGAAATGTTGGCGATATTGGGCCCCGCGTACTTGATCTCTACCTCGTGGCTGGGGCTGGCCAGCTTGGAGATGGGCAGACCGCTTCTGAGTTCCACCGTCAGGCCGAAAGTGTAAGGCGGCGGCTGGCCTTCATGGAGGTAGGGGTTCTGCACCCATTTCTCCGTCTCCGGCGCGCCGGCCTCCGGTTGATTGGAATAGCGCGGTCCCACCACGGTGGGGAAGACGAATTCATAAAGGTTCTCCTCCGGGGCCATGAGCTCCAGGTAGGTCATTTCCACCTTCACTTCATCCCCGGGAAGGATGTTGGCCACATTCATCTGAAAGACATTGGGCCGCTGCTGCTCCAGGAGCGAGGTGGTCTTGCCTTCTTTTTTGGCCTGTTCGTAAGTCTCCCGGGCCTTTTGGCGCTCCATGATCTGGGCCTCCACCACCCGGGTGCCCACGGTCATGCGCATGGCGTTGACCGCGGCCCGGGTGGAGCCGGGAAACACGTAGATGGCTTCCAGGGCCTTTTTCCCCTGATTCTGATAGACCTGGGTGACCTTGACTTCCGCCACCATGCCGGCGATCTTCACGTCCGCCCGGGTGCTTTTCAGGGGCAGGAGGTCCTTTTCAGGGTCCCCGCTGAGCACCACGAAGTAAGGCGACAGAGTTTTGTCCGGGGCGTCGGCCCGCTCGGACCGGGGGGAGACGGCCCCTGACTGCAAGGCCGCGGCTGCGCCCAGGATGACCATTAACCCCAAGATGATTCCCCATTTGGGCCAAGACTGTTTCATGACTTCCTCTCTGAGATTCATTAGTGCAAGGTTATGAGATTTCCGGATAAGGACGGTTTAATGATAAACGCCCCGGCAACCCGCGTTCAGGTTACCTGATTATATTAGATAAAAAAACCGAATTTAACGTTAGCAAAAATCCCATCCCGCCTAGGGAGCTTTCAGCCCTCAGCTTACAGCTAAAAATTCCCCGTTGCAAATTGGATAGCCAACCAGCCAACCAGCTAAACCGTTTTCGGTTATCGGTTATCGGTTTTCGGTTAAATAAACCAGGATTATCAGCAAGTTGAAACTTAAGTTTGTTGCATTGGAAAAAGAACTTGAGACCTCTGCGAAAATCAGCCGGTACACAGGAGAACTAAATCCAGGGGGAAAATCTGGTGGCACAGGCTTCCAGCCTGTGTAAAAAACCTTGTTTTACCAAAGAGTCACCCACAGGCTGGAAGCCTGTGCCACCAGTTTCTTTTCCTTTGAAGCTGATTTGTCATCGCTCAAGCCCTTTTAGCAGAGGTCTCAACTTGGTATAAACCGCCACCCCACCGCACTGCTCACTTCTCACTGCTCACTGTCACTCCCCAAGAGCATTTGGATAAACGCGGCCTTGGGTGGGGTGAGGGCTTTATCCTTGCGCATTACCACCGCCATATAATCGGGCGGAAAAAAATCTTTCAAGGAAATAAACGCCAGTTTCCGCCCGGGAAGCCGCAGCCCTTGGACCATGGTGGCAAAGGAGATTCCCAGGCCCATCTCCACGTAGAGGGAACTCAACTCCACATTGGAAGATTCCATGATGATCCGGTAGTCCAGCCCCCTTTTGCGGAGGTAATCCTGGATATTCCCGCGCCCGCTATGGCCGGGGCTTCGGGGAGGCAGGATCAGGGGATACGCGGCAATCTGCTCCAGGGTGATGGACTTGGCCCGGGTCAGGGGGTGGCCCCGGGGCGCCATGAGCACGGTGTCCACCGGCTGCCAGCGGATGGCCGCCAGGTCTTGGGGAACCACGGACTCCAGGGCGATGCCCAGGTCAATGTCCCCGGCCCTGATGAGTTCCAGGACGGTGGCCTGGGAACGGTCCCAAACGGTCAACTGCACCTGGGGGAAGCGCTCCCGATACCGTTTCAGCACCGGCGGGAAAAGGTGATAAAGGGTGGTAAAAGGCGCGGCCAGCCGCACATGGCCTTTCTGAAGCCCCTGGAGTTCATGCAGCTCTTCCTGGAGCTGTTCGTAGCGCGCCAAACTCTCCTGGGCAAATCGGAAAAACCGCTCCCCCGGAGAAGTGAGCCGCAGCTTGCGCTTGCCGATCCTCTCCAGCAGCCGGCAACCCAGCTCCTCCTCCAGGGCCTTGATCTGCTGGCTCAGGGCCGACTGGGAGCGAAAGGTGGCCTCCCCGGCTTTGGTGAAGCTGCCCAGCCGGGCCACGTGATAAAAACCCAGAAGCTGCTGCCATTCCATGTTAATACTGTTTTCGGTTTTAGGTTTTTAGTTTTCGGCGAAAATAGTCAATCTTTTATTCTCGTTCCCAAGCTCCTGCTTCGGCAACTCGGGTGATGCTATACGCCGGCAAATTTATAAAATAGACCATTCAGCTTAGAAACCGGAAGAACGAACCCTGGAAGCCGCTGCCCTCAAATATTAGAATAATTAATTATATTTGTTAATATTATTAATTTTACTAATATTATATAGGGGTAATAAAATCAAGAAAAATCTTTAGGGAGGATGGTCCCATGAAGGACTCCTTAAAACCCGGCCTGAGCTTTGGGTTCGACTTTGTCGTGCCCGAGGACAGGACCGTGCCTTACCTGTTGCCGGAATCGGCGGAATTTCAGCAAATGCCCCGGGTGCTGGCCTCGGGTTTCATGGTGGGGCTCATTGAGTGGGCCTGCATCCAGGCGGTGAACCCCCATCTCGACTGGCCTAAGGAGCAGACCGTGGGGATTGCCTTTCACTTGAGCCATACCGCGGCCACGCCCCCGGGCCTGACGGTGCGGGTGGAGGTCAGATTGGAGCAGATGGAAGGCCGCAAGCTGACTTTTGCCGTGTCCGCGGACGATGGAGTTGACAAAATCTCCCAGGGAACCCATGATAGATTTGTAATCGACGCGGCCCGGTTTAATGCCAAGGCTGCGGCGAAGCAGGCGGGGTAGCGGTTCAAAGTTCAAAGTTCAAGGTTCAAGGTTAAAAGTTCATGGCTAACAGCTAAAAGCTGTTAGCTAACCGCTAAACCGCCAAAATCACATTTTTAACTCACCCCACTGAAAGAGCGAAACCAACCATGATCACCCGCGTTCCCGGATTTTGGGTAGGCCATGCCAGCGACTTCAAGCACGTCACCGGCTGCACCGTGATTCTATGCCCTCCGGGAACCGTGGGGAGCGCGGACATCCGGGGATCCGCGGCGGGCACCCGCCAGATGGAAGCCCTGCTGGGTTTTCACATCGTCAACGAGGTGCACGCGGTGTTCATCACCGGCGGCAGCGCCTTCGGCCTGGACGCGGCCGGCGGGGTCATGGAATACCTGGAAGAGCAGGGCCGGGGCTTCGATGTTACCATCACCCGGGTGCCCAATGTGCCCACCGCGGTGATCTATGACCTGTCCGTGGGCCACTGCCGGGTGCGCCCGGATAAAGCCATGGGTTTTGCCGCGTGCGTGGCGGCCCGGCCTGAGTCACAGGGGGACGGGAGTCTGGGCGCAGGAACCGGCGCCTCCGTGGGCAAGCTCCTGGGCATTACCCAGGCATGTAAAGGCGGCCTGGGCACCGCCTTCCTCAATGGTCCCGACGGCCTCCAGGTAGGGGCCCTGGCCGTGGTCAACGCCCTGGGAGACGTGGTGGACCCGGAAACCGGCCAAATCCTGGCCGGCGCCCGCACCGCCCCGGACAGCCGGGAGTTTGCGGACACCGTCAAGCTCCTGCGCCAGGGAATAGTCCGACGCCGCTTCGGGGAACCCAGCAACACCACCATCGGCGTGGTGGCCACCAATGCCCGCCTTACCAGGGAAGAGGCCCAGAAGATCGCCCAAATAGGCCACAACGCCCTGGCCCGCTGCATCCGCCCGGTGCACACCCTGTTTGACGGGGATACTGTCTTTGTCCTGGCCCATCCCGAAGTGAACACGGACCTCCACATCATCGGCGTCCTGGCGGAGGCAGCCTTGCAGGAGGCCATCCTTAACGCCGTTAAGAGCGCCCACGGCCTGGGGGTGCTGCCCAGCTACCAGGATTTGCGCGGCAGCGGGGAATAGAGACGGTTTTCGGTGGTGAAGGGCGGGAGTTTACGGCGGCAACGGGGGTTTATCGGCGTCCCACACACTGAGGCGCAGCACGCGGCGCCCCTACAGTTCCCCTCCCATACCTGCGGGGGGGCCGGGGAAGGCGACTTAGGCCGATTTCCTCGGGAAACCCTGGTGGCACAGGCTTCCAGCCTGTGCAAAATGTCTGGGGTGTGATGCGCACCCTCCAGATAATTTCATTGTCATGCTGAGCGAAGCAAAGCATCTCCTGGATGTCTGAGTATATGAAAAAATTCTCCGTGGACCTCATCGTCTTCGACCTGGACGGCACCCTGGCGGACTCCCTGCCGGACCTGGCCACCGCCGCCAACTTTGCCTGCCGCACCCTGGGGCTGCCGCAGCGCCCCCCGGCGGCCATTAAAGACATGATCGGCGGCGGCGAACGCATGTTTGTGGCGCGGTTCCTGGGTCCGGGAAATGAGAGGTATCTGGAAGAGGGGTTAAAGCTCTACCTGGAGCATTACTCCCGCCACTGCGGGGACCTGACCCGCCTCTATCCGGGGGTCAAGGAGACCTTGGCGCACCTGTCCCACAAAAAACTGGCGGTGCTGTCCAACAAGCTCCAGCGCCTGACGGAGCAGGTACTGGAGGTCATGGGTATCTTGCCCGGTTTTGCCGCGGTGCGGGGCGGCGGCAGTTTGCCCTTAAAGCCCTCGCCGGAACCCCTCTCGGCCATCATCCGGGAATTGGGCCAGACCCCGGCCCGGACCCTCATGGTGGGAGATAAGCTTGCCGATATCATCACCGGCCGGGAAGCCGGGGCCTGCACCGCCGCGGTAACCTACGGCTATGGGGACCCGGCCTCTCTCACCGCCGCCGCCCCGGATGTGCTCCTCTCCCGATTCTCCCAATTAACCGAAGTTATTCTCTGAAGCCCCGGCTAACCTTAGAAGATTAAGGGAAGGGCCGGGGGGATTGGCGGTTTAGCAGTCAGCTTATAGCTTTTAACCTTGAACCTGGAACCTTGAACCTTGAACTACAAAGAGATAACCTTACCCGCTAACCCGCCAAACCGCCAAACCGCTCCATGTCTGATGAGATGGATGGTGAGGCTTACTGCTTTAAAAGGATATAAGTGCCGATGCCGATGGGCAGGGCCTCGCTGGCCCCGGGACCCGGAATCCGGAACAAGCCTTCCGCCACCTGCTTGCCCGCGGCCACCAGCTTGCCGTGGGACAGGAAGGAATCCCCGGCCATGCTCACTTCAAGATTCTTCGATACCCGGCCCGCGATGGGAATGGTGAAATCGAGGCTCGGATCGGCATTGACCACTTTAAAAGTGCCCACAAAGAAACGGTCGGTTTGCTCCGTGATGTTTAGAGTAATGGTTAAATTATCGTTAAAGGCCGGACTGGTGGATACGGACTCCAGGTTCCCTTTGCCGGTATAAGTTCCCACCAGGTTAAGAACCCCTCCGGGGCGGGCATGGGCCACCGCGGCCAGTGCCAGCATGATAAGCGACATGGCTAACACCATCAGCTTCTTCATAATATCGTTCCTCCAGTCAGATGGTCAGAGATCCTGTGGGGCTTTACACGCTATTATATCAGAACCGATTCATCCCTGCTCATTTGTTTAGAGGACCGGGGGACCAGAAAAGTTAAGAGGAAATCGTCAGCAGGGAAGAGTAACCAGTAAACAGTGAACAGTGAACAGTGAACAGTAATCAGTAATCAGTAAACAGTGAGCAGTGGACAGTGGACAGTGGGTGGTGGGTGGTGGGCGGTGGGCGGTGGGCGGTGGGCGTGTAGGTTATGACAATGAAAATGGCGCCGGAAAGTTATTATCAGAGTCGAAAAAAACCGAAAACAGTCCTTCATGGGCCTTTAGCCCACCCGTAAATTATGAAAAGTCCTCATGGGCATACTCCCAACTTTGAACTTTGAACCTTGAACTTTGAACTTCTCGGAACAGAAAACATACCGCTCACCGCTCACCGCCCACTGCTCACTGTTTACTGCTCACTGTTCACTGATTACTGATTACTGATCACTGTTTACTGCTCACCCCCTCCCCCTCCAGCCATTCCTTCAATCCCTGGGCCGCGGCGCGGGTGAAACCCGGCAGCGCCGCCAGTTCCTCCACCGTCGCGGCCTTCAGGGCCGTAAGATCCGGGTAATGCTGGAAGAGGCGCTTGAGGCGCGCCGGCCCGATGCCCGGGGCCTCACTCAGGGACGAGGCTAACATCTCCTTTCGTGCCCGGCGCCGGTGATAAGTGATGGCAAAGCGGTGGGCTTCGTCCCGAAGGCGCAGCAAGAGGAGCCATCCCGGGGAATTGTCCGGCAAGAACCGCGGATTCTTGCGCCCCGGCAGAAAGAGGCGATCCCTGACGGGGCGCTCCCCCCGGAGGCTGGCTTTGGCCAGGCCCACCACGGGGAAGGGGGGCAGGTCCAGGTCTTTGAGGGCCTCCAGGACCACCGCCAACTGGCCCCGGCCCCCGTCCACCACCAGCAAATCCGGTAGTTTTTGCCCCTCTTTGCCGTAGTGCCGCCGCACCACCTCCCGGAGCATGGCATAATCGTCCTGGCCCCGGACTTCCCGGATGCGGAAGCGGCGGTAGCCGGATTTATCCGGCGCCGCGTCGGTGAAGGCCACCAGCGCGCCCACCGCCTGGCTGCCCTGGAGGGTGGAAATATCCACGCATTCCAGGCGGCGGGGCGGGTGGGGCAGGTCCAGGCGGGTCTGCAGATCCGCCAGGGCGTCCCCGGCAGGCATGGCCTGCCGCCGGCGCTCCAATGCAGCCCGGGCATTGTCCCCGGCCAGGGCCAGGAGCCGGCTTCTCTCCCCCCGGCCGGCGGTTAGGAGGCGCACCGGCGCGCCCTTTTGGTCGCTTAAAACCTCCGTCAGGACCCGGCGGTCCGCCAGGTCCCGGGGCAGGAGAATCTCATCGGGCAACGGCCGGCCTTCCGCGTAATACTGCTTTGCAAATGCCTGGAGGAGGTCGTCTGCCGGCGGCGGTTCGGGGAAGTAATACTCCCGGCTGCCGGTGACCATGCCGCTGCGAACCATGAGGACCAGAACCAGGGCGCTCCCATGTTCCTCCGCCAGGCCCAGGACATCCTGATCTTTCAAATGGGGGTGGGCCATGTCCTGGCGCTCCAGGGTGGCTTTAACCGCGGTGATCTGATCCCGCAAGAGTGCGGCCCGTTCAAAACTCAACTCCGCCGCGGCCTGATCCATCTGGGATTTGAGGTTTTTAATCAGATTGCCGCTGCGGCCCTGGAGAAAGAGCGCGGCCTCGGCCGCGGCCCGGCGGTAGTCTTCCCGGCTCACCAGCCCGGCGCAGGGCCCCAGGCACTGCTCCACCTGGAACTCCAGACAGGGCCGGGAGCGGGTCTGGAGCCGGCGTTCCTTGCAGGTGCGCACCCCAAAGGCCCGTTTCATCAACTTGAGGGTCTCCCGGGCCATGGACGCGGAGGCATACGGCCCGAAATAGAGGGCGCCGTCATTGCTGAAGCGCCGGACAAACCGCAGTGCGGGGAAATCTTCCTTGAGGTCCAGGCGCAGGCAAAGAAAATTCTTGTCGTCCCGGAGCGTCACGTTGAACCGGGGGCGGTGCTCCTTGATAAGGTTGCGCTCCAGGATGAGGGCCTCCCGCTCCGTGGTGGTGAGCAAAAAGTCCACCTGCCGGGCCTGCTTCAGCATCAGCAGGGTCTTGGGATGGTGCTGGTCACGGCCCTTTAGATAGGAGTTGAGGCGGTTTTTTAGATTGACGGCCTTGCCCACGTACAGGACCCGGCCCTGGCCGTCCTTGAAGCGATAGGCCCCGCAGGCCCCGGGCGCCTGGGCCACGGCCGCACTGAGGGCTGGATAGGATGAGGGTGTCTTTTCTTGGGAATCCGGCATGTTATCTAGAGAATACCAGCAAGCCTGGGGCTGTCAAGACGGTGGGGGTTGGAAGAATCTCATTTTGCCTCTCTCAGGGCTTTTGATGGTCAACCCCACCTACATGGGGAAACTTGCGCCTGGGCCGAATTATTGCACTGAATCATTTGCAGATTGCAGGAAAAGTGTTTTTATATTCTGCCATTAAGTTTTATTATGGTGCCTAATACCAAGTTGCCGTCAAAGAGGTAATTCCGGCTTAAGGATGGCAACCCCTGTAGGGACGGTTCGCGAACCGCCCCCACCATGCGGATGACTACTTGTTTGACGGCAACTTGGTATTAGGGGCGAACACAAGGTTCGCCCCTACGTATCGAAAAACGCCTTTTGAATGCAACTTGGTATAAGTACATGATTTCTTGAATATGCTAACGTTTTCTGAGGGGGAATTTAATCTCCTTTCCGGTTTCATTAAGAAATACGTCATCGAATTTATGAAATAAGGTGCTAAGGGTGCACCCTACGGGGTTTCGAGGTTCGTCATGTTGTTACTGAAAACCGAAAACCGAAAACCGAAAACCATTTTCAGAGAAAAACCGGTCTCCAGTTCCAAAATATTCGCCTTGCTGATCCTTGCCAGCCTCGCCTGGGCCTGCGGGGAGTCCCAACCGGACCGGGTAGCCCGGGTGTTGGAGGCTTCCTGGCAGAGCTATGTCCGGCATTACATCTCCCCCGAAGGCCGGGTAGTGATTCCCGAGCGGGGCGGCGAGACCATTTCCGAAGCCCAGGCCTACGCCCTGCTCCGGGCCGTGTGGACCGGGGACGCGGCCACCTTTGCCCGGGTATACGGGTGGACGCTCCAAAATCTTTCCCGGGAAAAGACCCATGGCGACCACCTCCTGGCCTGGCATTGGGGGCGGCAACACGATGGCGCCTGGGGGGTGCTGGACTCCAATACCGCCTCCGACGCCGACCTGGACTACGCCCTGGCCCTCATCCTGGCGGGTAAGCGGGGCTGGCGGCCGCCGCCGGATTTGCCCCCCTATCCGGAGGAGGCCCGGCGGGTCCAGCAATCCATCCTGGACCATGAGGTGGTGCGCCTGCCCAACGGGGAACTGCTCCTCACCCCGGGCAACTGGCATGAAGCCGCCCCGCCATACCTGGTGAATCCGTCGTATTTTTCCCCTGCCGCCTACCAGCTATGGTCGCTCATCCTGCCAGACAAGTCAGCATCTCCTGCCGGCGGTATTATCTCCTCCCCCTTGAGGGGGGAGGGTCAGGGTGGGGGTGAAAAGCCTTTGGCCCAGGAAAAGGAGAGGATGCCGAAGAACTCGGCCTGGGGCAACCTGCATCGGGCCACCTATCCCCTGTTGACCCGCCTGGCCCAGGGACTGGGTGAGCAACCCGGCGTGGGCCTGTTTCCCGACTGGTGCCGGGTGGATAGCGCGGGGCAGCCGCACCTTGCGCAAACCCCGAAACGCGGGTCCGACTTCGGCTGGGAAGCGATCCGCATCCCCTGGCGGCTGGCCCTGGATGCCCTGTGGTTTAAAGATGAAGCCGCAGCCCGTTTGCTTAAGGTGAAATTCCTGCCCTTTTTCAAGCGGGAATGGCAGGCTAAAGGCAGGCTGGCCGCGGTCTATCACTATGACGGGGCCCCCGCGGTGGACTATGAAAGCCCGGTGATCTACGCCGGGGTCCTGGCCGCAGCCCTGGCCGCGGGGGATCGGGACTTCGCCGAACTAATGGCGGGAAAAATCTTATCTTTTTACCGGCAGGAGGGGGATCAGGCCTACTTCGTCACCCCGGACAACTACTACGCCCAAAACTGGGCCTGGCTGGGCCTGGCGCTGTATGCCGGGTGGGTGAATCCCTAGAAATGAATTGAAGAAAAAATAGGGCGGGGTGGGCCCCGCCATTTCCATCAACCCCAGGAAATTTTGACCTTCCGGCCTGGAAATGGTATATGGGAGTTGTCATCATGGACCGGGAACTACCCCACATCTACACGGTAAGCAGCCTCACCCGGGAAATCCGGGACCGCCTGGAGACCCATTTTGCCCTGGTGTGGGTGAGCGGCGAGGTTTCCAACCTCAGACAGCCCCTATCGGGGCATTTTTATTTCACCCTGAAGGATGCCGGAGCCCAACTCCGGGCGGTGCTCTTTAAGGGCAGCCACCTTCACCTGCGCTATAAGCCCCAGGAGGGCAACCAGATCCTCTGCCGGGGCCGCCTCACGGTCTATGAACCCCGGGGGGACTACCAGTTAATCGTGGATTACCTGGAGCCCCTGGGGATGGGGGCGTTGGCCCAGGCCTTCGAGGCCCTGAAGAGCCGCCTCCAGGCCGAGGGGCTCTTTGACCCGGCCCGGAAGCAACCCCTGCCCTTTCTGCCCCGGCGCATTGCCCTAGTCACGTCGCCCACCGGCGCGGTGGTCCGGGATTTCTTGCGCCTCTTGCGCCAGCGTTTCCCCCAGGTGGAAGTCCTGATTTACCCGGTAAAAGTCCAGGGCGCCGAGGCCGCCGGCGAGATCGCCCGGGCTTTGGACGACCTGGGCGCCTATCCCGGGGTGGAGGTCATTGTCTTGGCCCGGGGGGGCGGCTCCCTGGAGGACCTGTGGCCTTTCAACGAAGAAGTTGTGGCCCGGGCCATCCACCGCTGCCGCATCCCGGTGGTCTCCGCGGTGGGGCATGAGGTGGATTTTACCATGGCGGATTTTGTCGCGGACGTGCGCGCCCCCACCCCCAGCGCCGCGGTGGAGCTGGTGATGCCCAATAAAACCGAGCTCCTCCGCCGCCTGGAGCGCCTGGCCGGGTCCCTGGGCCGGGCCTGGAGGCAGCGGCAGGAGTCCCGGCGGCAACATCTCGTGCTCATGGCCCGGGGTTTACCGGACCTGCGGCGCTATCTAACGGATTTGCGCCTCAAGCTGGATGACAAAAGCGACACTCTAATCCGCCGCACCCGGCGACTGGCCCACGCCGGGCATCAACGTCTGCGCCTGGCCGCCTCCCGCCTCTTCTTGTTAAGTCCCCGGCGGACCATAACCGCGGCCCGCCAACAACTGGAGCAGGCCGGGCAGATGCTGCTCCGCCGCTGGCAGCGCACCCAGGCCGAGCGCCGCCGCCACCTAAATAGCTGCCGGAGCCACCTGGATAAGCTGAACCCCCTGGCCATCCTGCAGCGGGGCTACGCGGTGGCCACCCTGCTGCCGGAAAACACCATCATCCGGGACGCCCGCCAGGCCCCCCCGGGGGCCGCGGTCCGGGTCCGGGTGGCCAAAGGCAGGATGGACTGTGAGGTGAGAGAAGTGGAGGATTAAAGCAGGTGTAGGGTGCGCACTGCGCACCATTTTCTCGTTCCCAAGTTAAACTTGGGAACGAGCTTAAGAACAACAGGAATTCACCTATGGCTAAAGCAAAACCCGCGGAAATGAGTTTCGAGGCCGCGCTGAAGCGCCTGGAAGAGGTCCTGGACGCCCTGGAGCACGGCGACCTGCCCCTGGAAAAGGCCCTAACCGGCTTCGAAGAAGGGGTCAACCTGGTGCGCTTCTGCCATCAGAAGCTGGATGAGGTGGAAAAACGGGTGGAACTCCTCCTCAAGGACGAAGCCGGCCGCTTCTTTACCCGGCCGTTTACGGAAGAGGAAGGGGAAGGCGGAACCTAAAGGAATAAACCATAGAGACACCGACGCCATAGAGTAAGTTAAAATCGCTAAGGCTAAAAAGTCCCCAAAGCCATTTTTGGACCGAAGCGGGCAAGGGTGCCACATAAACGAGGGCTATAATTGTCAGAAATATAATTGAGAGAGATAATTATGGTACAAGTAGATAGGAATCTTTATGCGTTTAATGCCTTTTTTAAGAAGAAGGTAGAAAAAGCATCGGAATTTTTTAAGCATTTGGCCAAAGTAATAATTAAAATACTTACAAAAGAGCAACCACCTTGGAAGTTTAGGTACTTAGGGCCCTATAATAATAGTGATTTATTAATGATTCATATTGAGCAGATATTAGAAAGGTCTGGCAATATTAAGCCAGAAATCAAGTTAATTTACAATCAAATTAAAAATGAAGAATACTTTTCAGCTTCAGTATTGTTTTGTGATTCGGTTAATATTAAATCATTCGCTTATAAAACACTTCAAAGTCAGACAGCTAAATTAGATTATATGATGAAGTTAGTAGCCGAACCTTACAAAGAAAAGAAAATAAAAATGGATGACCTAGATATCGTTATAAAATATTATGGACAAATACGCAATTTAATAAACCAAACTATTGATGTTATCTTGATGTATATCAAAATCCCGAGCAGAGAAAATGAAATTAAAATTGAAAATGCCATGGTTGAATTTTCAAAAACATTAAATGAGTTGAGTTCTTACATTTCTAATTTAATTATTAATATTTCTCACCATAATAAAAATAATTCAAATTTGTGAGGGAAAACATGGACCTCAAAGCCTACTTAGAAGAACGCCGGGGCCTGGTGAACCGGGCCTTGCAGGTCTATCTGCCCGCGGTGCGGGGGCCGGCCTTTCGGGTGGTGGAAGCCATGCACTACAGTCTCTTCGCGGGCGGTAAACGGCTCCGGCCCATCCTGTGCATCGCCGCGGCGGAAGCGGTGGGCGGCGACCCCGGCGAGGTCCTGGTCGCGGCCTGCGCCCTGGAGATGATCCACACCTATTCCCTGATCCACGACGACCTCCCGGCCATGGATGATGACGACCTGCGCCGGGGCAAGCCCACCTGCCACAAGCAGTTTGACGAAGCCACCGCCATCCTGGCAGGGGATGGTTTGCTCACCGAAGCCTTTCATATCCTGGCCGCGGCCGCGCCCCGGTATGAGGGCCGGGAAGCCGTCCTCCTGGAGGTCACGGAACTGCTGGCCCGGTCCGCGGGGTACCGGGGGATGGTGGGGGGCCAGATGCTGGACCTTCAGGCGGAAGGCCGCAAGATCACCTTGAAGGAACTGGAGACCGTGCACCGCATGAAAACCGGGGCTCTGCTCACCGCGTCGTGCCGCATGGGCGCGCTTTTGGGGGGCGGGAACCGCCAGGAGGTGACCATCCTCACCGGTTACGGCGAAAAATTCGGGCTGGCTTTTCAGGTCACCGACGACCTCCTGGACGTGGAGGGAGAAACCGCGGAGATGGGCAAGCCCGCAGGCAGCGATGAACGGCGCGGCAAGGCCACTTACCCGGCCCTGTTGGGGGTGGCCGCGGCTCGGCAGTGGGCCCAGACCCTGGTGGACCAGGCCGTCCGGGACCTGGAGCCTCTGGGGGCCGGGGCCGAGCCCTTGGCGGAGATCGCCCGCTACCTCCTGTTGCGCCGGGCGTGAACAGTTGTCAGTTGACAGTTGACAGTTATCAGTTATCAGTGGTTAGTGGTTAGTTGTAATGACATCTAACGTTAGCATTCGATTATGCACAGCGTCAAAGCAGCTTGGATATGGATTCTCATGGATTATCTTCCTTCACCCAAGCACAATAATGTATGCTAAAAACTATTGTCATTACAGTTAGTGGTTAGAGGCTAGAGGTCAGTGGTCAGTGGTCAGTGGTCAGCGCCCCCTGGTTGTGTCAATTTTTTTAACTATACATAGCGTCATAAATATATGGACATGTTCAGCGGAAGATTATATAATTTAT
>CAZUBT010000034.1:0-34075 GCA_964618815.1 uncultured Desulfobacterales bacterium | reverse complement strand
GCCCCCTCCCTCAAACTCCCTCCCCCAACCCCTTAAGATTTTATGTAGGGTGGGCACTGCCCACCTTCTCATTAAAGTTATTTATGGCGGGCAGTGATCGCCCTACGTTACTACATCACTCTACCAAAGGATGCGCCGTGAAGTAGGAGAGCAGGTGTGAATACCTAAAAGATAACTTATTAGACTCCTTATTATCTTTCAATCTTCGATGGTTCTCAAATTGGCTCTTTATAAATTCAATGGCCTTATTATATAGGTCATTATGTAAATCTTTAGAAATATATT
This sequence comes from uncultured Desulfobacterales bacterium, assembly GCA_964618815.1. Lineage (GTDB taxonomy): Bacteria > Desulfobacterota > Desulfobaccia > Desulfobaccales > 0-14-0-80-60-11 > CAZUBT01. The sequence goes on along the minus strand of CAZUBT010000034.1, from coordinate 33,790 downwards.
CTCTGAAGGAATTTCCCAAATAATGAATGATAAAGTGACCATCGACGTCTTCGGCAATCATATTTAGGCACATCTCGGAAAGCTGCCTATTATGTTGAGAGTAGATATCATTATCTTTGTTTTGCCGATGAGCCTCCAAGAAACCTATTGTCCTGTCACCGACAACTATTCTCGGGTATTGCGCCACGTAACTTTCGAGTTCATAGGCTTTTGCGACAGCTGCACCGTACAATTCGCCATCATGCAACTCCATTCCCCAAGCTATGTCAATTGCGCCTCTAATTGGCCGCCCTTTAGCCAGACCCAAAAAACACATAGTACCGGCTAAGCCGAAAAGATCAAAAGTTCCATTAACCGGGCATTTAACCTCTGGATCGCCAAGGCATGCGAAAAAAACTAACCCATCGGACCATCTTTGACGCTTTATATTAGTATGTCGCATCTTATCATAGGTTTCATGTAGTTTGGATGGCAATGTCTCCTTATGTTTGGGATTTGGGGTCAAAGTAACTTGCAACATAGCCTCAGCATCCTTTTGAAGATCCAAGATGGTGCCAATTGTGCGCTTGATTTTTTGGTTGAATGCCTCTCTATCTATATCAGACGCGAATTGGGGAAGTAATCCTTCATTCTTATATTCCTCCCGCTGCCCAAGAAGGTCTATGAAGCCTACGCAGTAATTGTATGCTACCCTTTCTTTATTGTTCATAATCTATCCTATAGGACTATATGGAGGGAATGATCTTTGAAAAAAACTCACAATTAATATGATCGCTATTTTAATTTTATCAAATGGTCAATAACTACTTTAAAATCCTCCGGCAGCGGGGCTTCCCAGGCCACCGCTTCCCCGCTCCGGGGGTGGGTGAAGCCCAACTGAAAGGCGTGGAGGAGTTGGCGGTGGAGCAGGGGTTTAAGTCCCTGTAATTTGGGAATGCCTTTCAGGCGGTTCACCCCGCCGCCGTAAGTGGCATCACCCACCACCGGATGCCCCAGCGACGCCAGGTGCACCCGGAGCTGGTGGGTGCGGCCCGTTTGGGGAGTAAGTTCCACCAGGGTCAAGGGGCCGGGGAATTCCAGCCGGACGCGCCATAAGGTGATGGCCGCCTTCCCCCGGCGGGCATGGACCGACATCTTTTGGCGTTCCGTGGGGTGGCGGCCCACTTCGCCCTCAATCTTGCCGGCGTTTTCTTTCAAGCGCCCCCACACCAGGGCCAGGTATTTTTTATGGACCCGGTGCTCCTGAAACTGGCGCACTAAGGACTGGTGGGCCAACTCCGTCTTGGCCGCCACCAGGAGGCCGGAGGTGTCCTTATCCAGGCGGTGCACCAGGCCGGGGCGGCTTATCTCCCCGATCTCCTGGAGTTCCGGGCAATGATGCAGCAAGGCGTTGAGCAGAGTGCCGGTGCGGTGTCCGGCCCCGGGATGCACCACCAGTCCCGGCGGCTTGTTCACCACCAGGAGGTCCCGGTCTTCATAAATAATATTTAGGGGGAGAGGCTCCGGGGCCAGGTGGCTGGGCTCCGGGGCGGGCACCGTGACCCGGAAGGCGTCTCCGGGGCGCACCTGATAAGCCGGCGTCCCGGTCCGGCCGTTAAGGGTGACCAGTCCGGATTTGAGCAGCTTCTGGACCCTGGCCCTGGAAAACCCCAGGCGCCGGGCCAGGAATTGATCCAGGCGGACGCCGGCTTCCGCCGGGGCCACGGTCAAGGCCGGAATTTGCGAATCGGAATTTTGCAAGGCAATGGCGGTTGAATAATAGTGGGGCGGGCCTCCGTGCCCGCCTAAAGGTTAAGTCCATTTTAAGGAATTGGTAGGCAATGCCCACCCTACATTTTACGTCTTGTTGTCATACTGAGCGTAGCGAAGCATCTCGTCCTGGGAGTTTTTCGGCCGCTTCGTTCCCCTCAGATCTTAATGACACAAGAGATGATTTTCATAGAACTCGCAATGCCTAAATGAACAGCATTGCGCCAAAAGCAACATTTATCGGGGCAGTTAATTTAGGCGGGCACGGAGGCCCGCCCCACCAAGTTTTTAGACTTTCCGCAACAATCCGGCGTCCTTGATTTCGCCGAAGATCATGCGCCCCGCGGTGGTCTGGAGCACGCTGGTGACGCCGACCTCCACCTCCCGGCCGATGAAGCGCCGGGCGTTTTCAATAACCACCATGGTGCCGTCGTCCAGATAGGCCACGCCCTGGCCCTGGGATTTGCCTTCCCGGAGAATCTGCACCTGCAACATCTCCCCGGGCAGGACCGCGGGCTTCATGGAGTTGGCCAACTGGTTGATGTTAAGCACCTCGATGCCCTGAAGCTCCGCCACCTTGTGAAGATTAAAATCGTTGGTGAGGATTTTGGCCCGCATTTTCAAGGCCAGAGCCACCAGCTTGGAGTCCACTCCGGCCTTGGAGACGTCATCATCCACGAATTCCACCTTCAACCGGCTGAGCTGCTGGAGGCGCTTCAAGATGTCCAGGCCCCGGCGCCCCCGGGTGCGGCGCAGGTCGTCGGGAGAGTCCGCGATATATTGCAGCTCTTCCAGGATAAATTTAGGGACGATCAGGGTGCCTTCCAGAAATCCGGTCTCCGCGATATCCGCGATGCGGCCGTCAATGATAACGCTGGTGTCCAAAAGTTTCAGGGGGAGCCGGCCCTGCCGGCCGCCTTCGAGAAAATAAGGAGTGTTCACCTCCGACATCTTTTTAGCGCCCAGGACCAACCCGATATAACCGAAAATGGCGGAACAAAAGATATATAAAGGAATTTGCAGGTTGGGGATATCCAGGAACTTGTCGAAGGGGTAGGAGGCCAGCTTGGCGATGCCCAGGCCGATAAACAGTCCCAGGGTGCTGCCGATGATGGTTTTAAGGGGGATGCGTTTGATGACCTGCTCCATCCCCAGGGTGAGGAAGGCCACGGCCAGTCCGCCGGCGCCTCCCACCCAGCCGGCCCACCGCAGATGGCTGAACTGGGGAATCTGGGAGGCGATGAGGTAGCCGCTGGTCGCGCAAATCCCTCCCATGATGGCCCCGATGACCATCTTTTTCAGCAAACCGTTTCACCTCCTTTCCATGGGAAGATCAAGGCGGGACTTAAGTCTCCGGGGGCAGGAACAGGGCAACGCTCCGCCGACACCGGATGGGGCGGCTTATTGGGCCCCTTTAAATGAAACCTTATGGAAAACCGACGCCTGCCATTCAGGCATTGCTTCGATTTACGGGCAGGGTGGGGCAACATCAGGCACTACCAAGTATTTCCTGCAGATGCGTCTCGATCTCTTCTTCTTTTATATCATTAACCAGGGAAAGCTCTTTGACTAAGAGATTCTTAGCCGTGTCCAACATCTTACGTTCGCCGAAGGAGAGGTCCTTTTCAGACTTGAGGAGGGTCAGGTCCCGGAGCACTTCCGCCACCCGAAAGGGGGACCCGGTCTTGATCTTGTCCATGTAGTCCCGATAACGCCGGTTCCAGGTCTGGTTATTCAGGCGGGGGGGGCGTTGCCGGAGAATCTCATAAACCTGGGATACCGCGGGGGAATCGATGATGTTCCGGAGTCCGATGTTCCTCGCGTTGGTTGTGGGGATCATGATGATCATGTCGCTGTCCAAGAGGCGCATGACGTAGAATCGCTGCTCTGCAGAACCGGACTCCGTCCGATCCTGGACCGATTCGATCCTTCCCACGCCGTGGGCAGGATAAACGGCCAACTGGCCTATTGAGAACATCCTTTCCCACCTCCTTTCGCTGTTTTATATCACGAATGTGCAAAAAATGCAACTTTCGGAGTGGTAGGGGCTTTATATGAAAATGGCCTTGTAGATTTTTTTCACCACAGTCGCGCATGAGCCGTTGGCTCTCTCTAAAAGCATGAAAGGGGCGCGCTCCTAACTTTGAACTTTGAACCTTGAACTTTGAACTTTTCTTAACAGAGGTCACAGGGGACACAGAGGAAAAACCTGACGGTCCTCTGCGACCTCTGGGTTCTCAGTGTCCTCTGTGGTAAATTCTCATCATTACCGTTTCGGTCATTTTCATGCTGCGTTGCGGCCCCCAGGCCATGGCCGGTTACCGTTGAAAGCGGAACATGAGAATTTCCCCGTCTTGGACCAGGTAATCCCGGCCTTCCACATGGAGGCGGCCGGCTTCCCGCACCCTGGCGGGGGCGCCCCATTTGCGCAAATCTTCGAAGCTCATGACCTCGGCCCGGATGAACCCCTTTTCCATGTCCGAGTGCACCCGGCCCGCGGCCTTGGGCGCCGGGGTGGCCGCGGGTACGGTCCAGGCCCGCACTTCCGTGCCTACAATGGTATAAAAGGTCACCAGGCCCAGGAGCCGGTAAGACTCCCGGATCAGGCGGTGGATGCCCGGCTCCGAAAGGCCCGCGCCGGCCAGGAATTCTAAGCGCTCCTCCGGCGGCAATTCCACCAGCTCCGCTTCCAGGTCCCCCAGGATGGGGACCACCGGGGCCGCGCGGCGGGCGGCCAGTTCCTTAAGCGCGGTATAGTGCGGCCCTCCCTGTAACTCCGCCTCGCTTACGTTGGCCACAAACAGATACGGCTTCAGGGTCAAAAGGGGCGTAGCCTTGAGATGTTCCAGGTCATCGGCGCTTAAGGACAGGTCCCGGGCCCAACGGCCGCCATTGAGGCCCGCCTCCACCCGGGCCAGGACCGATAGGGCCGCTTGGGCCGGCTTTTCGCCGGACTTGGCCTTTTTTTCGATTTTCTGGCGCTGGCGCCCCAGGATTTCCAGGTCCGCCAGCAGGAGCTCCGTGTCCACCACCTCCACGTCCCTAACCGGGTCCGGGGTGCCCAAGGGGTGGGGAGCGTCGGGGGCTTCAAAACAACGCACCACTTGCGCCAGCAGGTCCACTTCCCGGATGTGCCCCAAAAACTGGTTTCCCAGCCCCTCTCCCTGGGAGGCTCCGGCAATGAGCCCGGCCACGTCCACGAATTCGATGGTGGTGGGGGTGAGTTTTTGGGGCCTTAACAGCCTTCCCAACTCCTCCAGGCGTTCGTCCGGCACCGGCACGATCCCGGTATTGGGATTGATGGTGCAGAACGGGTACGCGGCCACTTCCGCGCCCGCGCCGGTCAAGGCGTTAAAGATGGTGCTCTTCCCGGCGTTGGGAAGACCGATGATGCCGCAGCGCCAGCTCATGGGGGGAACGGTTTTCTGTTTTCTGTTTTCTGTTTTCGGTTAAAAAGAAAAAATCGGTATCGGTTCATAGGTATCAATCGGGGGACAAAATAGGTGGCACAGGCTTTCCAGCCTGTGCCGCAAAGCCTTGTTCTCGTTCCCAAGCTCAGATTGGGAACCAGCATAAAATGTAGGGTGGGCACCGCCCACCATTTCCTTAAGCCGCTTTGGGCCGCTCCCAAATCCCAGGAATTTTCGTGGCGCAATGCCCGCATTTACCGTCTTTCATGTTCACTTCTCCCACCCGGTAGCCCTGGCGGGGGATAATTGTCCTCCTCACCGATAAACCTGTCGCCGGTGCTCGATGCGCATGACGTAGATGATTTTTTCCGTCCAATGGGGTTCCAGTAGTATCCGCCAATCCCCCTATCGCAATCTCCAGGTTCCGGGTTTGCGTTTAACTCTCCCAAGCTCCGCGCTTTCCGGATGGGTCAGTAATAGGTCTAATGCCTTATGAACCCAATCCCGGATGGGTGGGTCCAGACCGGCCAGGTCCTTAAGGGCGGGGTCAGTAAAGAACAGTCTCACAGGCCGAACTCTTTCTTAACTTCCTCCCAAGGGGTAACCCTTCCTGCGGATATGGCCTCTTGAGCTTCCTCTAGATTCTTGAGTTCCTGTTCATCCAGGGGTTCGTCGTCTTCCGGGGCATTGAGGAAAGCACGGAGAACCGGGTCTTCACTTTTGCTCAAGAGAAACTCCAAGAATCTTTTTGCCACCAAGGCTTCGTTCTCCGGCAAAGCGTCAACCAATTGATAAAGTTCGCTTTTGGTTTCATCGATCATGTCAGTAGCCTTTCTTAGCCTTTAACCTCATCAGAGACAAATCCGCCAAAATCTAGGTAATCGCGGGTGGTTTCCAAATCCCCGGAATTATCGTGGCGCAATGCCCGCATTTACCGTCTTTCATGTTCACTTCTCCCACCCGGTAGCCCTGGCGGGGGATGATGAGTTTGCCGCAGTGGTGGCAGAAGGTGCTCTCGGCCTGGTGCCCCGGCAGATTGCCGATATAGACGTATTTCAGCCCCGCCTTCTGGGCGATCTCCCGGGCCTTCTCCAGGGTGCTCACCGGCGTGGGAGAGTGGTTAAGCATCTTGTACAGGGGGTAGAACCGGGAAAAGTGCAGCGGCGTCAGGGGGCCCAGTTCGTCCCGGATCCAGGCGCACATCCTACTCAGGCTGTCCGGCTGATCATTCATCTGGGGGATCACCAGGTTGACCAGTTCCAGATGGACGCCACGGCGGCGCATGGTCTTCAGGCTGTTGAGCACCGGCTCCAGCTCGGCGCCCACCAATTCCCGGTAGAACTTGGCCTCAAATGCCTTGAGGTCCACGCAGGCCGCGTCCAGGACGTCGCACAGGGCCTCCAGGGGCTTTTCATTGATATAGCCCGCGGAGTGGCAGACATTCAAGATACCCGCCTTTTTGGCCAGCCGGCCCACCGCGGTCATGTATTCATAGAAAATGATGGGCTCCACGTAGGTGTGGGCGATGGAGGGGCAGTCGGCCTGCCGGGCCAGGGCCACCACCTGCTCCGGCGGCAGGTCGAAATTATAAGTCTTTTCGGGGCGGGCCTGGGAGATCTCCCAGTTCTGGCAGAATTTGCAATGGAGGTTGCAGCCCGCGGTGGCAATGGAAAAGGAGCCGGTGCCGGGCAGGACGTGGAACAAGGGCTTCTTTTCCACGGGGTCCACGTGCACCGCGCAGGGGTTGGCGTAGGCCAGGGTAACGTATTTACCTTTACGGTTCTCCCGGACCCCGCAGTCCCCCCGGTCCCCGTCCAGGACTTCGCAGTTCCGGGGACAGAGTTGGCATTCCACCTGCCCACCCGGCAGGGTGCGGTAGAATTCCGCGGGATAGGGGCGGAGAAAACCCTGGCGAGCTTCTAAAGACGCGGCCCGGGATGGGAGCGGCAGGGCCAGGAGGGCCAGGGCGCAGGCCCCGCCTTGGATGAAGGTCCGCCGGCTTAGGGACCGGCCGCAGAAGCCCTCCGGGCCGGACCTCCTCCGGCTAAACCCTTCCTGATGGAAGTCATCGCGGCGATTGGCCATGAACGCGGTCCTCTCCCCGGAACACAGGCGTGGGAAGGGTCTCGGACCTGAGTTAAGACGATGGCGGCCAGGGAATGCGGCTGATGGGGATCAGTCGCCGTTGATGCGGTTGCGCAGCACCCCGGAGGTCTTGAACACCACTACCTTGCGGGCCCGCAGGATCAGGTTCTCTTTGGTTTGGGGATTCCTGCCCCGGCGGGCGTTCTTCTGTCTCACTGAGAATTTCCCAAAACCGCTGATGAGCAGGTCTTCGCTCCGGCCCAGGGACTCTTTCATAATATCCAGAACCCGTTCCACCACTGTCCGGGACTCTTGCTTGCTTAAGCCCACCTGAGTTTGCAAGCGGCTGATTAACTTCTCTTTGGTGAGGGCCATGCCAGCATCTCCTCCCGTTGCAGTTAAGTGCCTTTTATATTGGATAAAATATATAACAATGTCAAGGATTTTTTAGAAAACTTCAAGATTGGCTCACCGCGCCGTTGTCCGCGGACCCCGGCAGCGGTCGGCGAATGCTGAAATCCAGGGCCTGGAAACGGCAGGCGTCCAGACACCGCAAACACATGATGCATTCCGGGCTGTTGGGATCTTTGTATGGGACAACCCCGGTGGGACAGTAGCGCACGCAGGATTCGCAGCGCACGCAATTGCCTTCGGTAAACCTCAACTGCACCAGGCTGATGCGGGAAAACAGGCCGTAGAACGCCCCCAAGGGACACAGCACCCGGCAAAAGGGCCGGCTCAGGAGCATGGCGAAAATCACAATCAGGCTCAGGATGACGATTTTGTTCCAAAAATAAAGAGTAACGGTGCCCCACAGGGCGGGCTTGAGAAGAATCAGCGGCAAGGCCCCCTCCAGGGTTCCGGCCGGACAGATGAGCTTGCAGAACCAGGGCTGGCCCAGCCCCACCTTATCCACCAAGAGCACCGGCAGGATCAACACAAAGATCACCAGCACCCCATATTTTACATACCGCAAGGGCTGCCACAGAGAAATCTTGGGCAGCGGCACTTTATACAGCAGGTCCTGGATAAACCCGAAGGGACAGATCCAGCCGCACGGCAGGCGGCCCACCACCGTGCCGATGAAACCCAGATAGCCGATCACCATGGTCCCCAGGTTCGGGATCATGCCGACGCCAAACATGCGCAGGCCCGCGACGAAATTTTGCACCGCGCCCACGGGACAGGACAGCAGCGCCGCGGGACAGGAGTAACAATTGAGCCCCGGATGGCACACCGCCTTCAGCGGTCCCTGGTAAATCACCGAGCCGAAGGGGAACAGCAGATACGCGTTGGTTCCCAACGCCATGAGGGTCTGCACCAACCATCTGAGTGAAACCATCAACCCACCCCGATGCACGACAGGCAGATGGTGTTCCCCAAATTATTGAGAAATTCCAGGTCCCCGGTGTTGATTCCCAAAATGAACAGGAAAGTGAACAAAATAATCAGCCAAAAAGCTTTCTTGGGCATTGCAAACCTCTTTGGTCAGTTTTCAGTTGTCGGTTATAGGGCGGCCCGTGGCCGCCGAAGTCCTAAACAAACCCCTCTTTCAGGGCCGAGACCGCGGCCTCGGTCTTCATCCCGGCCTCCGGCCTCCCTAGCCGCAGGGCCTCCCTGGCTTCCTCCACCTTCTGATGCAATTCCGGTTCCAGAATACCGTAAACCGCCAGAAAAGATTGCACCCTCCGGCTCAGCCGAAAGGCCAGCCTCTCTTCCGGCGACTTGCGCCGGTAATCGCCGATGGTCCGCAACATGGCCTCTTTATCTTCCGGCAGCCGCCCCTCCACCTCATATAACAGGTTGGCCATTTGATCGGAAGCCAAATAGGATCGGCAATGCAGGTTCTCAATCAACAAGCCGATTTCCTCGACGATCTCGTCTTCCCCCAACTCCGTGAATTGTCCGTTGCGGCTCTGGGCCGCCAAGGGGGAATGCCGTCGCAGCACCAGGCTGCGCAGCCGGATAAAATCGGGGTTGATTTCATTCAATACCGCGGCGCTGTCCCGGGCATGCCGCTCCGAGAGTTCTTTCCCGCCCAGACCGGGCATCACATATTCCGATAAGGAGATGCCCGCGGCCACCGCTTTGCGGCCGGCGTCCACCTGTTCCCGGGCCGTAACCCCCTTTTTCATGCGGGCCAGAACTTCGTCACAGCCGGACTCCAGGCCCACGTGCAGCCGCACCAGGCCGGCTTGTCGAATTTGGGCCAGCTCTTCCGGGGATTTCCGGGCGACGCTCTTGGACCGGCCGTAAGCCGTGACCCTGGCGATGGTGGGGAAGGTTTCCTTCAGGTAAGCGAGCGTTTCCACCAGATGGGGAGTGAGCATGATGAAGGCGTCCGCGTCCTGGAGAAAAACGGTTACGGCCCCGGAGTTGATCCAGTTGGCCAGGTTCACCAGATTCTGCCACTTCAGGGCCAGGTTGCCGGCGGCTTCCCGGTAAATCTGGGGGTTGGCCTCCCAAATGGCCCTTAACACATCCTGGGTGATCCTCCCTCCGGGACCCCGGGCTGCGAATTCCTTAATCTCGTCATGCAAAGTCTTGGCAACGTCGATATCTCGTTTGATCCCCGCCACTTTGCGGTAACCGAATTTTTGGCCCCGGTAGGTGGGGCAGAATTCACAGCGGTTCCAGGCGCAGTTCCGGGTGGTCCGGAGCAACAAGGAGTAATCCCGGCCTTCGCTGGGAGGCCGGATGGGACCCATTTCAAAGAAAAAATTTGTCGGATCGGTTGCTTGCATCGAAATTGACAAAATCTAGCGCGGCCCGTGGCCGCCTTAATGAGGCATGCACGGCAGGCCCTATGAGCTTTCGTCTTTTTTCGCTAAACAAGCTCCAAATAAATAGACAAGTTTCATAGGAAATGACCGGAGAAAATCGATAATTGCGTTAAACTTTCTTCCCACAGAAATTAGGGTTGCCCACCAGGAAAATCAACCCGCCAACCCCTACCTTATAAATATGATTATATCCAAAGGTTTCCAGAGCGGGGAAAATTTTTTCCCTCCCCGGGTTTTCCCTTGACAATGGTTGATTATATGTATATTCTAATATTCAGATATTATGAATAACAATTATTCCCAAGCAAAGTTGGAGAAAGCCGCCCGGTGCCTCCGGGCCCTGGCCCACCCCACCAGGCTGATGATCCTGCATCTCCTGGCACAAGGGGAACGCTCGGTCCAGGAACTGGAAAAAGCCCTGGAGACCTCCCAGTCCAATGTCTCCCAGCACCTCAACCTGCTCAAGGACAAAGACATCCTGGTTTCCCGGCGGGCGGCCCAACAGGTCTTCTACCGCCTTAACAATCCCCGGTTCCTGGACTTGGTGGCCCTCACCCGGGAATTGTTTTGCAAGGATTAACCCGGGGCTCATGGATATATCCGATTTGCCGGGCAATTTGTCCCGTTAACGGTCAATTCCCGGCGAATACACCGAAAAATGAAAATGTCTGGCGCCAAGACGCCAAAGAAAAAATATGGAACAGTTCCTCATGGGCCTTCGGCCCACCCGTAAATTATGAAAAAATCATGTCAGCCCCAACTATTAACCATTAACTATGAACTGTGAACTGTGAACTTTTCAGAACAGCAGTATGGCGCCCAGTGTGCATCCTACGCCTGAAAGCTAGTTGCAACCAAAGGAGAAACCCTGATGAGTAAGTTTATCCCCCAACGCACCCTGGATTGCCGGGGAGACGCCTGCCCGCTGCCGCTCTTGAAGACCAAGAAGGCCATGGCGGACATGGCTTCCGGCGAGATCCTGGAAGTGGCGGGCACCGACCCCGGTTCCAAAAACGATCTCCCCAGTTGGGCTTCCCGCACCGGCAATACCTATCTGGGAGTGGAAGAAGATGGAGAGGTCTTCCGCTTCTATCTCCAGAAAAAGTAAGGGGCCCATGTCCGGACCTTTGGGTATTCTGGCAGCTACCCCGGATTCCCTGGACCACCTGCTGGCCTTAACGGCCGCGGCGGAACGCCGGGGACTGCCGGTAACGGTTTTTTTAACCGGGGATGGGGTGCTCCTCACCCAGGACCCCCGCTTCGGCGAACTGGCCGGGCGGGCCCAACTGGCGCTGTGCGAGGTAAGCTTCCGGGCCCATGGCCTTAAGGGCGAGGTCCCGGGCCTGGGTCCCAAAGATTTCGCCACCCAGGCTCGGCACGCGGCGATGTTGGAAGATTGTCCTTATTACCTGGTGTTGTAACGGAGGTTGACCTGATGAAAAAAGTCGCGGTAATAGTGCGACATCCCCAGCGCCATTTCGAGGCCCTGCGCTCCAGCCTGGGGTGCCTCCTGGAGAACCTTGAGGTGAGCTATGTGGTGCTGGATGACGAGATCCGCCCTGATGCGCCCTTCCTGGAGAACCTGGATTTTCTGAAGGACATGGAGGGCCTGAGCTACAGCAACCATCCGGCCAATGCGGAAAAGTACGGCTTCACCTTTATGACCCTAACCCAGACGAGCGAACTGCTGCGTCTGCAGGATATTGTCATTCCCTTTTGAGGAACTTATGAAAATTCTCCACGTGTTTCGCCATCCCCCCGACCAGACGACCCGGGAACTGGTTGCCGCCCTGTCCCGGGACCGGGAGGCTGAAGAATTTCCCTTGTACCGGGAGTCGGTGGATTATGACCGCCTCCTGGATCTCATCCTGACCCACGACCAGGTGATTTCCTGGTGGTAGAGAGGCATTAGACATGAGCCATCACAACGAAACCGCCCAGCCGTCTTCATTGCAAACCGTTGCCACTCCGGAACTGGAGGCGTATATTAAGGACCAGGTCAGCCTCCGGGTGGCGGAGGAACTGAAACGCTTAAAACTGGACCCGGCCCGGCCCAAACGCCTGGCCCTCATCGCCAGCAAGGGCACCCTGGACATGGCCTATCCGCCCCTCATCCTGGCCACCACTGCCGCGGCCATGGATATGGAGGCCGCGATTTTCTTTACTTTTTACGGGCTGGACATTATCCATAAAAAGAAACATAAGGACTTGAAGATTCCGCCGCTGGCCAATCCCGCCATGCCGGTGCCCATGCCCAACATCCTGGGAGTGCTCCCGGGCATGACCCGCCTGGCCACCTGGATGATGAAGGACTGGATGAAAAAGGGCGGCGCGCCCACCATCCCGGACCTCCTGGAAATGGCCCGGGAAAACGGGGTGCGCCTCATCGCCTGTCAGATGTCCATGGACGTGCTGGGCATCAAAAAAGCGGACTTGATCGACGGACTGGAATTCGCCGGAGCCGGAACCTTCCTGGACTACGCCGCGGACGCGGATATTACGTTGTTTGTGTGAAGACGAACCTCCGTGGGGCGGGCCTCCGGGCCCGCCATCCTTAAATTATCATGCTGCGCGGCTCGCCGGATTCAAGGGCAGTTTTTTGATATAGTGGAGGGAGGGCCCGGGGATGTGGAACAGCCGCCCTTGCCTGCAAATTTACCGCCGAGGGCGGCTGTTCCACATTTCCCCCACATCAACACTCCACCCCCGTCCCAAGGAGTCCCTCATGGGCAAGATCGCCTTGATTGTGGCGGACATGTTGAATGATTTTATCGATCCCCGGGGGGCCTTGTATGTGGGGCCTTCGGGGCGGGAGATCATTGCCTTTATCGCCGAAAAGGTTGAAGAAGTGCGCTCTCAGAAGGGGGTGGTGATCTTCGTGTGCGACGCCCATGCCCCCGATGACCGGGAGTTTCACTACTTCCGGCCCCATGCGGTGCAAGGCTCCTGGGGCTCGGAGGTCATCCCCGAACTCCCCTTGCAGCCAGGGGATTACCGGGTGGACAAGACCCGCTACAGCTGTTTCGCCCGCACCAACCTGGACGACATCCTTAAGCAGGAGCAGGTGGACCGGGTGGAAGTGGTGGGGGTGTGCACCTCCATCTGCGTGATGGAGACCGTCAAGGAATTGTTTGACCGGGATATTCCCCATCTGGTCTATCGCCGGGGAGTGGCCGATTTCGATCCCGAGGCCCATGCCTTCGCCCTGAAGCACATGGAACGCATCTTCGGGGCCACCGTGGTGTGAATAGGGGTCAGGGGCCAGGTGGTTAGCGGTTTAGCAATTTAGCGGTTTTTTTCAGCTCCCGAGTTTTTGCTCCGAACATAATTATAGGGCGGGCCGCGCCCGCCATATTTCGGCGGCCACGGGCCGCCCTATGGGCAAGCCGATAAGCTGGCGGGCCGCTACCACCCTTCAATTATTTTTATGGTTTAGGGTGGTTCAAGGGAACATGAGTGATTTCTCAGAAAAAACCCTGGTGGCACAGGCTTCCAGCCTGTGCTATTTTTTAGTTCCAAGCTCCTGCTGGGGAACTAAAAGAGGCTATTTATTTTTTGATTGACAGGAGACGGTCCATTGGCACAGAGACTCTTAGAAATGGGCGAGCTTGCCGGAACCGTCTTAGATGCGGTGCCCTCGCCGATATTCGTGGTGGACGAGGATGTCCGGATCATCGGTTTCAACCGGGCCGCGTCCAAGATGCTGGCCCAGGAGCCGGAACTGGTTATCCGCCGGCGAGCCGGAGAGCTTTTACATTGCGTCCACTCCACGGAGGCCCTTGAGGGTTGCGGCAGGGCTGAATTCTGTAAAGACTGCATCGTCAGGAACTCGGTGAATAAATCGGTCCGCGGCCACGAAGTGGTTCGCCAAAGAGCCGGAATGGAGTTGGTTAAGGGAGATAAGGTCGCCAACATCTATCTGTTGGTAACCACGGCGCCCTTTAAATATCAAGAGCAGATGTTCGTGCTGCTGATTCTCGAAGATATCAGCGAGTTAATGGAAATGAAAAGCCTGATCCCTATCTGCTCTAACTGCAAAAATATCTGGATTGACGAGTCTCACTGGCAAAGCGTTGAAAGATATCTTAAAGAACACCTGGACCTAAATTTCACCCATGGAATCTGTCCCGAGTGCACTAAAAAATTATACCCGGATTATTATTCTCGTTCAAAAGCCCCGGATTGAGACCCGGAAATGATCTGCTTGGTTTATTCTCAACGGAAGTTAATGAATTATTGCCTTAAGAGGACAGGGCAGCTATTCAACGGACAGCACAAGTCCGGCATTAAAAAAGGCGGCCCGAAAGCCGCCTTTTGATTACTTATTTAAAGGTCCGGGATAGAAGTGGTAGTCAAACCCCATCCGGCCCGGGACTTCCGGTTATGACGTGATTTATCTGTAACCGCGACCGCGACCGCCGCCGCCACCGCCGCCGCCGCCGCCAAAGCCGCTTTTCTGCTGGGGCCGGGCCTCGTTGACTGCCAGGGGACGCCCGTCCACGGTGCGGCCGTTGATCATGGAAATAGCCTTCTGACCTTCCGCTTTGGTTTCCATCTCTACAAATCCGAAGCCCCGGGGCTGGCCCGTCTGCCGGTCGGTGATAATCTTAGCGGAGGACACGTAGCCGGCCTCGGAAAAAAGGGTGTTCAACTCTTCTTCGGTCATCGCGTGGGGCAGGTTGCCCACATATAATTTAATACTCATTTCTTCTCCTTGGTTTAGCATCACTGGGATGCGCCGGCCGGAGCTGGGCTCCGGCGGGGCCGGTGTCGTCCCGGCCTTTAAGTTCCTTCGTTAGCCGCCTCAGCGTTCGCGGTTTCAATCACTTCCTCCACCGGCGCTTCTTCCGGGGCTTTGCCCTGGCGGCGTTTCATTTTTTCATCGTTCTTCTGTTTTCTTGCCATCTCTTTGGCGCGCTTTTCCCAGCCATAACGATTTCGTGCCAAGTCTGCACCTCCCTGGGCCCCAAAATGCCGGAACTCCGAAGGTCCAAAGACCGCCGGAGTTCCGATTGTCAGGGTTTCCGGCCTAAATCTTCGTCACGTTCTGGGCCTGGGCGCCCTTGGGACCCTGGACCACTTCAAACTCCACCGCCTGGTCTTCCGACAGGGAACGGAAGCCGTCGCCCTGGATGGCGCTGTGATGCACGAACACATCCGGGCCGTTATCCCGAGAGATAAAGCCGAACCCCTTGGAATCGTTAAACCATTTTACTTTACCAGTTTCCTTCATTACTGAAAAACCTCCTGCACTTGGTGCAAATGTTGTCCTGCTAAAAAAGCAGGGCGTACAGCAGTCAAACAAAAAAAATCGGCGAGGCATTAGCACCTCCGTCCGATTCTTGTCCAGGACTCTTGGCCCTGCCTTCAGTCTGACATGCTAAACTTAATTTATTTTACAGCAGAATTTCTCCATGTCAAGAGAATTAAAACAATCGTCTTTTTTTTCGGAGTAAATATCTGAGACAAAGCCTGCACAGGGGAGGCCTTCATGACCATGACAACAGTTATCCCTGAAGTCTTGAGCACCGAACCCAAGAGGCCGACGGGTGCGTGGTCTCGGGCCTGAACTGGATTGGCCGGCGGCTCTTTAATTTAAGGAGTTCCAGGATACCGAAAATAGAAACCATAACTTGACATCATGTAGGGTGGAGGATAAAATTCAAGTGGATAAGTCTAAGATATGGCGCCGTTGATTGCGGAAGCAAGCGCCAAGACTCGCATCCTGGGCGGGTGGAATATCTTCTCAAGGCATGCGGGGATGTTAACGGGCATGAGAGTTAAGAAGTCTAACCCACATGAGTGATAAGTAGCCGGAGGCTATCCGGAACTGTCCGATGGCAACGGCCCCCCGACTCCCAACAATCAAGAGGAGGAATCAGCATGGCTGCCAAGATCGAGAAAAAAATTGAGAAACCCGCGTATGTTAAACCCGAGATGAAAACTGTGACAACCCCCAAAGAGATCCGGGACATCGATCAGCCCTGCGGTTTTTATAGGAGGAGATAATAGGACTCTTCAGGCGGTAAAGTTCACGCAAGACATCAAATGCGGCAAAGCAATCTCCTGGCCCAACCATAAATCTCAGCGCGTCGGAGATTGCTTTGCCGGCTTAAATTTTGGCGCAAGCCTCACCGGCAAAATCCAGCAACCGAGAGACTTGTTGAGCAGTTTGCCATATCCCATGGCGGCAGCCTGCTACGGCGCCTAACCACGAAGAGGGCCGGCGTCAATCCCGAGACTCCCTTGAAGCCCACCGACTTTAACATACCAGCCTCCTTATCCCCTGAAAAAATCTATCTCTTCGAGCAATTCGGCCGGAAGCTCTTGGTGGACCGTGCCAGCGGGCTTCCCTGCACCATCTCTCCCACAGCCTGGACTATCCTATCCGCCTGGCGGCAACAAGCTGATCCCCGGGTAACTTTCCAGGAATTAGCGCTTGAAGAGGTTCGGCGAGCCCTCAGAGAGATCACCGAATTGGTGGAGACCGGCAGTCTGGGAGGGCCGGAACCGGAGGCCGGCGAATCCGATACCTGCCCCACCGGGGTACTGTCAGTCCTTATGAATATCACGCATAACTGCAATTTGGCCTGCGGTTACTGCATCATGGAGATGCCCGCCCTGGAATCGGGCTATCATGCGCCGCGGCGGTCCATGGAGGCGGCCACGGCATTTCAGACGGTGGATTTTATTCGCACCGTAAGCCTTCCGGACACGGTCTTGACGTTCTTCGGCGGCGAGCCCCTCCTGGAGTTTCCTACGATACAACAGGTGGTGGAGTATGCCGAGGCGCATTACCCCGGCTGGTTCCAGTACCAGCTCATAACCAACGGCACCCTGCTTAAGCCGGAAATGTTCGACTTTATCAAGCAGCATGACATCCGGCTGCTCTTCAGCATTGACGGCCCCCAAGAACTCCACGACCGACTCCGGGTTTACAAGGCCGGCGGCCGCAGTGTTTTCGCCGATGCCTTCGCCAATCTCCAGTCCTTCCGTGATACCTATCCCGATAGCGTCTATCAGTTGAACATTACCTACCTGAAACCGACCATGGACCTTTTTGCCAGCCTGAACTATTTCCTGGCGGAAGGCATTCCCCATGCCCGGTTTGACCGCGGCCTGGTGCCCCAGGAGAGTCCCTATGCGGTGACTATGGCCGAGATCCCCTATGTGAAGGGGCAGTTCACCCAGATGGCCCAATACTATTTGGAGCAACTCCTGGCGGGCCGGGTAAGCGTGCTGGACCCCTTCGTTCTTTTCATGAGGCGCATAGCCAAGCGCAGCCAGCGCTACCGCGTCTGCAACCTGGGAATGGACACCCTGATCATCGCCTACAACGGCGACATCTATTCCTGTTACAAACTCCTGGGGATCGAATCCCTGCGCCTGGGGAATGTCTGGGAAGGCTTTTCCCCGGATGGGCGCCAGGATCTCTGGAATCACACCGTGCTCCAGCGTCCCCGCTGCCGGGACTGTTGGGCCAAATTCCTTTGCGGCGGCGGCTGTATCTCGGATAATTACCACCTCAAGGGGGATTTTTTTGACCCGGTGGAAGAAAACTGTGCCATAATGCGCCACAATATCCGCCTGTCGCTGTGGCTCTACTATGAATTGGCAGAGCGGCAGCCCTCGATTTTAAAGGAATTGCTGGGGGAGGATTATCTTCTCTTTGAGGACGTCCCCCGCCAGGTGGCCGACAATTTAGAAGTGTTGGAACCAGGCATGGTGAGAAATCGCCATTCGGGAGGGATCTACCAGCTCAATGCGGTGGCCGGCGAGATTTTCGCCCGGTGTGACGGCCGGCATACGATTGAGCAGCTGGCGACATTTTTGCAGGATACCTATGGGATCTCCGCCACACTGGCCCAAGAAGACGTGCGCACCCAGGTCATGCGCCTGATGGCGGCCGGCTTAGTTTCCATTTAACCAATTAAAAATTCTTCAAAAAAGGAGGTCTGGTTATGTCAAAACGGATGATCTTGTGGTTCACGGTAGTTTCTTTGGCACTGCTGATGAGCGTAGGCCCGGTTCTGGCCGGGGAAACCGTATCCACCAAAGACGCGGCCAAGTATGTCGGCAAAACGGTGACGGTCACGGGCACCGTGGCCAGCGCCCTCTGCACCAATGAGAAGGGGAAATCGTCTTACATCAACCTTGACCAGCCTTACCCCCATGATCCCTTTGTAGTGGTGATCGCGGGGGAAGACTGTGACAAAATGGACCAGGCAATCTTCAAAAAAGGCGCCAAAATCAACGTTACCGGGGAAGTGAACCTGACCGAAAAGACCAAGAAGCCATATATTGTGGTCAAGGACCCGGCCCAAATCAAGATCGAGAAGCAATAGGCTACTCGCGGTAAGAAGAGCGCAGGGATTTCCTCAGGGCCGAGGGAGGCGCGCCTGATGAAAACGCGCCGATACGTCTGGAAGCTCGGCCTTCAGCGGCCCTAGTTCTTCCCTCCGTCCAGTGGCTTGAAAGGTGGCCGGCCCCGCGGTATTTCAGGAGAAGGCCAAGAACGGGGCCGGCGGGTGCGTGGTTTCATGCCTGGCTTGGTTTGGCCGAGGGCTCTTTAATTTAATACCAAGCCGCAATCGCAGGGCGACAATTGTAGGGGCGTGATTTATCACGCCCGTTTTGGGGCGCAATAAATTGCGTTCCTACGAAAAATACCCTTTTGATTGCATCTTGTCATATGGAGTTCCAGGATACCGAAAATAGAAACCATGACTTGACATTATGTAAAGTGGAGGATAAAATCCAATTGAATAAGATTAAAATATGGTGCCGTTGATTGCGGAAGCAAGTGCCAAGACTCGCATCCCGGGAGGGTGGAATAACTTTCCAAGGCATGGGGGGACGTTAACAGACATGAGAGTTAAGAAGTCTAACCCATATGAGTGATATGGTAGTCGGAGGCTATCCGCAACTGTCCGGTGGCAACAGCCCACCAACTCTCAACAATCAAGAGGAGGAATCAGCATGGCTGCCAAGACCGAGAAAAATATTAAAAAACCCGCGTATGTTAAACCCGAGATGAAAACTGTGACAACCCCTAAGGAGATCCGGGACATCGATCAGCCCTGCGGGTTCTACCCCGGTGCGGGCTGTGACAAAAGAAAATAGACCATAATTAATTCTTAACAGGTGGGGAAGGGGCTTAATTGAGAGAGCCGGCCCTTTTCCCCGCCCTGCTTTAAGCAGCCTTGCCCTGCAGTCAGGAAAACCTAGGAATGTAAGGAATGTGAATGCCTATCCATCGGTGCCGCTTAAGCCCGGTAGTTCCCCAGACTGAACCAGGGGGAGCCGGACGGGATGACCTTACGGCATCAGCGCACCGGAGCGGCCTACCTTCCCAATCCGGTGGCGGCGGAACTGTGGCGTCGCTGTGACGGGCAACATACCATCCAAGACTTGGCAGACTCTTTAGCTGCCTCCTATGAGCTTCCTCCGGCCTTGGCCCTCTTCGATGTCCGCACTCAAGTGGGACGCTGGTTCGAAACCGGACTGATGGATATTTCGGAGATTAAACCCCAAAGTTAAGGAGGAGTTGCATGATGAAACGCTGGTTATGGTTGTTGCTGATCATGACGGGGGTCTGGATGTTGACCGTGGGCATGGCCTTTGGTGAACCGAAAACCATTGCCACCAATGAGGTGAAACATTACGTCGGCCAGGAAGTGACTGTTTGCGGCATCATTCACTCAGCTCTCTGCACCACCGAAAAAGGCAAGGCATCCTACCTGAACCTGGATGCCCCGTATCCTAACGAACCTTTTATGGTTGCCATTGCCGGCGAGAGTTGCGCCGCCCTCAATCTGGATCTCCTGAAAAAAGGCACCAAGGTCTGTGTCACCGGGAAGGTGGAGCTGACCGAAAAGAGGAAGGTGCCCTGCATTAAAATGACTGACATTAAAAATTTAAAAATCGTGCGGCCTCAGAAATAACTGTGGTTAACATTGTTCGGGCCTAAGATAATTTAGGCTCAAAATAAGAAAACTGTTTCCGGGAGGCGGCAGGGGCCGTAAGCCCTGCCCCTTTAAATTTACCCCCCCCTCTTGGGGGAATTTGGAAGGTTACTCGATGGGTTGACTGAGGATATGTTGTCACCCGGTTACCACCATCGACGTTAACCTGCACAATTATCACGTTATTTCATAAAAATAAGGCCGGGGTTAATCCCCGGAAAAACCATCCTTGCCTGACGATTACGCCCAGACCTACGATCAGACCTTCTCCCATTTCAAGGATTATGAACGGGAAGCAAGGTTTTTGCGGGATGTTATCCGGCATCTTCGGCCCCAAGCCAAATCTTTGATCGATATTGCTTGCGGCACCGGAACCCACCTTTTGGAACTGTCCCGGATGGGATTTGACTGTATCGGGGTGGATATTGACCCCGAGATCTTGGAGGTGGCCCGCCTCAAAGCCCGGGACCTGGGTCTGACCGTCAAGCTGGTTATCGGAGACATGCGGGATTTTCGCCTGGCGGTCACCGTCGACGCGGCCATCAATATGTTTTATTCGTTCCATAATGTCCTGTATAGTGAGGCGGAGCAACTCCGGTGCCTCCAGGCTATCCACCGGGCTCTAAATCCCCACGGGCTGCTAATCATGGAACTTCTGCCTGAGGAAAACAATCTCCGTCTTTATCCCCCGGGCCAGGTCTTTGAGGTCTGCCAAACTCCCCAGGAAGACGGCACGGTGCTCCGGGTTACCTCGGAAAACCGCATCCTGGACCGGGAGATGAAAGAGGTGATCTTTTCCTACCAAACCCTCAAAGACGACAAAGTCATCGACAGCGAGCGCCTGATCTCCCCGTTCCGGCGGATGTATCTGGGGGAATTGGAGCCTCTCCTGGCCCGGGGCGGGTTTCGCATCCTGGAACGTTTCGGCGACTGCGATTTCCAAGTCCCCTTCACGTCAGAGAGCCGCAAACTGGTGCTGGCAGCCGAAGCATTCGATATCTGAGCATATCCACCATGCCGGACCGGGGAAAATATCGGGCCATTATTCAAGCATCCCGGCATTATGGCGACGCCCTTTATCGAGTGGTCCGGGAGTTGCGCCGGGATTTTGCTTGTGAGCGGGTGTCCCTTTACTACAAAGACCGGCACCAAGTCTTTGTCACCGCCCTGGCCGAGGGTTTGGAAGGGATGGACCTGGCCGTCAAAGCGGGGGAAGGCCTGGTGGGGAAATGTATCCTGGCTCGAGAGCCGCTAATCACCAACGACCCGCTGCACCATCCCCAGGCCCTGAGCCGGCTGCGGGACCATTACACCGGTTACCGGACCCGGTCCCTGCTGGCGGCGCCCATCCTCACTCGCTGGCGCAGACCCGTGGGCGCGGTGCAGCTGATCAACCACCTGGGGGCCGGCTTTACCGACGCGGATGCCGCCCGTCTCTCAGAGATCACTCGCGTTCTGGCGACGTTGCGGAGGAGGATTCCCCGGCCGATTGCCAATATCTGGACCGCCGCACAGGCCGCGGAGCAGGAGAATGCTTAAGACCTACCAGCTGAAAGATGACCTGTTAATGGCCGAAAAGGACGAAATGCTCTATGTCCTTGATCTGGAGAGCGGGCGCATACACAGCTTCAACCAGACCGGCAAGGTCATCGTGCAGCTCTGTTTGGAACCTCGCTCCCTGGAGGAAATCAGCGGGGAATACCGGCAATACTTCGACCTCGAAGCCGATATGGCCCGGGAGGACGTCGCGACCATGCTGGAAAGATTGGCGTCTTCCCATCTTTTTAAGGAGGGATGCGCCCCATCGCCCTGAACCCCTTATTCCTGGAACAGTATGGCCGGGTGTGCGCGGTCACCGCCTCCTCTGCGCCGGTATTGGAACACCTAAGTTGGGTTTACGAAGGCTGCCGCCTGCAACGCCCGGCCCCGGCCGCGGTGCGGTTGGGGCTCTTCGGGGATGAAAATCACGGGTACACAGTAACGGTGGACGGTATCCAGGCGGTCAAGGAACCGACGCTCCTTGCGGCCCTCCTCCATCTGGACCTGGAGATTTTGCGGCGGCCCCTCTTCCTCAATCCGCCCCTGCTGGGGTTCCATGCCTCCTGGATTGCCCGGGGGAGCCGGGCCGTCTTATTGGTGGGGGAGGGAGGCTGCGGTAAAAGTTCTTTGTGCCATCAGATGCTGAGCCTGGGGTTTGCGTATGGTTCCGAAGAGGTGGCGGCGTTTTCTGCGGATGGGCGTCTCCTCCCCTCGCCCCGGCGCATTATGTTTAAACCGGACAATCCCTTGATCCTCCAACTGGGAATAAGGCAAGACGCCCGGAATCTCCTGGCCGGATTCGACGGCAGGTTTTACGTTCTGCCCCCGGGGGTGTCCCTGGCGCCATCAGGGTTCTATGATTGCACCTTTGTCTTTCTCCATTACCAAGATGACGGCCCGGAACTGGAAGCGCGGTCTCTGGAGACTCTGGACGCGCTGCAGCGCCTCTGCGCCGCGGCCTTCCGCCTGCAGGCCATGAGCTCCTCCCTGTTTGCGGCCCTGGTGGGGTCCCTGAGGCCGGAGAGGGCCGTGGCCGTGAACTACTCCTCCCCGGGGGCGGCCCTGGCCTTTCTCCTGAAGCTGGCCGATGGTTAAGTCCCCGCGGATGCTTGACTCCTCAATCCGCCGGGCCGCGGGGGAGCCCTGGTATGTCTCCTCCCGGGCTTCTTCCCGGGACCGGTACAAGCAGTGCCTCCGCCTCATAGAGCGGCACTGTCCCTCGCCGGCGCTGAGCTATGACGTGGGCTGCGCCCACGGCCAGTTTGCCGCCCGCCTGGCCGAGTTGGGCGGTCAAGTGGCGGGGATCGACCGCCTGCCGGATCGCATTGCCCACAACCGCGGGGCCTACTCCCGGAAGGCCAACCTCTCCTTTCTGGAGGGCGATTTTTTGACCCTGGACCTGCCCCTTCAAACCGCGGATCTGGTCACCGCCCTGGAAGTCCTCTATTATTTTACCCCGGAAGAGCGGCCGCAGCTCCTTAAGAAGGCGCACGCCGTTCTGAAGCCCGGAGGGTATCTTTTGATCAGCAACAACATCTTTGCCCGGCCCGACGGCCTCTCCCAGGAAGACTTCACGGCCCTGGTGGCGCAATATTTCACCGTGGTGGAAACTTACACCATCTACCGGGGCCTTTATTACCGGGTGGAACTGCCCCTGATACATTTTCTGGATGAGATCAACTACCTGGAAAGTTTGCGAATCTTCAGCCCCCATATTCTCACCATCAACCGGCGGTTCTACCCAGGCCGGTGGAATCGGGCGCTCCTCACCCCTTCCCGGATCATGGACCGGGTGGCGCTGCCCCTGGCGCGGCAGGTGGCGCTGTTGCTGCTGCAATCCCGCGTCCTCTATCGCACCCTGACCTTTTTGGGGAAAACCTTGCTGCCGGAGCGCAGCCGCACTCAGTTATTGGTGTTGGCTCAAAAACCAGCATGAAAGTGATCCAGGCCCAGGCCCTCTACAAGTCATACAACGTCCGCCGGGAGCAGCCGGGGTTTTGGGGCGCGCTCCGGGGCCTTTTCCGCGCCACCTATGTGGCCCAGGAAGCCGTGCGGGACGTCTCCCTGGAGGTGGACCCGGGAGAAATCGTGGGCATCGTGGGCCCCAACGGCGCGGGCAAGTCCACCCTGATCAAGATGCTGGTGGGGATACTAAAGCCGGACCGGGGCACAGTCACCGTCAACAACTACGATCCTTTCCGGGACCGCCGCGACTACGTGCGGAAAATCGGGGTGGTCTTCGGGCAACGCACCCAGCTCCTGTGGGACCTGGCCGTGGGGGAATCTTTTGAACTGCACCGCCGCATTTACCAGGTCAGCCGGACCGAATTCGCCACCCAGTTTAAGGAACTGGCCGACACCTTCGGACTGCATCATTTCCTGACCCAGCCGGTGCGCACCCTCTCCCTGGGCCAGCGGGTCAGGGCCACCATCGCCCTGGCCCTGCTGCCCCGGCCGCCCCTGCTGTTTCTGGACGAACCCACCGTGGGCCTGGATGCGATGGCCGTGGACCGCCTCATCGGCATATTGAAGGAAATCAACCGGAAGCAGGGGACCACCGTGCTGGTGACCAGCCACGACCTGGGCCTGATCGAGAGCCTCTGCCGCCGCATGGTCCTCTTTGACCAGGGCACCGTCCTCTTCGACGGCGGCGTGGACGCGGCCATCCGGCAGTACGGCAATTACAAAAAACTCAAGCTGATCTTTCCCGGGGACGGTTTGCCGCCGGACCTAAGGTCGCGCCTGCCCCTCGCGCTCAAGCTCCAGGAATCCCCCGCCAACCAGGTGGACGCCATCTTTAATGAGAGCGAGCTGCCCTACCGGGAGGTGCTGAGCTTTATCCAGTCCCTATCCCGGGAATTTCCCCGCCTGGAATTTTATCTGGAAAAACCCACCTTAAACGAAGTGATCCTCCATGTCTTCCGGTGACGGCCCCGGCCTGCGCGGCTACCTGGCCTTGGGGCGCGCCGCGGTCCTGGAATTTCTGGCCTACCGGGCCAACCTGGTGGTGGAATTCCTCGGCTATCCCCTGGCCTTTTTGGGATATTTCTTTTTCATCCAGGGGCTCTCCCTCTCCGGCCACGGGCCCCAGGGGTACCCGCTGCCCCAATTGATGACTTACTTTTCTCTGGGTTGGCTGCTCAGGATGATTTTCAACCAGGGAATCGACCTGTCCATTGGCGGCATGATCGCCTCCGGTCAGATCGCCCAGGAATTGGTCAAGCCCCTGGACCTGCATCTGATGATGGTGAGCCGGTTCGCAGGCATGGGGGCTGCCCGGCTGTTCTGTTATTCCCTGCCGGCCCTGGCCCTCCTGATACTCATCTTCGGCCCCTTCTTGGTCTGGCGCCCGGAGAATCTCCCGGCCTTCGTCCTGTTCCTGGGGGTGGGCTGCTGGCTCAGCTTCGAATTGCAGTTCCTCATCGGCCTGCTGGCCTTTTACCTCACCATGAACTATCAAATCTCCTGGACCCTGGACATGCTCATCCGCCTGGCTTCGGGCCTGATCATTCCCCTGGACCTCTATCCCGCCTTAGTCACCCGGACCCTGGAGGTCCTGCCGTTCCAGTACCTCTATTTCATTCCCCTCCAGGTCTATCTGGGCGCGCCGGGAGCGGTTGACCCGGTGTGGCGGCTGCTGGGGGGGATGGCCTGGGGGCTGGCGCTCTGGGGCCTCAACCGGATGGTTCTGGCCCGGGCCCTCAGGCAACTCGCGGTATTGGGGAGCTGAAGCGGTGCGCTACCTGTCCCTGTTCATCACCTACTTACTGAAGCAGCTCCAGGTGGAGATGCAGTACCGGGCCAACCTGGTGGTGGGGCTGGTCAGCCAGCTCACCTTCACCCTGCTCAGCGTGGCCTTCGTGGGCGTCTTCCTGGGGGCCGGGGCCTCCATCAACGGCTGGAACTTCTGGGAGATCGTCTTCCTGTTCGGCCTGGGGGACCTCACCTTCGGATTGAGCGCCATCTTTCTCTTCCGCACCTTTTTGATTTTCGACGCCCAATATATTATCGAAGGGGGCCTGGACCAGGTGCTGGTGCAGCCCATTCATCCCCTGGCCAACCTGATTTTCCGGAACCTCGACGTCAGCAATAGCCTCATTGTCCTCAAAGGAGCGCTCATCGTCTGGACGGCCTCTGTCTCCCTGCCCCTGGCCTGGGAGCCTTCCCGGCTGGCCGCGCTCCTGGTTTTGGTCCTGTGCGGCGCGCTCATGTATGCCGGGGTCTATGTGGTGTTTTTTTCCCTGGGGTTCTGGCTGCCCCGGCGAACCTCCTTTGCCGGTCCCCTCCTCAGCCTCAACTACCTGACCCAGTATCCCCTGTCCATCTACCCCGAGGGCCTGCAGTTCTTCCTCAGTTTCGTCATTCCCCTGGGGTTTGCGGCATTTTACCCGGCCCAGGTGTTTTTGGGGATTCGTCCGGGTATTCAGGGTTTCTGGATTCCCTTTTTCATGATCCCGGCAGCTACGGCCCTGGTCTGGGGGGGCGCTTGGGCGGTCTTTCATCTGGGTCTGAAGCGATACCAGAGTTCAGGGACTTGAGCCTGGATTATGCCGCAGAAAAAGGTAGAAAATAGTATAAGTAAATGATATAAGGAGGAAATATTAGCAAATCGGGGGTATAAAAATGCTCGATAGTGATGAAAGCCGGAAAGAGGTGATCCGGCCGGATTTTAACCGGGCCATCATGATAGATTTCCAGGGCGCCAAGATCACCTCGGACGTTGGTTTTCTCCTGGTGCGAGAGATAGATGGCTGCCGGCAAAAGCCAGGATCGCAGGCGGGCCCACCACCAAAGGAGGGGCGAAGGGCAGATGGGAACCAGAAACCGGTAGTGTATCAATTTGATTATGGAAATAAAAAAAGCGGCCCGAAGGCCGCCATGGAAAATGGAAACTAACTGATCTAATTTTATTTTGAGGATTTCTTTTTATATTTTATATCAGTAGGGGTCCCTACATCTAATGGAAAAACCGTCTTAGTTTTTCCTTCAGGATAATATACAACTCTAATAGGCTCATTTCTATATCGGAAACTTCCTTTAAAAGAGGTATCTTTTAATTTTTCAATTCTACCTCTCTTAGGATGATAATAAGGATTTCTGGTTACATCGCGTTCAAAATCTTCCCATCTTTTGCTAAGCTCCGCGGTTGAAGTCGCCTTATCTATAATTTCCTTTTTGTGCTTTTCGTTCTGGTAACCTATTATCCATTTTGTTTCGTCTGATTCATTCTGCATTAATCAGCCCTGCCTTGACTAATAATTTATAACGTCTTTTAACATTGGTAGCAAAACCAGGAATACTATTCAACTCTGCTGAAGCCTCCCATTCTTCAAGGCAATCTTCTATAATTTGTGGGTTCTTTTCTGCAACTGATCGGTTAATGGCAGCGAGTAGTTCCGTTACAAACATCTCTTTGTCGTCAATGTATTTTAGAATTTCCGCCACCCTTCCCGGATTAATTACTTGGCTCATCAACCTTTTCTCCGTACTGCTTCATATATTTCTCGTAGTTGATTTTGAGCGCTTCGATGATTTTCGGCATTAGATTGGGGGCAATTATCAATTCAACAATATTAGGAATTTCTACCTTGCCCCCAATTCGTTTAAGTCGGTCTAAGTTAGCTATTGACGGGACTTCGCAAAATGTAATGTTAAAATCCCAGGGAGAATGAGATATGAGAGCATAATTGGTATATACTCTACCCAATTTGGGTTCCGGGGCAGGAATTAACTCTACGGTGATTTCCTTTTCTTTTGTTGGTTTTTCAGCCATTTTGGGGCCTCGGTTGCTTTTTGATTTTATCGGAAACAGTTTTCTTTTGCAAACCTATGCCTGAAATTTTGTACCGGCAATAGGTGAATTTGCCCATTTGTTCATAGGTAATTTTACCTAATTTTAGAAATGAGAAAACTTTCACATATTCCTTAATATTGTAACATACATCAGCTCAATCAAGAAAGTCCATAAATTTTTTCGGTGGTCTATGCCAGTTCATATATTTTTTCCGCTTATAAGGCCAGAAAGATTAAAACTCATGCCCCAGTGAATTTGAATCAGGAGTGCCCTGTTTTTGCGAGGAGAAAAGCCTTAAAAGGGGCTAGGGGGCAAATTAGGACACTACCCAGAAACCAATTTTCTTGACATTCTTTGTGATGGAAACTATGATGGAAAGTATACATATCTGCTGGAGGAGAAAATGAGGAAATATCTTGCTGGCCTCTGGTTATTGATATTAGTGGTGACTGCTTTTACCGTCTCCCCCGCGGCCGCGGCTCCCAACCTGGCGGGCACCTGGAATCTGACGGGTACTCTTATCACCCCGAACGGAGGCCCTTCGACCTCCTTCACTGTGGACATGACCCTTACCCGGAGCGACAATGATCCCTCCCTTTATTCGGGGATTTTCGGGAATAAACCCGAACAAGAGCAAGATGTCATCACCCTGCAGCAGGACGCGGGCGCCAACGTCCATTTTGCTATTTCCAGTCCATCAGAACCCATTTCCGGCAGCCTCACCGGTTATGTGGCCACCCTCCAGGGGCGGGGCACCGCGAGCACCAAGAATTTCACCGGCACCTTCGGCACCATCTGGGGCGAGATCGGGACCCTTAAGGGCACCAAGCAGAAGTAAGGCGGCTCCGGCATTTTCATCCTTCCTTCGGGGAGGGCAGGGGGAGTATGATTCCCGGTGCCCTCCCCTTGGTTTTTCCGGGGGAAATAGCCCTAGAGCGGCCCTGGCCTCCTCCTCCAGATTGCTTATAATTAAACCATGGACCTGGTGGCGGCCTTACCGGACCCCCGAGCGTATCCCGAGATGACTATGGTGCGGTACTGGGTTGAGGGTGAGGGCGTCATTGGTTTTAGAGTCAGGGGGGAAGTTCAATCGACCTCCCCGGACTTGCGCCTTTTTGCCCACCAAGGCTGCGGCGACCCGGAGGATTTCCAGGGGAATTTCTTTGACCTGACCGCAACCTGCGCCCGGTCCGGCAAGCAGTTGCCGGTAAGCAACCCCCGCCCCCGGGAGTGGCAGGTGGACGCCGCGGCAGGACCGTTGACGTTCACCTACACAGTCCGGCTTCCGCTCCCCCCTGAGGATTTTTCGTCTTATCTGCAGGGATGGCGCGGCGACGGCAGCGCTTTTTTCCTGGGTCTGGCCCTGTTTCTGGCTGTGGAGGACCGGGAGGCCCACTACCGGATTCACTTCAGTGAGCCTACTTACGCCTCGTGCCCTGAAAAGCGGGGAGAGTTTTTTTGCGCCGGCCGCCGGGAACTTTTCTTAAGCGCCTTTGGCCAGGGGACTTATCGGCGCCGGGTGGCTCAATCCGGGAAACACCGCCTGGTCCTCATCCGGGAAGAGACCTCCCCCTTACAGTGGGAAGGCCTCATCCCCCATCTCACCACCATGCTGTCGCACATCCTGGACCTTTTCGGGCAGGCGCCTTTCCGCCGACTCACCTTTTTCCTGTTTGCCGGAAAAGCCGGAGATGAGACGGAAATGGGGTCCGGCCTCGCCATTCCCGGAGGGGTTCTGCTCACCTTCCCCTGCCAAAGCGCCCCGGTGTACCATCCCCGCCACCTCTGGCTGGCGCTGCATGAGTTCTTGCACCAATGGCTGGGGATGGACCTCAGGGCCGGAGAGCCGGGCCTGGAGTGGTTCTTTGAGGGGTTTACCTGCTTTTTCACCCTGGCCCTGCTGGAGCGGGGCGGCTGGGCCGATCCGGCCTATGTCGGGACCGTGCTGGAACGCAACCGGTCCGCCTATCTGGCTGCAGCCCAAGAACTGGTGGGCTCAACGCCCCCCCCTCCCCGTTCGGCGGTGGAGTTCGACTACCACTTTCACGGCGGGTTCTTCCTGGCCCGGCTGTGGGATCGGGATCTCCGGCAGGCGCATTCAGGGGGACTGGCCGCGTGGATGAAGGAGTTTTATATGGGGTATCGCGGCCGGTGCTTCGACGCCGCCTCCCTCCTTGCGGCCCTTAAGGCCACTGCCCCTGGCGGCCGCCTGCCGGATTATTTCCCTGCCTTCCTGAACCGGGAGCAACTCCTGCCCCTGGAGCAGGCGGCCACGAGCCGGGAAGAGGGCGATTGACGCCATTCCTGGAAAATCATAACGACGCTTTGTGCGGTTTTGATAAGTTTACTACTCGGAGCATTAATTGTGTTGCATCGGTTAGGGGCAACGTAGGGCCGGGTTTTAAACCCGCCCCTACATCAACGCAACATATTTTATACCCTGAGTAGTAAGTCAGCTTGCTATTAAGGAACGTGTAATGGTGCGCAAGACGCATCCTAATGGTAGCTTCAGATTCTAAGAAAGACTTGGGGGCGGTTTCACTTAATGGCGGGTGGATCATTAGGCAAAGAAAAAAGGCGGGAGGATAATCCTCCCGCCCGTTATATGTGGAAAAGCTGCCCGGAATTTAGCGGGCCGAGGCTTTGGCGAGTTTTTCCCTATGAGACTGGCAGTTGCGGCATAAGGGAGTCTCGGGCATGATCTCCAGGCGCCGGGGCTCGATGGCCAGGTTGCAGACTTCGCAGAGGCCGTAGCTGCCGTTGTCCAGCCGGTGCATGGCCGCCTCGATGGCCTCCAGTTCCTGGCGCTTGGGTCCCAACAACGACAGATGGGTCTCGGCCAGTAGGCTGACCGCGGCCTGATCCTCCTCATCCCGGGCCGTGGCCAACATCTCCTGATAGCCGTCGCCGATATTGCTCTTCAGTTGCTGCTTGACTTCCATCCACAGACGCCGCTTCCGATCCAGCAGCCGGGCTTTCACTTCCGTCAATCTTTCAGAGCTCAGTCCTGCCATTTTTATCCTCCGCCGATTCTTTTACCGGGATCTCAAGGCTGGGCTCGACCCATGTTATTCCAAAAAGTCTTCCAACGCCGCTTTGCGGGTGGGGTGCTTCAGGCGTTTCAAGGCCTTTTTCTCAATCTGACGAATGCGCTCCCGGGAGACCTTGAAGGTCCGCCCGATTTCTTCCAGAGTATGCTCCACCTCTTCCCCGATGCCGAACCGCATCCGCATGATCTTTTCTTCCCGGTTGGTGAGGGTGGTCAAAATGCTGCCGGTCTTCTCTTCCAACTGGGACTCCAGGATGGCCTCATAGGGAGACACGGCCTTATCATTGCGGATGAAGTCTCCCAGGCGATCCCCTTCATCCCCCACGGGAGTTTCCAGGGAGATGAGTTCGTCCGCCAGGTTGGTGACCATGAGGATCTTATCCTCCGCCACCCCGGAGCGCTCGGAGATCTCCTTAAGGATGGGTTCCCGTCCCAGTTCCTTCAATAAATCGTAAAAGGCGCGGTAACACCGGTTGCGGATCTCTTGCAAGTGCACGGGAATCCGGATGGTCCGGGTCTTGTCGTAAATCGCCCGGGTGATGGTCTGCCGGATCCACCAGGACGCGAAGGTGCTCAGGCGATACCCGGTGGTGTAATCGTAGCGGGTCACGGCCTTCATGAGCCCCAGGTTGCCTTCCTGGATCAGGTCCGAGAAATTCAACCCCCGATGGAGGTATTTCTTGGCAATGCTCACCACCAGGCGCAGATTTGCCTTGATCATCTGGTCCCGGGCCTGGTTGACCTCCGCTTCGGTGTCCCGGATGGCCGTGGCCAATTCCTCGATCTCCCCAGCTTCCGGGTTATTCCGCTGGATCAGTTTCAGCTTCTGATGGATCACCTTGAAGAGCTTTTCCTTGGCCTGGGCGCTTTTCTCCGCCAACTGGAACCAGGACTGGAGCTTTTTCTGGAGATAGCACATCTCCTCCAGGTCCGAGTCCACCAGGGACACCAGCTTCAAAATATGCTCCTGGCCCTCCTTGATAATCCGCCCCAGATGTCGCTCTTCTTCCGGAGACAGGATGGAGTACCTGAGCATCTCCCGGAAATACGCGGCCACCAGACCTTCGTGCTCCGGGATCTCTTCGACTTCTATCCCCTCATCCGCGTCCTCTTCCACCAGGTCCAGGGTTATGCCGACATACCCGGCCACATCCATTTGGTCGGTGACCTCCAGCTCTTCTTCCGAAGAGGCCTCATAGGTCCCTCGGAAGCCCAAGGTCTCCTGCTCCTCTTCCAGGGGGAATTGAAAGGAATCGTAAGGGACCAAAGGTTCTCTCCCTGGCCTTAGATCCAGAAATTTCTTAAGGTATTCTTTCTCCATGTAATTCAGGTCCTATGCCCCACTTGCCGGCGATAAAGTTGAAATTGTTATTCTACCCTTTGTTAGATAGCTGTCAAGCATAAAATGCTAAGGGGTATGTTAATATTTTTTCTCGACCACCCCCGAGATGCGATATGAGGGAAAGGATGGAATCCGCGGTCCCTGGTCTTTCCCCTAAATTCCCCTTCCCATCCGCTTGTTTAGTTTGCAATTTCCATGCCCGAGACTCTTGCCCCCCGCCCCTTATTAAAGAACGGGAGAAGACCTTGGGGATCTGCGGTTTTTATTGAGTCGCCGGTTGCCGGCGGTCAGTTCCCTGTAAAATATTCCCCTTAACTGACGACCATTAGTAACTGACCACTGCTTGCGGCCCCCGGTCAACTCCCCCCAAGGTCTGGTCCGGAGGACTTATTCTTATTATCGGTATAACTTTCAGTTAGTTAAACTTAATCATCCTTGGCGCGGTTGTCAAGGGAGGCTTCTTGACCCAGGGGGGTATAAGGGGTATCATACTTTCCATAAACGTTTTCGGTTTTCTGTTTTCTGTTAAAAAAGCGGCAACGATCAGATCCCCATGGTCCCAAGATACGCTCGGGAACCTAAACCGTAGGCTGGACGCGGCCCACCATAATGGTCTGAAGACCGAAAACCTTTTCCTTAAAAAGCCCTGGATTTCAACCTCATGAAGTATTTTGCCCAGGTCTCGGTTCGGGAGGTACTGCCGTGGAGCATCAATTCATCGCGGACCTGCAAGAAGGCGCGGCGGTCCGGCAATATTTCCTGGTGCGCCGGGCGGAGACCCGCACCGACAAATCCGGGAAACCCTATTTGTCCCTGACCCTGGGGGACAAAAGCGGCGTCATGGAGGCCCGGGCCTGGAGCGAGGTCCTGGCCGGTTGCCCCGGTCCCTTTGCAGTGGGGGATTATGTGGGGGTCCGGGCCCAGGTGGCCGGCTACAAGGGGGAGTTGCAGTTAAACATCCTGAACATCGTCACCGTGGCGGAACTCCAGGCCCGGGGCAAGGAACTCAAGGATTTCGATCAGGAACTGCTCCATCTGGCCAGCCCCTATGACCGCCAGGAAATGTGGGGGGACCTTTGGGAACTGGTGGAAGTCCATCTGCGGCCCCCCATGCGGTCCCTGGTGCAGCGCCTTTTGGAGAAATACCGGGAAGCTTTCCTAACGTGGCCTGCGGCCCGGCTTTATCACCACCCTTATCTGGGGGGCCTGCTGGAGCATACCTGGTCCGTAGCCCGCCACGGCCTGGCGTCCCTCACGGTTTATCCCGATCTCAATCCGGACCTGGTCCTGGCCGGCGCCATACTCCACGATCTGGGAAAAATCAAGGAACTGGCCAATCCCCAGGCCCCGGAGCTCACCGCGTCGGGCGCGCTTTTGGGCCACATCGTCCTGGGCTGGGAGATGGTCCGGGAAGAAGCCCGGGCCTTGGATTTTCCCGACCCGGACCTGCTTATGCAATTGGAACACATCATCCTCTCCCACCACGGCTCCCAGGAATTCGGCTCCCCCATCGTTCCCAAGACCCGGGAAGCCCTGCTGGTTTTCTCCCTGGACGACCTGGACGCCAAATTGAAGATGATGGCCCAGCACCTGGAAAGCGACGCCTCCCCGGGGGACTTCACCAGTTATCATCGGGTCTTGCAGCGGGGCCTGTATAAAGGCCGGGAGCCTTCCCAAGACGGTGGGGGCACGCCGGGGACTGATACCAATTAGCATTCAAAAGGTATCAAATTGTAGTGGCGAACCTTGTGTTCGCCCACCAATTTAGGGCGAATACAAGATTCGCCCCTACGAAAAAAATTACGTTCGATGGCGAATTGGTATGAGAATTAACGGAGGATTTTCCTGGGGTTGGTTGACATTCGGTTCCGTGCGTCTCAATTTTTAAGGCTCTTCCGGGTCCTGGAATTCAAACCGCCTCGGCTGAAAGCAGCATTCTTCCTGTAACTCCAGGCCGTGCCGCGGGTGCACAGGCTGAAAGCCTGTGCCACCATTAATTTCATAGCAGCAAGCCCGCCCCTGTCGATAGCAAATGATATGACCGCAATTCATAGCACATGATTTGTCCGCTTTA
>CAZUBT010000033.1:0-34332 GCA_964618815.1 uncultured Desulfobacterales bacterium | reverse complement strand
ACGCCCCGGTGCAGTTAAAAATAGCAGTTTGACTTTTTACCAGGCCATCAAAGTTCAAGGTTCAAAGTTCAAAGTTAGGAGTGTGCCCATCAGGAATTATCCATAATTTACGGGTGGGCCAAAGGCCAATGAGCGACTGTTAAGAAAAGTTCGCGGGGCTGGCCTCAGTGCCCGCCAAAGCCTATGATGCACTATGCACCATTAAAGCGCGCCCCTTTCCATGCTTTTGGAGAGAGCCGACGGCTCATGCGCGGCTGGACTGAAAAGTTAGTTTGAAGGTATGGCCGGCTTGGGGATGAAGGTAATCCATGTTCCTCTCCGGGTAATAATTTAGCGTTAATCTGTTTATATCTGCGGGTGATTCTTACGTTGGCCGGGCCGCGCCGGATAATTACCGGATTCCCTGAGAATGGCGGCTGATGCTCTTGACAAGATCAATCTGGAAATGTAAAAAATACAAGTTTGGGCCGTTAACTCAGTTGGTAGAGTATCTGCCTTTTAAGCAGAGAGTCGTTGGTTCGAATCCAACACGGCCCACAAAGATGCGTCCCCATCGTCTAGTCTGGTCCAGGACACCGGCCTTTCACGCCGGCGACCGGGGTTCAAATCCCCGTGGGGACGCCAATTGAAATCAAGGGGTTAGGTCATTCGGCCTAACCTTTCTTTATTAGTTCCCAGCAGTATTCCCAGCAGGCACGCTAAAAACCGCTCCTTTCCCTGCCCGGAAGCTGGGGAAGTCTTGACGTTGGTGGAGGCGAAAATGCTGGCCTGGCTCCGGGGGAAGAAGCAGATGGGCCGACCAAAAGATTGACCATCATGGGTAAGGTGGTGACCATCATGGAGGGGTCCGCCCCGGGCTCCCTTATCCTCCCGGGTGCCAGTCGCAAGTGGACCTCCACCGGCTCCTGGCCCTCGGTGGACAGCCTGCCCTTGGTGCCCTGCCATCGCCCCGGACCTAGACGACCGGTCCCGCCCCGGCACCACCTGTGTCCAGACGTGAGGGACCGCCGCCCCTCGTCCTTCGGCCCCGCCGGCCAGACCCCAGGCATATGGGCAGGGGAACAGGCCCAAGCGCAGGCCCAGGGGTGTGGAGTAGGGGCAGGGCCTCAGCAGTCGGACCTGAGCATAGCGAAAGACAATGGCCTTCTTCTTCCTTTCTTATGGCCGCCGCCCGCCGCTGCCCTCTGACCTCGGTCGGCCCGTCGCCCGCCCTTGCCCATGGGTGCACGCCCAAGCGCCCTGCTGCTGCCCTGGCTGTGCACCCTGGCCCCCAGCCCTGGGCGCCGCCCCCGCCCCCCCTGCACCTGCCGACCCTGTACGTCCCCCTCTTCCGGCCCCTGGAGGCAAATGCGGAGACGGGACTCCTATCCCCCCCTATGGATTATGCTTGCTCCGGACCCCAACCCCAAAATATTATTCATACCGTTTTTGCGTCCCGGCGAGACCCCGGCCTGGAACACCCCCCCCGGCCTTCCGGATCCCCAAAAATTTTGTAAGCAAAATATGGCCGGGGGGCTGGGTCTTCCTGCGGGCGATTTAAGCATTTCACAGGCCCCCTGTACCCCTTTCCTTGGGGGGGGACCGTTTGCGAGCCGTGGCAGGGCTTTGAGTGGCCCTCAGCGCCGCAGATTTATCTTTCCGGGGGGATGACTTGGGGCGCATTCCAGGGTGCCGGTGCTCCCGTCGGACGAGGTCGGCAGGAGCAGGGCGACGGAACCCCGTGCAGATCTCTTCACACTTGCTGCTTCATGCGTCAGCACCGCCCGGGCCCGCACCTCAGGTCTTGGGTCTGAGTCGGAAACCGGACACCTCGGGAGGGACTTCCTCCTCCCGGGTCATTATGATCGCCCCGGAAATTTTTCAATTTTCCGGGAGGATTCCCAACCCAAACTCCATTTGCAAAGGTTTTCGAGATACGAACCATATGGAAAAATTAACGAAAGGGCGTATAGTGGCAAGTGACCTGCTATCCATCCATTTCTCTTTCAACCCCAATTTTTTTTCGCCAACTGGCCCATTCCCACGCCCGTAGGTGCTACGCAAATGTGGCCTCCTCCTTTTCCCTGACGCACCATTATCGGGCGGTGCTGGCCTGGGGTTCTTAAGCTCTCCAGCAGTGAGGTAACCTGGTTCTGGGGGTGTGATATGCGCAGATTTTTGGGAAAATTAATTTTTCAGCGCAATGTGTGGTACCATGCCGTCGATGAGAGGAGTCGGCTCAAGGAATGTCACCTTTGGGGGATTTTCACCAAGCATAGAGCTCCCAAAAGCCTTTTTTCGACGGCGGTGGCCAAGGCTGCCGCATAATCTCGGGTGCCATCCTCGGCAGGAAAGGGATTTCCGTCATGAAATCGGCATTATTGATAATTGATTTACAAAACGATTGTTTCACCGGAGACCATATGGAATTGGCGGGAATTGAGCAGGCCGCGGCCCAGGCCCAAAAATTGCTCATGCCCTTCCGGAAGTCCGGTCAGCCCATTTTCCACATGCAAAATGTGGCGCTGGAGCAAGATGCGACCATCTTCCGGCCGGATACCCTTGGAGTTGAAATCCATGCGCCGCTCAAACCGCTCCCTGGAGAGCCACTGTTTCAGAAGCATTTTCCCAACGGTTTTCGAGAAACCGGTCTTCTGGAGGCTCTTCAGGAGGCCGGAATTGAGGGATTGATTATCTGCGGCGCCATGAGCCATATGTGTATTGACGCCACGACGCGGGCGGCCTTCGACTACGGCCTCCAATGCCAGGTGATCCACGATGCCTGCGCCAGCCGGAGTCTGGTCTTTGAAGGCATTGAAGTACCGGCCCCGCAAGTCCATGCCGCGTTTATGGCGGCCTTGCGGGCCCGGTATGCCAAGGTATTGTCCCTGGAGGAATTTTTGATCACATTTCCACCTGGGCCCCCGGCTTGATCCCCCAATTCCTTTACCGGGCGGGAGCAGGAAGAGAGGATGGTCCCCTTCGTGGACTCATTTCGAACCTGGATTGGCTCCTAGCGAAGAAATGCTCATATTTTTCGGCATATTGCCCCAACCTGGCATTGGTGATGTATCATAGGCATTAAGTAATTTGCCTTAGATAGATATGCATTTGCCGCTGTAATTGTTGGAGATTTCAGTTTACTGACAGCAGCTTCGAGCCTTGGCATAATAAGGACAGTTACATTTCCAGAAAGAAGGGAGGTCTTATGACCAGAGAGGTTAACCGGGAGTATTGGCAGGAATATTTCGACACGTACAACAGTAAGCGCTATGATGAGTTGGTGAACAATTTTTATGTGGCGGACGCCACCTTCCAGAATCCCAAATACCAAATCACGGGGCGGGAGGCCATCGCCCGGTTTTTTCAGGAACATCATATGGACGTGGATGAGGAACTCACTCCCTTGACAGTCATCATTACCCCAGAAGTGGCTGGCCTGGAACTGGAAGGGGTTCTTTCTGCAAAAAAGGACCTCCCCGATTTTTACGTCATGCCCCTTAAGCAGGGGGTGCCGGTAAGGATGGGCATGGCGGCCTTCTACCATCTGGAAGGTGACCGCATCGCCCATGTGCGGATTTATTGGCTGAAACCTACCTTGTAGAAGCTTTCCAGGTGCGAGGCTTCAAGACCGCCTGGGTTGGGTAATGAGCAAAAGTGGTTCAAGGAGAGAAGAACGATATGCTGCCGTTAACCAGTTTGCGTATTCTGGCCTTTGAATCCTGGGGGGGCCGGTTCTTATGGGGCCATGATGATAGCCCAGTTGGGAGCGGAAGTAGTCTCCGTTGAAAATCCTGCTACGGGAGGGAACACCCTGAGGAAGATGGGGCCGTATTTTTTTGATGCGGCCCATCAGGATAGCCAGGGATTCGAGGCCGCCAACCAAAATAAACGCAGTTTCACCCTGAACCTCAAGACCCCGGAAGGCCAGGAAGTCTTGCACGATCTGGTGAAAACGGCCGACGCCACCCTGGACAACCTGCGGGGAGATGTGCCCGGGAAATTGGGGATCACCTATGAAGCCTTAAAGGCCCACAATCCCAAGATTGTCTGCGCCCACATCTCCGGTTATGGCCGCACCGGCCCCCGGGCCGGCTGGCCGGGATATGATTTTTTGATGCAGGCGGAAGCGGGCTGGATGTCGGTTACCGGGGAGCCGGGCAGCATTCCGGCCAAGGTGGGGGTCTCGGTGGTGGACCTGATGGGCGGAATTTACGGGGCGCTGGGGTTGCTGGCGGCAGTCCTGGGCGCCCGGGAAACGGGAGTAGGCAGGGACATTGATACCAATCTGTTGGACATCGCCCTAAGCAGCCTGTGCTACCAGGGCCTGTGGTATCTCAACGAAGGGGTGGTAGAGGCCTGCCAGCCCCGGTCGGCCCATACCGCCGAAGCTCCCTGCCAGATCTTCCGAACCCAGGACGGCTGGCTCTATGTGGCCTGCATCCTGCCCAAGTTTTGGGAAAAGCTCTGCCGCCTGATCCAACGGGAGGACCTGTTGTCTGACCCTCGCTTGGTCACGAATGAGTCCCGCCTAGCCCATCGGGACGAACTGACGCTGATTCTGGATGGCGAATTTTCGAAAAAAAGTAGCGAAACGTGGTTAAACCTTATGACGGGCCAGGTCCCCTGCGCCCCGGTTTACGACATTGGACAGGCCTTGGACAATCCCTTTGTTAGGCAACAGGGCAAGATCGTCACCGTGCCTCACCCAGAGAGGGGCCAAGTAAAATTCATCGCCTCGCCATTTCATTGCCCTGGTGATGAAAGCCGGATTTCTCTGGCCGAAAAACTGGGTGAATCAACGGAAGCCATCCTGCGGGAACTGGGGTATGACGCACCACGTATTGCCGCTTTGAGGGAGGCTGGCGCGATTTAAATGGAATAAAGTAGTAATTAAAGCTTACATCCTTGATCCTGAGGTTAGGAGGCTACCCCTTCGCCGTCGGCTGCTTAACCAACATGAAGAGATTTGGATTAGGATTCAATTAGGCAAAAGTGTCAGGTACTGCTATGACCAGAAACTTATCAAATCTCAGAAAATTCAACCTATCCTGATCATATCTGCAATTTTTAGAGCTGGTGAATAACTGCCCTTTAGCAAGACAACTACGCCTTCGTCCTCCCACCTGGGGGTCAGAGTTTCTTGCCGTCCACGGAGGTGGCATGTGCATGTGGCCTCGGCTTTTCCTCTAGCGCACCATTATCGGGCGGTGCTGGCCTGGGGTTCTTAAGGTCCACCGCATTGAGGTATCCGGGTTCTGAGGGGCAGGTATGCCAAAATTTCTGCAAAAATTACTATGTCCGGCTGATTGGTTGACAAATTCATGGAAATTTGTTCTATCGTGTCCTGGCTACAAAAGAGGAAACTTGTCGGGGTTAAACTCGGGGAGAGAGGTCCCCAAAACCATTTTTTGACTGCGGTGGCCAAGGCTGCCGCATAATCTCGTTTTATATGCCGGGGGGCTTGACTTTTGAGCAAACGTCCTTATTAAAAATTTAAATCCTTTCAATCAAAGAAG
Organism: uncultured Desulfobacterales bacterium; assembly: GCA_964618815.1. Classification (GTDB taxonomy): domain Bacteria; phylum Desulfobacterota; class Desulfobaccia; order Desulfobaccales; family 0-14-0-80-60-11; genus CAZUBT01. Next base: position 28,834 of record CAZUBT010000033.1, on the reverse strand, counting down.
TTCCTCAAACGCCATCCGTTAATAAAGGAGGCTAAAGCGTGCTGAAGCCTGGTTGCGAGATGGTCACCCTAGTAATCTGAACCTTTTTGTTTTGGCCATTAGAAAGATCAAAACAAATCTTAACTAGCCTGACGCATTCCCAGATCTAACCCTTTGCCCGCAAACATCGGTGGTTGGGCTCAATTATGCGGGAAAGGTTCTTTCGGGCCTTGAGACTGACCATTAAATAGGAGGAAAGGGGATCGCCATGAAGAAGATCTTGACCGTACTCTCTAATTGGGGTTACTGGGGTGAGGAATTGGTGGGGCCTCTGGAGGTATTGGATGGCGCAGGGTATGAAGCAACTTTTGTGACTCCTAAAGGAACAAAGCCCGTAGCCCTTACTCCCAGCATGGACCCCACTTATATTGACCCACCGTTGGGCCGACCCGTCACTTCCGAGGAAATGGCCCGCAAAACCCGGGAGTTGGAAAATTCCACCAGATTAAACAATCCCCTCAATCTTTCCACCTGGTTTCCCGAAAGGCCATATCTCAGTTCTCCCAGCTATCTGCGGGACCTGGAAGCTTACCACCATACTCTGGAGAAAGTGCAGCAGGACTTGGAGCAATACGAAGCCCTGCTGCTGGTGGGCGGCAGCGGGCCCATAGTGGATATGGTGAACAATCAGCGGGTTCATGACCTCATTCTCAGTTTTCTCAAGCTGGACAAACCCATTGCCGCGGAATGTTACGGAGTGGCCTGCCTTGCCTTTGCCCGGGATTTCCAGGAGCGCCAGAGCATCATCTGGGGCAAACATGTCACCGGCCACCCCTTGGAATTCGATTATAAGGACGGCACCGGTTTCATGGGGACCGATTTCAACATGGGGCCACCCCCTTATCCCCTGGAATTTATCCTCAGGGATGCCGTGGGGCCGGATGGCCAGTACCACGGCAATGTGGGCAGGGAGACTTCCGTAATCGTTGATTTCCCGTTTATTACCGGCCGATCCACCGCTTGCTCCCATCTGGTGGGGGTGAAATTGGTGGAAGTTATGGAAAAGGGGTTGAAACGGTTCGGCTGGTAAACTTCTCCGGAAAAGGCAGGTGGGATGATGCCTGGGAAAACTGGCAGATTTGCCATCATCGAGCAACTTTTGGCCGACGGGTGCAAATATATGTTCGGCAACCCCGGCACGGTGGAGCAGGGGTTTCTGGATGCGCTCCAAGACTATCCCGAATTTACCTATATTTTTGCCCTGCAGGAATCGGTGGCCGTGGCCATAGCCGACGGTTATGCCCGGGCCACCAGGCGTCCTACCGTGGTGCAACTGCACAGCGGCGTGGGCCTGGGCAATGGCATTGGCATGCTCTACCAGGCCAAACGCGGCCATTCACCCCTGGTGGTAATCGCGGGGGAAGCGGGCATCAGGTATGACGCCATGGACGCCCAGATGGCGGCGGACTTGGTAGCCATGGCCAGGCCGGTGACCAAGTGGGCCACCCGGGTGGTGGAGGCCTCATCGGTTTTGCGGGTGCTGCGCCGGGCCATTAAAATGGCGGCCACCCCGCCCATGGGGCCGGTCTTCGTTTGCCTGCCCATGGACCTCCTGGATGCTCCCAATGAAGAAGAAGTGGTCCCCACCTCATTTCCGGTGACCCGCGTCTGCCCCGAGCCGGAGCAGATTGCCGCCGCCGCGGCCATGCTGGCTGCTGCGGCCCATCCCCTGGTCATCATGGGCGATGGGGTGGCCTTCTCTGAGGCGCAACCCGAACTGGCCCGGGTGGCCGAACTGGTGGGCGCCGAGGTGTGGGGCGCGGACTCCTCAGAGGTGAATCTCAGCGCCAAGCATCCCTTGTTCCGGGGATTGCTGGGGCACATGTTCGGCGAGCACAGCCGGACCATCGTCTCCCCAGGGGACGTCGTCCTGATCTGTGGGACCTATGTTTTTCCCGAAGTCTTCCCCGCTCTCTCCGGCGTTTTTAGCCCCGGGGTCCGGGTGATCCACATCGACCTGGATTACTTTGAGATCGCTAAAAATTTTCCGGTTAACCTTGGCCTGGTGAGCGACCCGAAAGCGACCATGGCCAAACTGGCGGAAGCTCTCGACGCCATCCTGACCTCCTCCCAAAAGGAGGCCGCCAGGGCACGTATTGCCAAGATTGCGGCGCAAAAGGAGCAGGAATTGGCCGGCCAATTGGAGGCCGACCGGGCCGTGAACGACGCGGTGCCTCTGCACCCCTCCCGGTTCATGAAAGAATTGGCCGCCCAACTCCCCCAGGATGCCGTCATTTTTGATGAAGCCCTCACCGTCTCCCCGGAATTAACCCGCTACCTGCCCCCGACGCAGCCGGGGCTTTATTTCCAAACTCGGGGCGGTTCCCTGGGCGTGGGCATTCCCGGGGCCATCGGCCTCAAGCTGGCCCATCCGGATAAGACAGTCATCGGTTTTACCGGCGATGGCGGCAGCATGTACACTATCCAAGCCCTCTGGACCGCGGCGCGGCACCGCGTAGGGGCCAAATTCGTGGTCTGTAACAACCGTGCCTATCAGTTGCTGAAACTTAACATCCTCCAGTATTGGCGGGAGCGCGGCATACCCATGCACTCCTTTCCGTCCTCCTTCGATCTGACTCCCCCGGACATCGGGTTCGCCGGATTGGCCCAGGCCATGGGGGTGAAGGCAGTGCGGGTGGAGACCCCGGACCAGATCAAACCCGCCATCACCCAGGCCCTGGGAGATGACGGCCCCTTTCTCATCGATTTGGTAATTACCAATGAAGTCCCTGGGTATAAGATCGGCTGCAAGTGCGGCCAATAGCCGAAGACTTTCTCTCACCCGCCAGAGGAGAGACTGATGACTTGTAAAAGAATCGGCCTATTTATCGAGGATGAATGGGTAGCAATGAGCTATCACCCCATCATCCGTGAACTCAAAAAAGCTGGTTTCCTCCCCCTTCTCATCACTACCAACAAAGAATGGGACCGAGGAGAAAGAAAGAGCATCCCTTCCGGGGATGAGCCCATCTATCGACTAGTCGCCGACCTCAGCATCCCGGAGGTGAAGATTGCCGACTTCGCCGGGTTCGTCTTCGGGGGCGGGTACTGGACCGACCGCCTGCGGTGGTGGTTCATGAAGGAGTCCCAACCCGGCGTCTTGGAGCGGCCTGAACCCCGGGCCCTGGTGGAGAGCATCCTCCGCTCGGAAAACCATAAAGTGGGGGTGATCTGCCACGCCATGTGGCTGCTTTGCAGTCTGAAGCAGGCGGTTAAGGCCCGGGAAGTAACCTGTGCCTACAACATCATCGATGACGTTAAGAATGCCGGGTTTATCTATATCGACACCGACGTCCACGTGGATGGCAATATGGTGAGCGGCCGGATGAGCAGCCATTCAGAACCGTTCATCCTGGAGTTTATCAGACAGGTGCAATAGACGCAGACCGGCAAAGCAGCACTATTGCCCTCCATTAGGGGCGCAGTGTCTTGGAAAGGGCCGAGGGAGGAGAAAAACATGAAGTATTTTACTCATAGTCTCCGGATATTGGGCATGGTAAAGGACGTGGATTTAGAAAAACGTTCTTTCCAGGTGCAGTGCCGCAGCGGCGATGTTTTTGAAGTGTTCGTGGCGGAAGGTACCGGTTATTTTTTCATCAAGAATTTCGACCGCCTCGACCGGGACCGGATGCCCAAATTCGAGGGTTATGATCACAAAAAACCCGCAGACCGGCTGAAAAGATATATCCGCCCGGACATCCTGGTGGCCGCCTACGGGGTCTACCAGATCCATGAGGATCAGAAGCGATTTGACGCCAAGGAAATCTGGTTATTTCAGAACCAGGACAAAAACTATCTTTTTGAAGAGACCCATTGGTGGCTGACCCAGATCACAGCCCTGGCCGACCAGTGGCTCTTGAATATTTTTGGGGCCAGCAACACCTTCGATTTCACCAATTACCAGACGAACCTCAGCTATATCGGCTCCAAGACCACGGACACCATTCAGGAATGCGCCACCCTCTCCCGGCTGATCTATGGGTTGGCGTCGGCTTACCTCATGACCGGGAACGAACGCTATTACCAGGCGGCGAAAAACGGGGTGGAGTACCAGCGGGATACCTTTAGAACGGAATCCCATGACGGCTCCTTCATCGTCTGGGCCCATGCTTATGACAAAGTCAAAGGCCGGAAAATCATGCCCTCTCTTTTTGGCGATGACCTGGATGCTATTCCCCTCTATGAGCAAATCTACGCTCTGGCGGGCCTCACCCAATTCTACCGGATTTCCAATGATTGGGAGCTCCTGGACGACATCCGGCGGACGATGGAATTCTTCAACAAGATATTCCTGGACCAGGATAAACGCGGTTACTTTTCTCATATCGATCCGGTCACCTTCAGTTATGACACTCCAGCTCTGGGGAAAAATGTCAGTAGAAAAAACTGGAACTCCATCGGCGATCATACTCCTGCTTACCTGCTGAACCTGATGCTGGCCCTGGAGAACATTCCCGAGCCTGACCTGGATAAGCTCTATAAAGAATGCAAAAAGATGCAGAGGGAACTGGCCGATCTCATCGTCAAGCATTTCCCGGACCCCAACCAGGATATCCCTTACGTGCGGGAGCGGTTTACGAGGGACTGGGTAGCTGATGAAAAATATGAATGGCAGCAAAACCGGGCGGTGGTGGGCCATAACCTGAAGATTGCCTGGAATCTCACCCGGGTGTACAGCTTGCTCCCGGAAAAGAAATCCTACCTCGAACTGGCCAAGAAGCTGGCGAATGACATGAAGATCCATGGCCTGGACCAAATCCGGGGGGGCTGGTTCGATGTGGTGGAGCGGAAACCCCAAAACAATATGCCCATTGAGTTTACCTGGCATAACCGCAAAGCCTGGTGGCAGCAGGAGCAGGGTATCCTGGCCTATCTCATCATGCACGGGGCCACGGGGAACCCGGAATATCTCCAACTGGCCCGGGAATCCATTTCCTTCTGGAATATGACCTACCTCGATTTCGATTACGGCGATGTCCATTTCATGGTTACCGACGATGGGCTTCCTTACACCAAAGATGTGGAAGCCATGAAAGGCAGCCATTCCAAGTCGGGCTACCACGTGTTCGAGCTGAATTTCCTGACGAACATCTATATCCGCACCTTTGTGACCAAGACCCCGTTCCGGCTCTATTTCAAACCCTCGGGCAGCCGTCGACACGACTTCTTGAGCGTGCAGCCCGACTATCTCCCCAAAGGGTCCCTGACTTTGGGTAAGGTCTATGTGGACGGCGTGGAACATCGCGACGTCATCACCGAGGATTTCCTGGTGAAATTGCCGGAATCCACTCAATTTAATCCGGTGGAAATCGCGGTGGAGTTCATCCCCAACAAGGATTACAAGCCGGAAGGATGAGATAAGCATCCCTTCTTGAAGATGCATGCCAGGAGACCGCCATGGCCATCCCCGTAGAGTTTGTTTATTACACCGGCTTGGGAAGAAACCTCTTCAGGAACGTCCGGCTGACGGGGAGTTGGGACGCCAAGGGTCGCTACTCGGACCAATGGACGACCCTGCCCATGAACCCGGTGACCGGTGCAGACGGTTGCCCCTGCTTCAAGACCACCGTCGGGTTCGATGAATCCCAGATAGGGCAGCAGTTTCGTTGGGGCATCATTTTGGATACCGAGGAGGGCGCCGACCTTTGGGGAATTCCCACCGAGGTCAACGACCATGCCTCCCAGGACCGCTACCGGACCATGGTGCTGCAACCCACGGGCCCAAATCCCCAGCAGGAATATTATTATCTGACCCACTGCCGCCACCTAGGGGCCAACAAACACTATTCTGCAGGAGCGTCTAAGCCGGGAGTCCGCTTCGCGGTCTGGGCCCCCAACGCCGAAAAGGTGGAGGTGGTGGTGGGAGACCGTAACATCGGTTATATCGCCGATGACAAAGACGGCTCCGGCAGGGATCAAAGCCGCGCCACTATCCCCCTGGATAAGCAACCGGACGGAGTCTGGCAAACAGAAGTGACGAGATTCCCGGAATTGAGGAATTTCCAGCCATGGGACCACCTTCCTTACATGTTCTGGGTTACCAAGAAAGGAGGCCGGAGAGCCTGTCGCACCGACCTTTATTCCCGCTGCCAGATCGGCCGGGGCAAGTTTGATCCCCAGGGCGCTCCCTACCCCGGGAATATCGATAATTTGGACGGCACAGTGAGCTGCTCCGTAGTGGTCAACCCGGACACGGTGACCAAAAACTTCCGGGAAGCGGTTTGGCCGGAACTTGAGTTCATCCCCGCAGCAGAATTCTGGCAAGATGAAGTCCGTCCGGGTTTAAGTCTGCCCACTCGGGTCGAGGACCTGGTGATCTATGAACTTCACATAGGCGCCATCTGGAACGGGGAAGACCGCCCCGGCTCCCTGGCGGATGCCACGGATCTCTTGCCCTACCTGGAAGAACTCGGGGTCAACGCGGTGGAATTACTGCCCATGAACGAGTTCGAAGGTTGGGCCGAATGGGGCTACGGTACCTCCCACTATTTTGCCATCGAATACAGCTCTGGCGGGCGGGACGAATTCAAGCACTTTGTCCGGGAGTGCCATCGCCACGGCATCGCGGTGATTCTGGATGTGGTGTACAACCACTATCATCACCGGGCCGAGCGGGCCGAATGGGGCTATGACTCGGATCTCCCGGAAGAAAACATCTATTACTGGTACGAAGGGAAATCCTCCGACTACCCGGATGCCTTGGGTGGTTATCTTGATAACTGGTCCACCGGGTATGCGCCTCGCTTTTATGAGGAGAACGTCCGGAAAATGTTCATCAGCAGCGCCGCGGCCTTGATGGAAGAGTTCCACGTGGACGGCTTCCGGGTGGACCAAACCACCTCCATGCACCTTTATAATGTGCTGCATGCAGACAACCGTATCCCCGTACCCCACGCCAACTTATTTTGCCCAAATTTCTCCGGGAGTTGACCCGGACTCTGAAGCTCATCAACCCCAAAGTCATCCTGATGGCGGAAGATCACTCCGATTGGGAAAAAGTGACCGAAAGCCCCGATGCCGGAGGTCTGGGGTTTGATGCGGCCTGGTACGCCAATTTTCACCATCATCTTGTCGGCAAACTGGATCAGGGCCCGGAGTTCGCCAAACTGCTCCTGACCGCGGGATATGGCCAGGACCAGCCCCTGGCCCTGGATTATCTTGCCAGCGCCCTGGGAGGGTCCGGCCAGAAGAAGATTGTCTATCATGAGTCTCACGATGAAGCGGGAAATTCGGCGTTCTCCCAACGAACCATTGTGACTGCGGTCAATGGGGCGCCGCTGGTGGGCCCTACCCGGGAGGTCGCCGAAGCCCGTTGTCGTTTTTGCTTAGGCATGACCATGCTGTCGCCGGGCACTCCCATGTTTCTTATGGGAGAAGAGGTCGGCGCCCAGAAAGAATATAAATACAATACCTTTATGCAAAACCGGGAAAACCTGAGGGCCGAGCGCCAGGGAGACGGGCAGCGGCTATTTCGTTTTTACCAGGATTTAATCGCGTTTCGCCTGAGCCATCCCGGCCTCAGGACCCATGCCGTCGATATCCTCCACGTGCATAATGCCAACCGGGTGTTGGCCTTCCGGCGCTGGGACGACTCGGAAGAGCTGCTGGTGGTGGCCAGCCTGAATAACCACCCCTTCACCGCCGGATATGTTATTGAAAACTCCCGTCTGGGAAGCGGCCCCTGGCGAGAAATTTTCAATACCGATGCCCAAGTTTATGGGGGTAACAATGTGGGCAATCAGGGGGCCGCGCTTTCTGTTCACAATGGCCTTCTGGAGGTACTAATTCCAGCCAGCGGGTTTATGGTCTTTCGCAAGGACTAAAGCCCACCAGGACTGGATTGTTGACCAGCTCCGCCCTCTTTGGGGTCGTTGCCAACAAGATGAGAAATCCAAAAGAGACGATGCCGTGATCCATCAACTCATATTTGCGGCCCCCAAGCCGGGGATGACTGCGCAGGAGTTTCAAGATTACTGGGTAAATATCCACGCGGTGAAATATGCCAGTAAGATTCCCCAAATCAGGAAGTATCTGATAGACACCAGGATTCCTTTTGAGGGTGATCTGGGGGACCCGGTTCTTCCTCACCAGGGTGTGGCCGAAATTTGGTTAAAAAACGAAGCAGACCAGTTAGCTTCCCTGCAATCCCAGGAATTTCTAGAAGGGGCCCGCCTTGATGAACCGAATTGGGCGGCGTTTTGGCTTACCTTGGTGTTGGACACCACTGCTCAGGTAATTGTAGAAGGCCCACCACTGACCAAAGACCCAGCCTGGATTAAGTTATTGATGTTGCTCAAGCGCCAACCAGGTGTGCCCTTGGAAAGCTTCCGCCGCTATAACTTGAAAGTTCATGCTCCTGTGGTTGCTGCGTTGCCCGGCTTGCAACGGTATCTGCAATGCCATACCCGTGATGGGTTCTACGTTTTTGGTGAAGCCAGGTTTGATGGGGTTGAGCAACTTTGGTTTGAGAATGTTGCCGCGCTTAGACTAGCTTTGAACTCAGACCAATTCCAAGAAAAAGTGAAATCCAGCCTGGTTAGCTTTGTTGACCCCAAATATATCTTTACCTTGGTTGCTGAGGAGCATTGGATTAGCGGGCCGGAATCGCGTTAAAGATTTGCAGCAATTGAATCGGGCTGTTGCTGGATTGGAGCACTACTCTAAAATCATTCATATCCAATTAATTGGAGAAGCTTTATGGCAGTTCAACCCCTGGTGGCCATAGATAATCTGAACGCCTGTATCGCGGTAGCGAACCTCGACGCGAGCATAAATTGGTACCGGGAGGTGTTGGGGTTTGAGGTTCTCCAGAGGCAAGATTTTCCCGAGTTTGCCGCGCGGGTGGCGTTCCTGGAGTCCAAGGGAATGGAAATCGAACTGGTTGAGAGCCGTGATTTCACCCCTGCCCCACGTCCAGACCCACCGAAAAATCATGTGTTGACGCAAGGTATAAGCCAACTCTCTTTTCGGGTAAAGAATATTGAAGAAATTTTTGCGCGGGTCAAGAGTCGCTCGATCCGAGTTGCCCTGGATCTGGTCAATGCGGCACCGCTCAAATTAAAAGCGTTTTTTATCCGGGACCTGGAGGGTAACCTGATTGAGTTTATTGAAAGGTACTAGCGAATAATTTTCAATATCGACCATAAATCAATAATTAATGGAGGTCACTATGGGTCAAACGGAGATAACCCAAAAAATTGCTACCAAATGGTACAATTCTCTCGTAACCGGTGACATAGAAGCAGCTTTGAGTTGTCTGGCAGACGATGTTGAGTGGATCAACATGCGACCGATAGAAGGGATTAGCGATATTTTGCCCTGGATTGGCACCACCCAGGGGAAAGATAATGTTGTCAAAGCCTATGGAACGTACATGGGCGTGGCAGAGGTCACAGATTACAAACTGCTGGGTTTGGTTGTTCAGGGAAACCAAGCGGTTGGCAGGACTTATGAGGCTGGTAGGGTTAAAGCCACAGATCGCAAATTTGCGATCGACTTTGCCACCTGGCTGCATGTCGATACATCGAAAGGCAAGATTACGCAATGGAAATCTTTCACTGATCCTTCTCCTATCATTGCCGCATTTCGCGGCTTGGAAATTCCGAGAATGGAGGTTCCGGACCCCAACTTTCCTGTCGAAGATTAAAGTGAACCATTTTTATTGCTTCTTTAGCCAAAGGCCCTTAGAAACGATAATATGTAAATGATATTTGGGGGACCTATGATTACCGATCTAGATGCACGGTTGCTGGAAGCTGTAGGCGGCAATGATCTATATCGGGTTAGAGATTTGCTTAAACAAGGGGCGGATGCCAGGGTTAGGAATACTGAAAGCGGCTTGACGGTGCTGATGATGGCAGCAGGGCAGGCCCAACCGGACATGGTGAAAATCTTGCTCGCTGCCGGCGCGGATGTCTTTGCCGCGGACAGCCGGGCCGGGGCGTCCGTATTGCATAAGGCCTGCCAGGGTGGGAGTATGGAAGTCGTGAAACTGCTGGTGGAAGCCGGGGCATTTGTCGATGCTGTGGCTCCCACGACGGGGCATACCCCCTTGATGGAGGCTTTGTGGTTCAAGTATCCCGACATTGTGCAATATCTCCTCGATCAAGGGGCAGGTTTGCAACTCAATACGCATTATGGCTTCTCTTTGCTCCAACACTTTGAATATGAATTAAATGTCAATGTCCTGGGTAAAGATAAATTGCTTAAAGCGGATAAGATGATCAAAGTCCGCCAGCAATCAGACCAGGCCAAGATTGAAAGCCAAAAATTGATGCAGGCGGTGACCGAGGACGATGTAGAAACGGTTCGTGAACTTATTGCCGCAGAGGTCGATGTTGAGGAACGCTATCCCTTCGTGAATGGGTTTAACGATTATCACACTCCTTTGCTCGTTGCTTGTCGAGATGGGCATACCGAAATCATGGCCGAACTTCTCAAGGCTGGGGCTGATGTCAACGCCATGGAGCCGACATTCGGAGCGGTGCCGTTACACAAGGCCGTTTACAACGGGCATGCCGACATTACCGGCATGTTGGTCAGGGAACCCGGTATCAACCTGGACTATCAGGGGGCCACAAACGGTTATACCCCTCTGCATGATGCCCTGTGGCATGGCTACGATAAATGCGCCAAAATTTTGCTGGAGGCCGGCGCCCGGCTGGATTTGCGGGGACATGACGGCAAGCTCCCCATAGATATCGCCATCGATACCTTTGGTAAAGAGCATGAGATGGTCAAATTGCTTCGCTCACAAATGGAGAATGCGTAAGCTCCAACTGAACCCAACTTAAGGTTGAATTTGTTCGGATCTGCAGCGATTTTATTGATTTTAAAGGAGGAGGTGAATAGACATGCTTTTTTATTGTAAGATGGGTTGGGATCTCAAAGGATTGTCTTTTGAAGATTTGTGGAAATTAGAGGGTGAAGAGGCCAGGCAGGCAATAAAGACCATCGACTCAGGTATGGCCCAGCATCTATATAAGGTGGCCGCCGAACAATATGTTATTGTCATCGGCAATCTCCCATCGGCCGAGGAATTGGACCGTACCGCCATGGGACGCCTGCCGATGCACGAACACCTGATATTTGAAGAAGTTTTTTCCCTGGAAGAGGGTTTCAGCATCGATGTTCAGGGGTATTTGAAACCAAGAAGGGGAAAAATAAGTCAGAATCCCAGGTTGCTATATTACGTCCAGATGGCCTGGGATCCTAAAGAGAGACAGCTGGAGGGGTTGTGGGATAATGCTAAAAAAACCTTGAAAGACCTGGGGTCAACCAAGGTACTGAGCTTATACAGAGTTGCGGGGCAGCAACGCATTATCATCATTGTGGATGTCGAGAAAGCTGAAGATCTGAATGCGTTAGCCAACTTGTCGGACTTGAATTCTCCAATAGTGGAGAAAGTGTGGTTACTGCGAGATTATCATCTCTTCGCAGAAGATGTATGGAAGGGTTATAAAGATTAGTCTTGTCATACTGCGGGAAATTGATTTTTCTAACTTTTTAATTGCTATCATTTTTTAAGTCATTTTCCGGGAAAGGTTCCAGCGATGCGGATAGCGGCTTATCGTGGCAGTTGCACCCACGCTCCGGAGAATACTCTGCCGGCTTTGATCAGTGGTTACACCGGTGGGGCGGACGTGTTGGATATTGGGGTCCAACTTACTAAAGACGGCCACGTGGTGATCTCCCACGAGGCCGCGCTGGAGCGCTTGACGGGCCAGCCGGGGACCATTCCGGCCATGACTCTGGCGGAACTTCGCAAATTGGATTTCAGCGCCACCTTCCGGCCCCGGAACGCGCCGCACTTCCGTTACTATCACCGCCAGGGCCACCGCCTGCGTCTGGAGACGTTGCCGGCGCTCCTCGACTTCCTGCCGGAAGATGTGGAGCTGTTGATGGAATTGGGGCAGGAGAGCTGCCGGGAGCCGGCCCAAAGAAAGGCTTTGGCGACCCAGGTGGTGCAAGCCCTCTTATCCAGGGAACTGACCGACCGCGTGGCCCTCTGCTCCAAGGATCAGGAGATTCTTGGCCTGGTCCGGGGACAGGCGCCAGTCCTGCGCGTCCTGGTGGTGGGGGAGGGATTGACCGCAGAGGAAAGCCTGGAGCGCATCGACCGCCTGGCCGCGGATGGCCTGGTCACTACCTGGGAGAGCGTGGCCGACCTTCAGGGCCGGTTGACCGAATTCGGGCGCCGGCTCGAAGCCAGGCATCAGGAACGGCCCTGGCGGGTGGGCGTGGCCCTGCGTCCGGGCGCTGACTCATACCCCTTGACCCGGGAGGTATACGCGCAGCTTGGCGGGCACGCCTTTATCTGGTCGGTGGCGACGGCATCGATGCTCGAAGTGGCCCCCTTCCTCCGCCAGGCGGTGGTGATGGTCCAGGAGTCCTTTGCCGGGAAAAAAGTAGATGTGGAGCTGTTCAGTTTAGGCTACGCCAAAGCGAACCCTTACGGCGAAATATTTCAGGACGACGGCATCCATGTAAGGATCAGGGACTATGACGGACCCTTGCCGGAAACCGGGGACGACCCCTTGGAGAACCGCCTGGTAAACCTGGAAACCAAGCTGATGTATACCGCCAAGGACTGGCCCTTCTACTCCGGCGGCGGCTTGGGGCTGAAGCGGGGCATCCGGGGGGACTTTGTCGCCGAGGTGGATTACCAGGTCCAGATTGTGGGACAAGCCACTACTCTGGAGATGGCGGTCCTGAACGTGGACCCGGGCGCCCATCAGGCGAACCCGCCCACCACCTTCCGGCAAAAGGATTCCTTCTTTGATCCTCATGGCGCGCCGCCCTATGTCGGGGCCGAACACGACGAACAGGACGGCTACCGCATTAATTGGAATCTGGGCACGGAATACGACAACAACCAGTATGGCAGGGCGGTGGGAGACGGGGAGACGCCCCGCCGCGGGCGGCTGCGCCTGGAGCGGCGCGGCCCGTACTTCTCCGCCTATTACCGCAACGACGTGGATGCGCCGGACTGGGTGTGCGTGGGCGTTACCCGCAACGATTCCCTCAATCCGGCAGTCTATCTCCGCTGTGTCGGCAAACGGTGGCGTCAGGAAAGGGAAGATGGTCCCGGGTACTACCCCATTCTGGCGAATGAGTTTATCTTCCGCAATCTCCTGATCACCCGTTATCTCCGTTGAATCTTCGATCCGGGCGGATCTCCGGCCCGGCAAGGCCGGAGTGTTGATGGATTCGCGGTGGGTCGGGGTGGCTACCGCCAGCGCGGCGGTCTATATCCTTCGGGATAAGGAGGGCCTCATGGCCGACTTGGACTATCGGAAAGAATTGGCCCGGATGTTGCTGTCAGCGGGCAGGGATGAGTTTGATTTACTGGCGGACGTCGCGCCGGAAACCTTGCCGGCCGCCGCCCGGCTGACCGCGGATTTGGGGCTCCAATTTCCGGCAGGGATGGCCCCGGTGCCCAGGCCTCTCGATCCCCGCCCCGATCCCGAAAATCCCCTGCCCCGGGCGGACGTGCTGGTGGTCACCTGGACGGTGGCGGAAAACAACGGCCTGGCCGATGTCCTCACCCCAGGCTATAGTCGCCAGGTCTGGTACTTTTACCGGCGGCGCTTTAACCAGCATTACCGGCCCCTCATCCGGGAGGGGGCGCCGTCGTTAGACAATGGGCGCCTGGGGAGCTGGTTTCCCACCTCGGTGGGCCAATCCTCGGTGATCTGCTTCAAGTCCGAGTTGCATTTGAACCAGGACGGCAAATTCCTGAACGCGGACGGGACCCCGGCCGACCAGAAGACCGGCTATGCCACCTTGCCGGTCAAGGACCTCTTGCTGCAGCTCATCGACGAAGTCAGGCCGAAGCTGGTGATCACCACGGGGACCAGCGGCGGCGTGACCCTGGATCAGGACCTGGGGGACGTGGTGGTCACCCGGGGCGCCAAATTCCGCCTGGCCGACGAATTTGCCCAAGAGCCGTTCAACGCCATGAATCGGCCCGGTCCTCAGTACACCAGTGACTGGCAGGTGCCTCAGACTCACTTTGGCGCCGCCAGGGATCTGATGAACCAGTTCGCCCAAAATTTGGTGGAGCCGGATTTTGGGCCGCCCACCAAGCGTTACGATTTCCAGGGTCCGCTGCTCCGGGCCCGGCCCAACGTCCCGGATATCCATCTGGACGGCACCGGCTGGATGCCCAGGTTTCATCCCATTCTTACCACCGATTTCTTCGAGTTCGGGACTTCCAATAACCATCTGGACCGGGAAGGGTGCGCCGTAGAAATGGGGGACGCGGTATTGGGGCTGGCCTGCAGTGAGATGGCAAATCCGCCTCGCTGGCTGGTGGTTCGAAACATCTCGGATCCCCAGATCAACGGTGACTTGCCCACCCAGCCGAAGCGCCTGGATATGCAGGCCCTATGGGCCGTTTGGTATTACGAGAAGTACGGTTACTGGACCAGCGTCACCGGCTCCCTGGCTTGCTGGGCGGTGATCGCTGGACTGTCCTGAGCCAGAGAGACCGCGCCATGCCCGACCCTAGACTCCCCACCGAAGTGGAGTTGGTTTACGAAGTGATGCCGTGCAACGCCATGCGCACCGCCCAGGAGCCCATCCAGGCGCCCCATCCGTGCTCCTATTTCCGCAAGTGGGGGACCTATCATAGCTACGACTACCTGGATGATGGTCCCCCGCCCCAGCCGGGCATTGTGAATGAGTCAATCTATGTGGGGCGCGCCCCCCTGGTGCCGGAAGTGCTCAGCGGCTGCCGCAAGGCGCCCCTGTTGGCTCTCGGCATCAACCCTAATCTGCCCGGCTGGTGGCCCCGCTCTCGGGGTTCATTGAACCCCCTGTTCGATGATTACAAGCAATACGCCCACTATTTCCGCTACCGGGCGGTGGCCAAACTGGAGGTTCCCCCCAATGACTACGCGGCCTTTGGCGGCAGCCCGGCTGACACCCCCTTCTCCCGCTTCGAGCTTAACGTGCCGCCGGACAGCCAAGGGAGGCGGTTAATCCCCGCCCGGATGCAGCCCCAGAAGATGTACCAGACCTACCAGGGGTTCCTTGACGAACTGGGGGCGCAAAAGGGTTGGTCCAACCATCGCCTGGCGCTGGGCGAAGACCTGGCCTATGGCAACATGGTGGCCTGCCCCAGCGCCAAGTGGGTGCTGGCCTCGAGCGGCGATCCGGACCTGCCCGGGATGACCCCGGAGGAGCGCCTCGGCATTGTGCAGGAGTGTTTCCATTTGCGGAAGTACTTTTTGCGGCAGTTGTTCCAAACCCTGCCCGCCATAATTCTCATTTTCAGCCAGGCGACCGCCGCGGCGTTCATTGCCGAGTTGCAGGACCGCTTTGTGGCCGGCTCGCCGTCGCCCCAAGAGCCCCTGGAAGAATTGCGGCGGCGGACCATCCGTTTGGAGTATGGGGTCCTGGGGGATGGCACGTCCTTGCAAGCCCGGATAATTTTCTCTCCCCACATCACCGGCGCGCCTGAGCAATTCGCCACGGCCCGGCAGGAAGTCCTCCGCCAACTCCTCGAGGAAGCGGACGCGGGAGCCTTGGCCTACAACCCCCAGACGAGGCATCTGCGGCGAGCCCGGGGCGGCTGCGTCTTTTGCCCCATGCTGGCCATCGGCCCTTGCGATTATGCGGACGAGCTGCAGCCCCTGTCCGCCGCCCCCCAGCTGACCGCGGAATCGCCCATCAGCCTGCTGATGACGGAGAAGGCGGTCCAAGCGGAGCTTTACGTATCGCAACCCGTTAAGGGCGGGGCCGGGGAGGTCTGGATGTTGGACGACGCAGATCGCTTTTCGCCTTAACAGGCTGTTGAGAAGGTCCATAGTGCCATGCCTCGTAAATTGTGTGATAAATATTTGGAAAGGCATTGAGATATCGGGTTATTAAGTCCCCCTTTAGAAAAGGGGGAAAATACCTCCCATTTCCCAGGCCTTTCACCTTAAATGGAAATCATCCAAATTATGAAGCACAACCCTGGGCCCGGAGTCGGGGTAATATGCGTCCTCTTGCTAACCCCAAAAACGGTAACCAATTATTAAAATGGGATTGGGGGAAGAGCCTGCGGTTCGCCCAAAGGACCTGTTCCACACCGTGTTAATACCAACCTGTATGGAGGATCTTGCCCATGCCGGCTAAACCCGTCTCTTTCCTGGATCTGTGGGGCACCTTGCTGCTCCGGACTGCTCGCGGGGTGGAGGTCTCACCGGTATTGCTGCCACTCCTGACCCAGGGCGTGCTCGGCCGCGTGGGGATTCTGTGCAATCTCCCGGAGGGACAGGGGGTGAGACAGGTGCGCGCCGCCCTGGCCGCGGCCGGGATCGAGTCGCACGTGGATACCCAGATAGTCATCGTCGCCTCGGCCTTGGGCACGCCGCTCCCCGACCGCCGGGCTTTCGCCGCGGCCGCGGCGGTAGCGGAAGTCCCCCTGGAGGACTGTCTCTTCCTCAGCGCCAATCAATCCCACGTGATCGCCGCCCTGGCTGCGGGGATGCGCGACGCCTCGGTAGTTATTCCCCCCACTGCGGCGCCGGCCCCGTCCCCGGCCGTTTCGGTCCCGGGCGCGGTGCTTGCCGCCGGCGAGATCGACGAGGATCGGGAGCCGACTTATATCCTCCAGGGCCGTCTCGTGACCATGCGCTCCCCGGGGGAGGTGATCGACGACGGCCGGGTCGTGGTAAAAGAAGGGCAGATCCGGGCCGTGTTGCAGCCCGGCGAGCCCCTGCCTGAGGCCTTCGCGGCCGCACCGGTGATCGATACCAAAGGGACCATCTACCCCGGCCTCATGGACCTCCACAACCATTTTGTGTACAACGTTCTACCCCTTTGGGTCGTGCCCAAACGGTACACCAATCGCTCCCAATGGCCCCGGCACGTGGAGTACAAGAGCAGCGTCTCCATGCCCATCAAGGATGTCCTGACCCGATCCGGCATTCTCTCCGGGGCATTGTTGCGCTATGTGGAAGCCAAGGCGCTCATAGGCGGCGCCACCACCGGGCAAGGAATCCTGACGAGCACCCGGGGCGGGCGAAAAATCTTCTACGGCGCTATGCGCAACGTGGAGGTCACCAAGGATGACCGTCTCCCAGAGGCTGGCACCCATGTCCCTGATCTGGCCACGAGGGAAGAGCAGATCGAAGCCTTCCGCAACAAACTGCAATCTCTGACCGCCTACTTTTACCACCTGGCGGAAGGGACCGACGATTCCGCCCGGCAACACTTCCTCAACCTGCAGGAAAATCAACTGGTAGCTCCTTCCCTGGTGGGAATCCACGCCCTGGGCCTGAACCCCAGGGATCTGGAGTACCTGGCCGACAAGGGGGCCAAGATTGTCTGGTCCCCGTTCAGCAACCTCCTGTTGTACGGCCAGACCCTGGACTTGCGCGCGGTCAAGGCCTCCGGCGTGCCCTTCAGCATCGGCTGCGACTGGTCGCCCTCGGGGAGCAAGAACCTGCTGCAAGAGTTGAAAGTGGCCCGTTTCGAGAATGAGCGCCAGGGGAGCCCCCTGACCGACTTCGAACTGGTGGCCGGCGTCACTTCCCAGCCTGCAGCCGCCCTGGGCTGGGATAAGTACCTGGGAGTGATCAAGGTTCGGGCCATGGCGGACTTGCTGGTGCTCTCCGGCCAAACGGGCGACCCCCTCGAGCAGCTCCTCCAGGCTACCGAGGTGAACGTCCGGCTTGTGACGGTGCACGGCATCCCCCGGTATGGGGACTTTGACCTCCTCACCACCGTACCCCATGGACCAAAAGGCCAGATCGAAGAATGGCGGGCGGGAAACAGCCGCAAGGCCTTCTACCTCTATGCCGACCTGTCACCCATCAACGAGGTGACCTTCGCCACAGCCGTGGAGCGGCTCAAGGACGCCATGAGGGACCTGCCCGGGACCCTGGAGCAGATCAGGCAGGGGACGTTGGCCGCTGCGGGCGTCGAGGCCCCCGAAGACCTCGTCATCGAGTTGGACAACGAATTAGACACAAATGACCCCTTTTTCACCTATGACCCCGGGCCGGAAGAAGCCGAGCTGATGGCGGAGGTACAGATGGTTGACTCCTTAGTGCTGGACGAGGCGGTGGTGGGAGCAGGGGACTATGGGGATCGGCTCGAGAACCAGCCTAATATCACCGAGGATTTAAAAAGGCATCTCAAACAGGCGTATTAACCCCTATGCCAGGAGGAAGCCGTCATGTCTGAGATTAAAGCAGTGATCCACTATTTCAACGACGAGGAATTGGCCCAGGCTGACGAGCTTTTGCAACAGATAGGCGCCATGGAGGTGCACCGCTATGACGGTTTGATCGAGGCCAAAATCCCGGCAGAGGAAGCCGCCACGCTAATTGACAGCGAGTTGGTCTGCGATTTTCCCCATGGGGTGCCAACACCGCCGGTGGGGGCCCTGGCCGCCGACATCGAGGTGGAAGCCGAGTTGTTTCCGGACCTCAACGTGTTCCCGGCCTCCCAGGAGAGCCTGCTTCAGGATTTTTCCCAACAGAGCCGCAGGGTCCGCTTTGGCCGGGATTGGGCCAGCTTCCAAATCGCAGAGGAAAGCCGCGCCCATCCGGAGCCGGAACTGGACGAAATCGAGCTGGAGGGGCTGCTTCCCCGTGAGGAAGAGCTCATGGACCAAGATGCTTACCTCCTCCGCTTTTCCGGGTCCCTGCGGCCGGAATGGCAGGATGAGCTTAAGGTGCTGGGTGTGGCCCTCAACCCCTCCCAACCTCCCTTCATCTACCGGGCGATGCTGGATCGCCGGCAGTTGGCGGCGGTGCGGCAGTTGCCCTACGTCGAGGCCGTCAAGCGCTATGGCCTGCGGGAGACGGTCACTCCCGCCTTAATGGCCGTCATGGAAAGCGTTAAGGAGCGGGCGGAGGAGGCGCCGGCCGCAGCCGCGCCGCCTCCCTCGCCCGTGGCCTTCGATCTGACCGTGCACCAGGCGTCTGACCTGGCCCGGGTCGCGCAGATCCTCGAATCCACGCCGGGGGTGAAAATCCTCTGTCGCTGCGAGACGGCGATGCGGTTCGAAATCGACCCGCAGTCCCCGGTCTTGGCGGCCCTGGCCAACTTGCCCGCGGTGCGGCTGCTCACGCCTTTCAAAGCGCCCAAGTTGTTAATGGACCATGCCCGGCAGATCCTGGGCGCGGCCGCGGTCTGCTCCTTGCCGGGGGCGGATTTGACCGGCGCGGGAGAAACCATCGCCATGTTCGACAGCGGCATCGATCCCCAGCATCCGGACCTGCAACACCATGGGGTGGTGCAGCTTCAGTATGGCGGCGGCTCACTCCTGGATTCCGTCGGCCACGGCACCCATGTTGCCGGCATCCTGGTGGGTGACGGGACCGGCGGACCCACGCCGGGACCGGGCATGGCGCCCCGGGCGCAGTTGATCTCCGTGGGGATTGTGACTCCCTCCGGGAATCTCGATATCCCCACCGATCTCGGCAAGTTACTCAGGATGGGCACAGCCCAGGGGGCCAAAATCATCAATCTGAGCTGGGGCATTCCCATCAGCGGCGATTACGAGGTCTACGGAGAAAGCATCGATCGCTTCGTGCACGAGAATCCCGAGATTCTGGTCGTCGTCTCCTCCGGCAACGAGGGGAAGGCCCCCCAGGGAAGACACCTGGCCAAGACTATCGGACAGCCGGCCGGGGCCAAGAACGTGCTCACCGTGGGGGCCTCAGCCAGCGATCATCCAGGCCCGGAAACCTGGGGCCAAGTCAGGCAATCGATTTTTCCCCTGGCCCCGGCGAAGGATGAGCCGGTCACCGGCGATATCGATTTGCCGGCAGCCATCAATAGTCGGGGGCCCACAGATTACGACTCCGTCAAGCCTGACGTCCTGGCGCCCGGCACGATGATCCTTTCGGCCCGGCTGGCCCAGGCAACCATGAGGTACGTCGCCAACCATCCCTCCCCGCACTACGGTTACCTCAACGGGAGCAGCATGGCGGCCCCTATGGTGGCCGGGGCCGCGGCGTTGCTGCGTCAGTTCCTGCGGATTCACAGGCAAATGCCCCAACCCTCTGCCGCCCTGCTGAAGGCCCTGTTGATTCTTTCCACCATCCGGTTGCCCAAGGCCAGTGACCATTCCGAAGCCTTTAACTCCGGTTATCCGGATTTTGATCAGGGATTCGGCCGGGTGGACCTACGGATGATCCTGCCCTATCCCGGCGCGCCTCCCCGCTGCTGGCTGAGTTTCGTTGACGTGGCCAACGACTCGCCGCTGGCCTTGGCCTCCCGTCAGGAGATCGGGGCTGCCCGCAAGTCGTCCCGGGCCTACTCCCTGGTATTCGACGCGGACTCCACCCGCCCCCTGCGTCTGGTCCTGGTCTGGACTGACGTCCCCGGACGTTCCGTGCAAAACAGTCTCGAAATGCGCCTGCAGTGTCCGGACGGCCGAAAATACCTGGGAAACCAGGAACACACCGCGTTTTGGCCGTCTTGGGCGGTGGGAGGAGGCTCCCCGTGGCCGGACCGTCATAACAACGTCATGTCAGTCGTGGCGCCCAATCCCGGCCGGGGTAATTACCGGGTGACCATCCTGGCAAACGATACGCCTTTTCCGCCTCAAGGCTTCGCGCTCGCAGCCGGCGGCGAGTTTGTCGGCGATCTGACAACCCTTTAACGGGAACCACCGCGGGGTAACCTTGGCCTGGGGATAGGTGGTTTCCTGCCCTAAGGGGCGGATGTGTGAGGTTCCAATCATGAAAAGTCCAAGTATCAAACCGACTTCCGGGATCATGCCGGTGCCCCCCGACGCGGTGCGGGTGTGGCGGGGCTTTTGTCTGGAAGGTCTGGATCGCTCCCGGTTCCTGGAGATGCTGGGGAGCATCTTCATTCCCGCCACGGTGAAATGCCAGACCCCCTTGGGGCTCAGCGCGTATCTCCCCAGCGTTCTACCGATGAACAAGCCCGCGGGGGTGCCGGACGAGATTGCCCTGGTGTTCTACGAATCCCAGGACGCCTATCGCACCGCCAAGGAGACTCTCGCCGGCCGGACCTACAGCAAACTTCACGACCTGGTCTTCTCCCCCGCGAGCCTCTCGGGTTTTCCGGCCCCCTTCGGCGAAGCCCTTCTGCCCGACACGCCCTACCACCTCTTCGACGCCGCCGTGGATTGGCAGCAAGGGGTGTGCCGGGTTTTTGTCGGCGTTCGCCGGGCCCCAAAGGCTGGGAGTGATTTCCTGGCGGACGCGGCCGCTTGGCTCGCCGCCGAGCGCGCCCGCGCCGGACGGCCGGACGGCGCAATCGCGGCCGCTTCCCAGGACTACCTGGTCTATTGGGAGCATTGGCCTGATGCGGCTTCCGCGGCCCGGTCCCGCGCTTCTACCCTGGCCGACCTCGCCGCGCCCGTCTTGCACAACGAGGCGGCGCCCCAGACAGTGGCCGCGGGTTTCTGGGACCGGTACCCGGGGCTGAAGATCTCCGGCGGCGAAACTTTTTGTTTTCGCTTTCCCCGGCGGTCGGAGTCTCTGTGAGATGACGATACCTCAGTGGTGGAGATCGACCGTTGGCCCGATTCTAGGCGGCTATCCCCAAATTAAAGAAGAGGCCGCCCGTGCCGTGCACCCAACCACTCAAGAAAGGAGAAGCAAATCATGGCGCAAGGACCTTGGACTCGCATCAGACCGCTGCAAATAGACGAAGTGGATATGTACACCGCCGCCGCTTACCGGCACGGGGAGATCACCTGGGGGGGCTTCCCCAATAACCTGATGAAAGTGATGGGACATTGCCCGTCCCTGGCCATCACCGAGGTGGCCTACGCTAATGCCTTCATCTTTGACATAGATGCGTTCATTGATGGCAAACAATTTGCCGGGTTTCTGGAGCGGCCTTTGAAAGAGCTGTGCATCAGCCGCACTTCCCTCTTCAACCGCTCCCGTTATTCCGTGACCCACCATTCTGGCATCGGTTACATGCTTTTCAAGAATCTGAATCGGGTGAAGGAAGGGCACCGGAAGCTGCTCCATCTCCACGAACACGAAAAGTTCCGCCAGGTGTATACTGCCCGGGAAAACGCCTGCTTCGACTATACCGTGAAGGTCTGCCGGGACCCCCACGAAGTGACGGATGAGGAATTTAACGCGCTGAAGAAGCTCTTGGAGCAGTATAACCGCAACGCCGCCCCGCCCCAGGAAATGACCGATTTCGACCGCCGCTTCGTGGCCAAATGGGCCGCTTACAACGACCAGCAGCACCGCGCCCTGGTGGACTCCCAGATCGTCGAATTGACCTGGCTCATTTGCCATTTCTGCCTGCTCAACCGGTGGTTCACCGTCCTCCAGGTTCCGGATGAGGGGCCGCAGGATGAGGCTGATTTTCTCGCGTTTTACAACGAGAATGTGCCCGAAGACATCCGCCGCCGCAATGAAGACCTGCTGCAAGGGGGCTTCTAATACTGTTTTTGGTTTTCGGTTTTTAGTTTTTGGTTAAAATAAATGGAATTGTCAATAAGTTACAGATATAGCCTGTTACCTCCGATACCAGGTTCCATTCAAGAGGTAGCACAGGCTAAGGCCTGCGGCTACCAAATATTGCCGTATGAATGCAAACTCGCATGAAAGGAAAAATGGTATCCTGTGGATTCAAGGGCGAGGGCAGATATTCTGCAATGCCGCCGGCCGGATCGATTATATAAGCGGCGTTTTCTTCGACATTTCTGAGCATAAGGAGGTGGAGGAGGCCCTCCGGCAAAGCGAGGAGAAATATCGGTTGCTGGTGAATCAGATTCCATCCGTGGTTTTTCAGAGCTACACGGATTGGAGTCTTGATTGTCTTGACCGAAAAATCGAGAGCCTGACCGGATATGCCAAAGAGGATTTCGATTTGCGGCGCCTTAAATGGTGCGACCTGATCCCGGCTGAAGAGATGGATTATGTCAAACACACCTTTGTCGACGCCCTCAAAACCAGCCACAAATCCTATGTGCAGGAGCACCGGATCAGGAAAAAAAGCGGCGAGTATGCCTGGGTGCAATGCCGGGGGCAAATATTCCTCGACGACAAGGGAAAAGTCGCCTATGTCAGCGGGGTCACCTTTGACATCACCCAGCGCAAACAGGCCGAGAAAGCCTTGCAGGAGAGTGAGAGACTGTATCGCCTGCTGGCTGAAAATGTCTCCGATGTGATTTGGACCGCGGATCTGAACATGCGACTCACCTATGTCAGTCCCTCCGTCAAATTCCTGCGGGGTTTTACCCCGGAGGAAATGATGGCACAGTCGATAGAAGAAATTTTAACCCCTGCCTCCATAGAACTGGCCCGGAAAACCTTCGCCGATGGGATGGCTTTGGAAAGGAGCGCACCGGATCCGGGCAAGTCGTGGACCCTTGAGTTGGAGCAACTCCGCAAAGACGGCTCCACTGTCTGGGTAGAAGTGAAAGCTTCCTTTTTGTGGGATGAACAAGGGCGCCCCGTGGGGATCCTGGGTGTCACGCGAGATATCAGCAAGCGCAAGCCGAACTTAAACTCCGGCGGCGGGAAGCCATCCTGGAAGCGGTGAGCATTGCCGCAGAGAAATTCCTGCAAAGCGAATCCTGGGCGAAAGACATTCAGGACATTTTGAGGCGTTTGGGGGAATCCGCAGATGTGAGCCGCGCCTATATCTTCGAAAATCATGTGAATGAGGCGGGGGAAATACTGATAAGCCAGCGGTATGAATGGGCCGCGCCGGGAATCGAGCCTCCCAGGATATCAAATCCATCGTGGTTATGCCGATGTTCGCCGGACCACACTGGTGGGGAATGATCGGCTTCGATGCCAGTAAGGAGGAACGGCAGTGGTCTGCGGCGGAACTTGGGCCCTGAAAGCCGCGGCCAGCATCCTGGGGACTACCATCCAGCACGAGCAGGGCGAACAAGCCCTGAGGAGAACCGGGGAAAGACTACGATTTCTTACCGCTGAGCTCATTTACGCCCAGGAAAAGGAGCGCAAACGCCTCGGGAATTATCCTTTATCTGGGCAAAATAATTTCCAAGTTGACAATATTTTTTAACTACTTAACTTAATCTCAAACAATTTTTTCCATAATCGGACATTGCCAGGGACCCCAAGGGAGGTGGTCATGGCAAGTTGTAGTCGGTTAGTTTCCCGGGATTTTAGGGCGGTGGCGGCGCTGTCGGGGCAGCGTCTTTGTTTTTTTGGGGTTAACCCGAAGGGGTTACTGCACCTCATATTCTCGGTGGATATGAATTGGAGAGACAATACGAATTAATTAGAAGCGCCTCTCTATATTTGTCGAACCTAGGTTAACTTCCCAATAAGTTTTTAATTTCTTTTTGACCTGTTAACCAAAATTCCCGGCAGACAAAGCAATGGCTAACTCTAAAGAAAGAACGTTTAGTGAGGAAGTCAAAACTTGGGTGCAGATAGGCGCTATTATTGCTGCTTCTTTATGGGCAATATATACCTTTGTCTACAAAGAGATTACGGCTCCCAAATCTGCGCCGATAAATGTCACCTTAAATCTCAAATTACAGAAAGTTGGCGCAGGGAACATCAAAGATAAGAAACCGCTTGCTGCCATAGAAATGAATGTTTTGGCCAAAAATCCGAGTTCTTTAAAAATTCACCTATTCCCCAGTGTATATGTCGTATATGGTTGTAAAATTACTGATGCTTTAAATGAATTTTTAAGGAACCCTACTCTAAAAAGATCTTTCCAAAAGGAATTCTTTTGGAGTAAGCATTCAGCCGAAGAACCGTGGTCGATAGTAACTTTTGGAAATCTCCTTGAGGGTACCATTGATCTTAAACCTGGTGAAGAAGTGATGAGGACCTTTGTATTTTATGTACTTGTGGGCGAATATGATTGTCTTCGAGCTCATGCATCTATTCCGAACGCCAAAGACCGAAGGGGGATTAAGTTAGAGTGGCATTTCTCGAGAGAGGGCCCGATTCCAACTGTCTTACGCGAAAAGGCCGATGGGAGTTATGAAGCAATTGCAAGAAGAGAAGATGAGGAAAGTTGGTTTTATGTAGAAGAGCGACGTGAATTGCAACAGGCTGAAACTATGTCTATGATTTCCCTTTGGTAAATAGCTCTGATATTAGATTTTGATATAAGGGCGCAATGTTGCCGACGGCGGGCTAACAGGGTCCCTATCTTAGAAAATATCTCTGGAGGCTGGAATGAAAAAGTTTCTGGTGATGATCAGCCTGCTCATGTTTTTTCTTACGGGTGGGAATGCCTGGAGTCAGATAAGGCCAGTGCCACCGCCGCGCGTTCCAATTGAGCCGATCCGCCCGCCGCTTGAGCTGCCCCGCCGGATCGAGCCGCCCCGCCCGCCGCTTGAGCTGCCCCGCCCGCTTGAGCTGCCCCGGCGGATCGAGCCGCCCCGCCAGACCGAGCCAGTCGAGCCGGTCAGGCCGACCATGGTATCGGTCCCGGAGGTTAGGGGGTACAGCCGGGAGCAGGCGGAGACGATGCTGAAGAAAGCCAGTCTGGCCCTTGGCGAGATTGACGAGCATCACTCTGACCAGCCAAGGAGCACGGTCATCGGTCAAAAGCCTGAGCCAGGGGACCGAGTTAAACCTCATAGCTCAGTAAATCTGACGGTGGCGATACCTGCCCCCACTACTATTCCATGGGGCTCGGTTATTGTTGGCTTAACCCTGGCTGGCCTGGCAGGGTACTATCTTTACCGGTATGTTCCAAAGAAACCTAAACCACCTATTACATCTGCTCCTTCCGTTCCTCCCCCTCCCCCCCATGTGGAAATAAGGACTCACCAAAGAGCCGTAGAACGGATGATAATTTGCGACTCCCCCAGGCTGATCGATTTAGAAGTGGGCCTGAGACTGGTTCCGGACATTGGCACGCAAGATGTGGAGGTGGAAGGAGCATTAATTTTGAAGGAGAAGAGAGCATGAATAACCTACCTGTTACTCTGAAGCAATTTTTTGCTTTTCCAGAAGGCGGCCTTCCCAAGGACATCGAGGCGCGGCTGGAGGCCAGCGAGGCTATGGCTAAGGTACAGGGGGTCCTGGCCCAACAAGCCAGGGGTCTGAGCTGGGGGATAGCCTGGAGCAAAATCATTGGGGGCCTCGATGAGTTATTGAACATTAGTTTGCAGGGTATCTTGGTGAAGGCCTGGAAAAAGTATCAAGAACTGCGCAAGTACCGGGATAAGGAAAGGTATCCGCCCTATGAAACTTATTTGGTTCACCTTGTGGAACATACCATTAAATCTGAGCACCACCCCTACCTTGAAATATTGATTAATGGGGTCGAGATCCACCAAAAGATCGAGTTCACTATAAGTCTTGCCTTGACAATAGAAGGTGCAGTCCTGAAGATCAAGGACGGAAAAATCGAAGAGATTATGCCAGGTTCCTGTAAAGGGGAAGGCACCCTGGCCTGTGGCGAATTTATCCTTCTGAAGCAGGAAACCAGGACGTTTGCTTTACCGGCATCAATCAATCTGGGGGAGGGGATTCCTATCCCGGACTAAGGAAATAACAGCCTTCGATGACTTGGCCGTAGAGGTGAAAGCTCGTATGAC
Source organism: uncultured Desulfobacterales bacterium (assembly GCA_964618815.1). Classification (GTDB taxonomy): domain Bacteria; phylum Desulfobacterota; class Desulfobaccia; order Desulfobaccales; family 0-14-0-80-60-11; genus CAZUBT01. Next base: position 2,304 of record CAZUBT010000033.1, on the reverse strand, counting down.
GTCCAGGAATAAGCGCGCATTCTCTTTCCCAGGTAAGGGCGCTTTATGGGATAACCAAACTTCCCGTTATCTCAAGTCTAAGAGGTTGAAGATAACCGCTATCTGCTATGGATAGAAAATTATCAAGCCGCCGAAAATTCAAGCTATCCGCCTCTTATCGAAAAATTAAGGCCATCATACAAGGCGTCAGCCTGTAAGGTCCTGCCAAATCTCTGCTTGGGCCGACCCCACCCAAGTCTGATATGCAGATCATACCTGCAATTTTTCAGGGCTGGAGGATATTTGTCAGTTTGGCAAGTAATGTGGCACCGTGCAAAGCTTCCTTATGTTGATCGAGAGGCCTGTCAATGCCGGGCCCAATAGTCCCATGGCAGGCTTGTAGAACTGGCGAGCGAAGACTTCAGCATTGAGATAGGCTGGGTTGTCCTGATATTGGCGGCCTCATCTCAGTTTGGGGGTGGTAACGACCTGGGGAACCTTGAGGAGAAGAGCGTCGCCGGCCCGCAGATACCGCTGGTAGGCCTTGAGGGTCTGGAAGGTTTGGGTGGGTTTGCCATGTTGGTCTCTGAGGAGGCGGTAGAAAGTAAAGTCGGTTTCCATGACCGGGAAGTGCTCAAAATATTCGGCCACGCTCTCCACGGGGAGAACCTCTCAGTAAAGGTCTGCTCCCCTATCACTTTGGTGCGGTGCCTTAGCTACGATAGCGGTCCTCAGAATAGATTTGCCCCAGCCAACCGGCATAGCGGTCACTAACCGTACCCAGCTTGATTTGTGGGTGGAGGTGGTGGAAGAGGAAGTTCTCTATATATCTGCCGCAGGGCCATGAGACATGCTCCCAGTTTAAACTAGAAAGGAGCCGACCTGAACCCTTAGATAATCAAAGCGTATCCGATGAGTCTCTGGCTTGGCACAAGGTATAAGCATGAACGTCTCATATAAGATATGAGGTCGCATCGCCTTTTGTTCCGTTTGCTTTAGAATTTTTCTTCCCGTATTAATATAGACAACGATTTAACCTAAAAACGCACAAGGAGGCGCCCCTGAAAGTTCCCTGGCCAGGAAAAAGGTGCATTCTTTGCCTCACGGAAGCTCAATTGTGCGAGGAGCATCTCATTCCTCGAGCACTTGGGGGACGGCTCACGAGTGAACTCCTTTGCATGTCCTGCAACTCTCGGCTTGGTTACGCTTTGGAAGCTAGTGCGAGGTCGGACCCATCAATAATACTTGCGGTGAAGAACCTTGCCGAGGCGATTCCAGAATTGTCAAGACAAATAATCGAAAGCCATCCGCATATTGGTCACAGTGAGCCAGGCCCTATAAACGGATACATGAGGAATGGCGAATTCTTTGTCAGGCCTCGACAGCTTGAGGATGGTTCGTTGGTCCTACCAACTGATGAAGCCCCAGAGGCATTATCTAAAATACTCCAGAGATCTGGGTTCGAAAGTTCTCCAATCCAACAAGCTCTATCAGCCTTCGACCAAACCACGGAGAACGTAAGAGTTGAAGTTGTACCGGGACTCGAGGTCGTGAAGTGGACTGTCCAAAAAGTTGAGCCCGACCTCACCAAAGCACCATTGATGGATCTGCTCATACCAGCGAAAACAGCCTTTGAGTTCTTGGCGTTGCACGTAGGCACCGCCATCTATGAAGATTCTCCCCAGTTGACGAAAGTCCGCAAGGTTTTGCTCGACCCGACACAAGAAAGCAATGTCTTGCGGGTTGAGAGGCTATCCTCCGGAGAGTACGACCCGTTTCATGGAATTTTTTTCGAGGGGAACGATCCTTATGCCAAAGTGCAGATAAGGTTGTTTGGCTGGTTAGCCTTCCGGGTTCATTTTCTCTATTTGTTTGTGGGCGGACCTCGTTTTATTTACACACACAGACTTGATTCAGGTGAGGAGCGTATTGCCATCATTGATGATCACTAATCGTGGCCGAAGACTGCGCCTTATCAGACTGCAATCATAGTTGAAAATCGGATAAGTTCCTGGCCTAAATTCCTCAATCCTTCTATGCAATGGCCATAGATTCAAGGCCTCCCGGGCTCTGTTGATTACCTTTTCAATATTATTTTGCTCTATCTGGTACCACGGGCTCGAGGAGTGTCAGGCTTTGACACCTCGTCGATAATAATGGCCAAGGTGTCCGCGGCAATTATTTGGAAGCCTAACCTTTGGTGATCATAGCCGGAGTGCTGGGGTAAAAGGACATGGGCGAATGCAATGTTGATTAATTTGGAGCCAACATCATTGCTGTCCGGCACGCTAATTGAATAGCAAAGGTTGTCGGTTATCTGGGGGT
>CAZUBT010000032.1:0-36469 GCA_964618815.1 uncultured Desulfobacterales bacterium | reverse complement strand
ATTTCAGATAATTGACCTAAATTGACTTTTTACGAATTCATCAAGGTTCAAAGTTCAAGGTCTGAGTTTCAAGTTTCGAGTTTCGAGTTTTTAACTTTGAACCTTGAACCTTGAACTTTGAACCTTGAACCTTGAACTAAATCAAGGCCCGAATCTTCGCCATATCCACGTGGCTGCGGACCACGTCTGCCAGGCGGTCCAACTGGGTTTCCAGGAAGGTCTGGTAGGACCAGGAGGACGCGGTATCGGGAGATGGCGATCCCTGCTGGGTTCCCGCCGACAACCCCCGCAACAGCGCCCGGCGGAAGCCGTCGTTGTCAAAGATGCCGTGGAGATAGGTGCCCCAGGTGTTCCGGTCAAGGCTGACCCAGCCGTCGGCCACCTCCGCGGGGAGGCCGTTTTGGCTGACAATCCGAAACGCCGGCTCCCCCGGGCCACGGGGCTCGGTAACCCCCATGTGAATTTCGTAAGCCCGCAACGCTTCGCCGCCTCCCGGCGCGCCCGCGGCCACGGCCTCCACCTGGGTGGTGGTTTTGCGCCCTGCCAGGGTGGTTACCACCGGCAGCAAACCCAGTCCGGCGGCGGTACGGGGCGGCCCTTCCACTCCCAGGGGATCACGGACCTCCCGGCCCAGGATCTGGTAGCCCCCGCAGATACCGATGATCCGGCCCCCGGCGGCGGCGAAGGCCAGAATCCGGGGGAATAGGCCGGAGTCCTTAAGAAAGTCCAGATCGCTGATGGTATTTTTGGTACCCGGGATGATGAGCAGGTCCACATCTTCCAGGCGGTCGTGGGGTCCCAGGTAACTCAGGGCCACGTCGGGCTCCTGCTCCAGGGGATCGAAATCGGTGTAGTTGGAGATATGGGGCAGGCGGATAACCCCGATGTTGAGACAGCCGGCCCCGGCGGGGGCCCGGCAGGCCTTGCGGCTCAGGGCCACGCTGTCTTCTTCCGGCAGGGCCAGGTCTTTAAGATAAGGCAGCACCCCGAAAACCGGCCGACGGGTGCGCCGTTCAATGATCTCTATGCCTTCCTGGAAAAGGGCCGGGTCGCCCCGGAATTTGTTGATGATAAAGCCGGCCAGGAGAGAGCGCTGGGTGCGGGTGAGGAGGTGATAAGTGCCGATGGTGGCGGCAAAGATCCCGCCCCGGTCGATGTCCGCCACCAGGATCACCGTGGCGCCGGCCTTTTTGGCCATTTGGAAATTCACCAGGTCGTTTTTCCGGAGATTAAGTTCCACTGCGCTGCCGGCCCCCTCCAGGATGATCAGCTCATACTGCTCCTCCAGGCGGCGGTAACTCTCCATGACCTTGCGCACCAGGCGGGGTTTATGACGGTAATATTCCTGGGCCGAGAACTGAGCGTACACCTGACCGTGCACAATCACCTGAGAACCCACGTCGGTGCTGGGTTTGAGCAGGATGGGGTTCATGTCCACGTGGGGGGCCAGCCCCGCGGCCAGGGCCTGGACCACCTGGGCCCGGCCCATCTCCCCCCCTTCGGGGGTGATGAAGCTGTTCAGGGCCATGTTCTGGGCTTTGAAGGGCGCCACCCGGATGCCTTCCTGACGGAAGATGCGGCACAGGGCGGTGACCAGGATGCTCTTGCCCACGTCGGAGCCGGAACCCAGGATCATTAAGGGGCGGTATTTCATAGAAAAAGTTGTTAGTTGTTAGTTGTTAGTTGTGAATAAGCCAAAAGCCAAAAGCTAATAGCTAACTGTAATGACAACTAACGTTAGCATTCGATTATGCACAGCGTCAAAGCAGCTTGGATATGGATTCTCATGGATTATCTTCCTTCACCCAAGCACAATAATGTATGCTAAAAACTATTGTCATTACAACTAACTGCTAACCACCTTCCACCCGGTACTTGGCCAGATACCCCCGGGGGGTGATCATAAAGGGGCCGTAAACATAGGTGTGAGAATTACCCACGATGACGATGGTTTGCATATCTATTTCGTGCTCCAGGAACTGGGCCAGAGTGGTGATTACCACTTCCTGGCCCTCCCGCATGGCCCGGCGTGCCAGGCCCACCGGCGTGTCGGGGGAAATCCGGGCCAACAGCAGGTCCCGCACCGCGGCCAGTTGCCAATTGCGCCGCTTGCTTTGGGGATTGTAGAGCACGAGAACGAAATCCCCCTGGGCCGCCAGTTCCAGGCGCCGGGTGATGGTCTCCCAGGGCGTCAGGAGGTCGCTCAAGGAGATGGCCACAAAGTCGTGCATCAAGGGCGCGCCCAGGAGGGCCGCGCCCGCGGCCAGGGCCGGGACTCCGGGAATCACTTCCAGATAAAAATCCACTTCTCCCGCAACCCCGGGCGGCCCGACCTTCAGATTCCGGGCGGCGCAGATTTCCAGGACCAGGCCGGCCATGCCGTAAATCCCGGCGTCGCCGCCGGAGACCAGGGCCACCCGGCGGCCCTCCAGGGCCAGGTCCACCGCGGCCCGGCAGCGCTCCATCTCCGCCTTCATGCCCGTGGCGATGAGTTCCTGGCCGGTGAGCAAAGGCTTAATGAGGTCCAGGTAGGTGCGGTAACCCGCTACCACCTGGGCGGCCTCCAGGGCCTGACGGGCCTGGGGAATAAGATATTCCGGAAATCCCGGTCCGGTGCTGACTACCGTCAGGCGGCCAGGGCTACGGCAAGGGTGGCGTTGGTTGCTTTGCATTTAGGCACAATCAAAGGGCCGCCGGCGGCCTTAAGGGCCGCGGCTTCAGAGACGCTGGCCACCCCCAGGTGACGGGCCGCGATCCGGGAGGGGTTGGGCGTGGGCAGGTCCCGCAAGGCATCCGCGGTAAACCATACCAGGTCGGCGCCCAACTTCCGGGCCGCATCCCTCAAGCCCGGTTCGTCTTTCCGGGCTTCGATGGTGGCCAGGGTCCGTAATGATAATAGTGACAAACCTTTCTGTTGAAAGGTCCGCCTGATGAAATCCAGAATTTCCGCGGCCGGGACGCCCCGGTGGCAACCCATACCCGCCACCAGGCAGCGGGGCCGCAGCCGGAGCCATCCCGGGGGCCAGGGCCGTTCCTGATAGCCGACATACACCCCAGGGCCGGGCTTGGTTAGAGCCGCGGCCAGTTTCAGCTCCGTTTGAAAATGGCTTAAGCTCTCCCCCAAGGCCTCGGTTAACACCCCCTCCGGGTCCACCAGACGCACGGCATCTCCGGTGAGCAGGGCCATGTGCACTTCCCGCACCGCGGCCAGGTTCTCCATGACCAGGCCCAAGGCGGGAGCCAGGACATCCAGGGCCGGGAGATTATTGACATCCGTGGCCGTGGTAATCACCGGGGTTCCTCCCAGGAGCCGGGCCACCCGGCGGGCCAGTTCATTGGCCCCGCCCAAATGCCCGGAAAGGAGGCTCACCGCGAACTGCCCGGCTTCGTCCACCACCACCACTCCGGGGTCCGTGTCCTTGCCCTGTAGATAAGGGGCGATCCCCCGGACCACGATCCCCGCGGCCATGACGCATACCAGGTCATGGCGCCGAGCAAATGCCTCCTGGAATACCTGGGCCAGGCGGTCAAAGGGGGTTTCCCCCGGGGTAGCCGCCGCCCAACGGCGAGGAACGCGGCATACCGCCTCACCCAGACCCGGCCGCAAACGCCGGGCCAGGTCCACCCCCCGGGGGGTCAGGGCTGCGATGGTGATGGGGCGGGGTGATGGCTTATTCATGGGAAAGTATGTTCACTCCAGGTAGCCGCAGGCTTTATATGAAAATACCACCAAAAATATTTTAACCACAGAGACACGGAGAACACCAAGGGACACAAAGGGAACAATAATGGTTTTCTGTGCTCTCTGCGTCTCTGTGGTAAATCTCTTGGGCTTGGAAACGGGAAGAACGGAAATCCTCACCCCTACGCCTCACTCCCCGAATCCCCGGATCGAAACCCATGGGAAAAAGTTGCATCATAAAGTTTCGAGGCAGTGAGGTCCTCCTGAGCCGCCAGCACGGGGCTAACGATAATCAAAGCCTGGCGTTTGATGCCCGCCTGGCGCACCTGCCCGCCGATGTCGGCCAGGGTCCCCCGGAGGATTATCTGGTCCGGCCAGCTCACCCGATAGGCCACCACCACCGGGGCTTCCGGGCCGTAAGCCTGGATCAGGTCCGCCAGAACCTGGTCCAGAAGGTGAATACTGAGATAAATGGCCATAGTGGCCCGGTGTTGGGCCAGCCGGGAGATGGCTTCCGCGTCGGGCACCGGCGTCCGGCCCGCCGCCCGGGTGAGGATAACCGTCTGGGTCACCTCCGGCAGGGTGAGTTCCTGGGCCAGGGCCGCGGCCGCAGCAAAGGCCGCGGTTACTCCGGGAATCACCTGATAAGGGACTCCGGCTTTTTCCAGTTGGGCAATCTGCTCCTGTATGGCGCTGAACAGAGCGGGGTCGCCGGAGTGGAGCCTGACCACCCGTTTTCCAGCCCGGTGTGCGGCCACCATGAGGCCGGTGATTTCTTCCAGGTTCAGGGAAGCGGTGTCCACCTTTTCCGTCTCCGGAACCGCCCAGATCAGGACCGCGGGGGCCACCAGAGAGCCGGCATACAAGATCAGGTCCGCCCGGGCCAGGGCTTTTTGGCCCTTTACGGTGATGAGCTCCGGATCCCCCGGACCCGCGCCTACGAAGATTATGGGGTTTTTAGACATTTTGCCGCCGGATTATTTTTATATGAAAATACCTGAAAAATATTTTAACCACAGAGACACGGAGAACACCAAGGGACACAAAGGGAACCATAATTTTTCTCTGCGCTCTTCGTGCCTCTGTGGTAAATCTTCAATTCTCTTTTCCAAGTGCGGACCCGCTGATGATCCACACCGGATTGAGGGCCTGGAGGTAAGCTCCGGCTCCCAGGGGACGGTCCCGACTCACCTGCAGTTGCACCACTTCCACCTCTGCTGCCAGGCGGAAGAGCGCGGCCCGGGCCAGTTCCAGGGTTTCCAGCAGGGTGGCGGTGACCACCACCCGGCCCCCGGGTTTCAGGCGAAGCAGGGCCGTAGTCAGAATGCCTTCCAGGTTCTGCCCCCCGCCCCCCACAAAGACCCGGTCCGGGTCCGGCAGCCCCACCAGGCAGTCCGGGGCCTGGCCGCACACCACTTCCAGATTTGTAACTGCAAAGCGATCCCTGTTCACTCTGATCTGAGAGGCCCGCTCCAGGTTTTTTTCCACCGCGCAGACGCGGCCGCCGGGAAGGAGAAGAGTAGCCTCCAGTCCCACGGACCCGGACCCCGCGCCCACATCCCAGAGCGTCTGGCCCGGCAGCAGCCGCAGTTTGGCCAGGACCACGGCCCGGACCTCGGCTTTGGTAATCATTCCCGCGTCATGGGCCAGGGCCTCTTCCGGCAGGCCCAGGTGGAGGCCGGGGGGTGAGCCGACTTCTTTTAGCACCACCACCACGTTCAGGGGGGAGAATTGCCGGCCGGCGGCCTCCTGAGGGGTGAGCCAGGTAAGGCGCTCATCGGTCTGGCCCAGGTTTTCCAGCACGCACACGCGGGCTTCGGCAAACCCTCGTTCCTGGAGAAACCCGGCAATATCCGCCGGGGTATGGGCCGGGTCGGTATAAATCACCAGCTTCCGGGCCTGGGGGAGCGCGGCGGTTAGGGGTTCCCAACCCCGGCCGTGGAGGCTCACCAGGGCCGCGTCCTGCCAGGCCATTTTCAGGCGGGCGCACGCGGCCTGGGCCGCGGTGACGTTGGGATGGATCACCACCCTCTCCGAGCTCCACACCTTAACGGCCAGGGGGCCGATGCCGTAAAAGTTGGGGTCCCCGGAGGCCAGCACCACCACCTTGCGGGTATCGGCCAGGGGGCGGACGGCTTCCATCGTCTCCTCCGGATTTTTTCCCAGGAGAATCTTTTCTCCGGGATGGTCCGAAAAATAATCCAAAAGCCGCCGGCCCCCCAACAACACCTGCGCGGCCTGGATGATCTCCCGCATCCTGGGAGTAAGATCCTCCGGGGACATGCCTATACCTATGACTTCTATGGGAATCATAGCTTTTTCCTGGAAATGGTTTTCGGTCTTCGGTCTTCGGTTTTCGGTAAAAACATGATGAACCTATAATACCTTGGCGTCTTTGCGCCTTGGCGCCTTGGCGTGAGGCTAATTATTCCCCGGCGACTCGCCCTTCCACAGAGGCCGGCCGCCGGAGTCCAGGATAATCCCTTCCAGATGCGGCCCCGGCCCGGCAAAGTCTCGCAGATGCCGGAGCATCTCTTCTCCCACCTGGAACACCACGCCCACGGCCTGGGCCGCCAGCAGGAGTTCCAGGGCGTGCCGGGCGGTATTGGCCTGGGCCACGGTTTGGGCCAGGTGGGAATTTCCCGTAATTTCTTGAACCGAGCGGCCCAGGTCCCGGAGATCTACCATCCCCTGGGAAGCATGGGTGTTGGGCAACCCCTGGGCCATTTTGACGGCCTTGCCGAAAAAAGCCGCCACTATCACCCGGGAAAATTCCATCCGGCCGGCCTGGCCCAGGGCAAAGCGCACATAATCTCCCATCTGAATGCAGGCTTCCTCCGGCAGGCCGGGCAGCTGCCGGCGGGCCGCTTCTTCGCTCTTGCCGCCGGTGGTGAGGACCACGGTGGTGAGGCCCGCGGCTTGGGCCACCCGGAGGCCCGCCAGGATGGTGGCCCGATAGGCCGCATGGGAAAAAGGCTTGACCAGGCCGGTGGTTCCCAGGATGGAGATGCCTCCCAGAATCCCCAGGCGAGGGTTCAGGGTGTGGCGGGCCAGTTCCTCCCCCCGAGGCACAAAGATTTCCACCGCCACCCGCAGAGGTTCCGGCCCGGCCAATTGTTTCCAGAGTTCCCTTACCACCTTGCGAATCATGCGCCGAGGCACCGGATTGATGGCCGGCTCTCCCACCTTGACGGGGAGACCGGGCTTGGTAACCCGGCCCACGCCTTCGCCCCCCAGGAGGCGGATCTCTTCTACGCTCCCGCCGTCATCGAGGCGCCGGATGCGGGCGCCGATTTCCGCGCCGTGGGTGACGTCGGGGTCATCCCCCGCGTCCTTGATCACCACCCCTTCGCCAGCCTGACCGATCCGAGCGTGCCGGCTGAGGAGGATCAGCAGGCTCTGACCGTTGGGGAGGGGAACCGCCACCGCCTCGGGACAGGGAAGCTGCAACATTTCATAGAGCGCCCCTGCCGCGGCCGCGGCCGCGGCCACGCCGGTGGAAAAACCCAGGCGCAGGGGGCGGGAGCGACTCCGGGCCAGGGCCTTCAACTCCAGATCCCGTAAGGGATGAGCACCATGAGCAGGCTGAGGATTCTCAGACCCTGGCTCAACACCAAGAGTTCGCCCCCCAGGCCCGGGGAAAAAATCCCCGCGTGGGACGGCAGTTGATGCCGCAAGGCCCGAAAAGGGGTGGCCACCATGGAGCCCAGCATTAAAGCGATGACGGTTTGGGGGACCGTCAAGGCCCCCGCGTCCAGGAGCGCGCCGGCCGCGGCCATGCCCGAAGTGAACTCCGCGGCCACGCTGAAAATCACCACGCTGGCGGCTTCCACCGGCAGGAAGCTCAGGGCCACCCAGTGCGCTGCCCCCTCCCGGAGCCACACGAAAAAGCCCTTTTCGCTCAATAGAAAGATGAACACGTAAATGGGCAGCGTATACAGGACTATGCGGGAAAAACGGCTCCGGAATTTCTGCCAAATATCCTTGATAAAAGGTTGCCGTTCCGCGGGCGGTACCGGCGGCGCCGCCGTGGACCAGGACGGCGCCGGGAGCCGTAAGCGGCTATAAGCCAGCATACCGAGGGTCCGTAACAGGGCCGCCACCAGGCCCAGCCCTAAATAGATCAGGCCCGCCTCTCGGGTGAGGGGCAGGATAATGAAAAAGGTGGTGGGCAGGTGCAGGAGAAAAACCGGCAGCCCGGTGTTGATCAGGTAAGCATACACCATCTCCCGGCGGCTGAGTTTGCCCTCCTGGTAAAGATTCATGAGCATGGTGTTGGCCAGGATGCCGGAAAAAAACGCCCCGGTGAACGCCGCGCCGCATTCCCCCTTGAGATGGCCCCAACGCAGTAGGGGCCCGGCCCACGCCCCCAACCGGGCCGCCCAGTTCAGGGATTCCAGGACCATTCCCACCAACAGGCCGATGCCCAGATAAAACAACAGCCGCAACAGGGGCAGGGCCAGATGATGGTAGAGCTTCTGGGGGGAGATGCCCGCCGCGAAGTACTCGTAACCCACAAACAGGGCGACCCCGGCCAGAATAACGGCCCCCAGGGCCCAGCCTTTTTTTCTTGGCTTTTGACTCATAATTTTTTATTCGATGATTCTTTTAACTCCGAGGATCCGTTTCACCCGGTACCTTTGCCGAGCAGAGCTTGGAGAATGAGAAGAACGTGCATCTCAGAATCAATCCCAAACCACCGATTACTGCTTGCTGCTCCCTGCTCCCTGCTCACTTTTCCCGGCCCCCTCCCCCACATCCCCGTCTTCTCACACCTTGCCATTCTTCTTGATGATGATCATGGAGAGGTAGGGCATGGGTTGTCCTTTCAGGGAGCGCAAGTCTTTTTCCACCTTTTCTCCTTCCAGGCCGCAGAGCCGCACGCAGGTGGCCTGATCCAGGAGGTCCAGATCTTCCAGGGCGGCGCAAATGTCGTCGAAATGCCGGTAGGCCTTGAGCAAGACGATATTTTCCGCGGTGCGGGCCGCTTCCCGGAGTTTGGCCCCGCCCATGGCCCCGGAAATTAGGTAAACGGATTCCTCCCCTTCAGCCAGGGGCGTGTTGGTGAGGGCCGCGGCGGCATTGTAGGAGGTGATGCCCGGGATGGTGACGATCTGCGCCTGGGGCTTCAGACGCTTGAGAGTCTTCAGGAGATAGCCGTAAGTGGAGTAGGTGAGTGGGTCCCCCAAGGTGATGAAGGCCGCGTCCTCCCCCGCGAGGAGCACCTCCAGGACCCTTTGGGCGTTCTCCTCCCAGGCTTTCCGGAGGATGGGGGCCTCCTTGGTCATGGGAAAGGCCAGAGGGGTGACCCGGGCCTGGCCCAGATGGCGCTGCACGATGTTCAAGGCCAGGCTGTAACTGTTTTTGGTGGAGGAGGCCGCAAAGATGTGGGGAACAGTCTCCAGAACCCGCAGGGCCTTCAGGGTGATGAGCTCAGGATCCCCCGGCCCCACGCCCACGCCGTAAAACGTGCCGATATGGTTTCTCATGATCAGGTCTCCCCCAGGGCCATGACGGCCAGGGCATTGATTACCGCGGCGGCCACTGCAGAGCCGCCTTTGGGTCCCAGCGCGGTAATATAGGGAATATTTTGCTGGATCAGGGCTTCCTTGGATTCCGCGGCGTCCACAAAGCCCACCGGCGCCCCCACGATGAGGGCGGGGGGAAGATGGCCCTCGCCCGCCAGAGCCAGCAAGCGCCGGAGGGCCGTGGGGGCATTGCCGATGGCCACAATGCCGCCGCCCAGGCGGGGCAGGCCCCGCTCCATGGCCACCGCGGCCCGGGTGATCCCCCGGCGCACGGCCTCTCGGGCCACCTCCGGGTCATCAATCAGGCAGAAGGCCTCCACCCCTAAACGCTGCAGGCGGCCGGTGGAAATCCCCGCCAGGAGCATGCGGGTGTCGGTCAACACCGGCCGTCCGGCCCGCAAGGCCGCCACTCCTGCGGCCACGGCCCGGGGATGCACCCGGGCGTTGGGGAGGAAATCAAAGTCCCCGGTGGTGTGAATCATGCGGCGCACCACCGCCCAGACTTCGCCGTCCAGACCGTGCGCGCCCACCTGGGCGTCAATTAACCGGAAGCTTTCCGTTTCAATTTCCTGGGGACCGAGACGCGTCATCCGCCCTCCTTAAAGCCGCGGCAATTTCGCACCAGATGCCGGGCTACCTCGGGGTTGCTGCTGAAATGGAGATGCACATAGCTGGCCAGGACATTGCCGAGAGTGTAGCCTTCCGGCCGGGAGTTTTCCCCCTGGCGGTCCAGGATGCGGTAAAGCCGCCCCAGTTCCGGGGACTCCGAAACGATCTCCGAGTAATGGAACTCATGGCCCCGGGCCCGGGTTCCAGGGGGTCCCAGAAGACCCTCGGCCACGAGAATGATCTCCCGGTAGCCCAGGGACTTGAGGCGGGGCAACATGCGCACCGTAAGGGGCAGCAGCCCGGCCATGGCGTGGGGCTTGCCATCCAGATCGGTGATTTCCCGGGAGAGATACATGAGCCCGCCGCATTCGGCATAGATGGGCATCCCCGCCCGGGCCTGTGCGCCGATGGCCTGCATCATTGGGTGATTTTCCGCCAGTTGCGTCGCAAACAGCTCCGGATACCCCCCGCCCAGGTAGAGGCCGTGCAGGTCCGGCGGCAGCCCGGCATCGCTCAAGGGCGAGAAGGGGACGATCTGGGCGCCGAAATGCTCCAGCCACTCCAGGTTTTCCGGGTAGTAAAAGCAGAAGGCCCGGTCCTGGGCCACCCCCAGACGGATGGGGGGGGTCCGGTTTTCGGTTTTCGGTTTTCGGTGGTTGTCCGAGGCCGCCAATGGAAGATGGTCCCTTTTTTCCCGGGTAATCGCAGACACCGCCGGGGGCGGCGGTGCTACATGCTCTCTGGAAACCCGGGATGATGCTTCTAAAAGAGCATCCAGATTCAGGCAGTGTTCCAGCAAGTCAGCCAGGTGGTTTAAATAATCCTCGGTTAAAGGATGGTCCTGGGCCGTGGTTAAGCCCAGGTGCCGCTCCGGGATGTTCAATTCCCGGTCCCGGGGGATGCCTCCCAGGCAGGGGACCTCTCCCGACTGCTCCAGGGCTTGCTCCAGATAACTTAGATGCGTAGGGCTGCCGATGCGGTTGAAGATGACTCCCGATAGGGTGAGGGCCGGGTCGAAGGTGGCGAAACCGTGCACCAGGGCCGCGGCGCTCCGGGCCATGGAGCGGGCGTCCGCCACCAGGACCACCGGCAGCCCCAGCCACTTGGCCATTTGGGCCGTAGACCCGGCTTCGCTCCGGCCGTCATAGCCGTCAAAGAGCCCCATGACCCCTTCCACCACGGCCACATCGGCCCCGACGGCATGATGATGAAAGATAGCCAAATTGGCTTCTCTGGAGAGCATCCAGCCGTCCAGGTTGCGGCAGGCGCACCCCGCCACCCGGGTATGGTGGCCGGGGTCGATGAAATCCGGCCCCACTTTAAAGGGCTGCACCTTAAGGCCCCGGCGTTTCAACGCCATGATGAGCCCCAGGGTAATGGTTGTCTTGCCCACGCCGCTATGGACGCCGGCAATGACCAGGCCCCGGGGAGAACCTTCCGCGTTCATGGCTTCCCCCAGGGCGCGTCGGGATGCAGAAACCGGGCCAGTTGCTCCACGGCCTCTACGGACCGGGGGCCGGGCCGGGAGAACAGGCTTTCGTCCACCACCAACACCCGGTTGCCCCGCACCGCCTTCAGCAGCTCGTAGTGGGAGCGGGTCTGGACCTCTTGGGGGCTGCGGTTCATGGGACCCTTTTGAATGACATACACCTCGGGGTCGGTCTGAATCAGGGTCTCGAAACTGAAGGCCACCAGTTTTTGGGGAGCGCCGACAATGTTGCGGCCCCCGGCCCGGGTGATGATGTCGTGGACAATGGAGCCTTGCCCCGCGGCCAGGAGGTTGTGATAACGCACTTCATAAAAGACCCCGGGGGCCGGGCGCCGGCCCACTAGCCGGGAAACCGCCTCCATTCGGGCTTTCATGTCCAGGATCAGGGCCTGGGCTTTGTCCTCCCGGCCGGTGAGTTTACCTAAGCGGCTGATGGTGGCGAACAGGCCGGCAAAATCCGTGGGGGCAAACACCGCCACGGGGATGCCCTGCTGCTCCAGGCGGGGGATGCCCACCTGCCCTTTTTTCACCCCGCCTTGGAGCACCAGGTCCGGCTTCAGGGCCATGATCATTTCCAGGTTGGGCTGGAGATGAGTGCCCACGGTGGGTAGCCGGCTTAAGATTTCATCGCCCCGGGTGCGGGCCGCGACCCGGGGGCCCAGGTCCAGGGCCACCAGAATCTCCGTCAGCCCGCCGTACAGGGAGATGATGCGCTGGGGCGGCGTCTGTATAACCACCTCCCGGCCCCGGTCGTCCGGGATGCTCACCCCCGCCGCCGGAACCGGCGCCGGAATTAGGACTGCCATAAGGGCCAAGATGGCCGGGAAAAGAAAGGCGTGCCGGGTCATGGCCGGGTCCCCTCCAGGGCCTCCGGCTCCCAGGTCCCATCCGACGACAGGGGCAGGGGCACGGCGAAAAATCGCCCGGACCGGGGGTGGCGGGTCACCTCCATGGGGGTTTCAAAGACCTGGGCCAGAATCCGGGGCGTAAAGACCTGCTCCGTAGGCCCGTCTTCCAGGATGCGCCCCTCCTTCAGGAAAATCAGGCGCCGGCAGTACATGGCCGCCAGGTTGAGGTCATGGATGGCGACGAGCACCGTGAGGTCTTGGGTGGCGTTGAGGTGCTGCGCCAGTTCGAAGATTTCCAGTTTCTTGCGCACGTCCAGGGCGGCGGTGGCTTCATCCAGCATCAGGATTTCCGGGTCCTGGGCCAAGGCCCGGGCAATGATCACCCGCTGGCGCTCGCCGCCGGAAACCTCCGTCACCAGGCGCTCCTGGAATTGCTCCGTGGTGGTCCGGCGCATGGCCCGGAGAGCCGTCAGCAGGTCCTCGGGGGTCAAGGCGCCCAGGCGGCGGCGCCGGGGATAGCGGCCCATGAGCACCACTTCCAGGCAGGTAAAGGGGAAGCGGATTTCGTGGCCCTGGGGTACCACCGCGATGGTCTGGGCCCGGATGCGGCCGGCCATGTCCTTAAGGTCCTGGCCGGCTACCCGGATTCGGCCTTCCCGGGGTGGCAGAAGACCTGCCAGGGCATTAAGCAGGGTGGATTTGCCGCTGCCGTTGGGCCCCAACAGACCCACGAATTCCCCCCGGCGCACCCGGAAGTTGAGGTCCGTGAGCACGTGACGGTGGCCGTAGCCCAGGCTCAGCGCGGTTACCTCAATCACCAGAGCCCCCTGCCTTTCCGGGTCTTCAAGAGATAAAAGAAAAAGGGGCCGCCCAGGAGCGCAGTGACCACGCCCACGGGCAGTTCCTGGCCTCCCGGCAGGATCACCCGGGACAGGACATCGGCCCAGATGAGGGCCAGAGCGCCGGCCAGGGCGGAAAGGAGCAACAGGCGTCCGTGGGAGGGACCGGCCAGGAGGCGGATGAGGTGGGGCACCACCAGGCCCACAAACCCGATGACCCCGGAAACCGACACCGCCGCGGCGGTGAGCAGCGACGCGGCCAGGAGGAGCTGCAGCCGGGTCCGGGAGACCGAAACCCCCAGATAATGAGATTGCTCTTCCCCCAGGGCCAGGATGTCCAGTTCCCGGGCATTCAGGGCCGCCAGAATGAGGCCCGCCAGCCCGTAAGGGAGGAGAAATCCCACGTGCACCCAGCCCCGCCCGGAAAAACTGCCCATAATCCAGAAGACGATGGCGGACAGGGATTCCTCGTCCAGGCTTTTCATCAAGCTGATGAGGGCCGAAAGAAAGGTGCTCACCACAATGCCCGCCAGTACCAGGGACTCCTGGCGGATGCGCCCTTGTTCCCGGGAGAGCATCAGGACCGCCAGCAGGGCCAGGAGCGCGCCCGCCAAGGCCCCCAGGGGCAGGGAACTCAACCCCCAGAAGGCCCCCTCCACGCCCAGGACCACTAAGAGCGCGGCCCCGAACGCGGCCCCGGTGGAGACCCCGATGGTAAAGGGGTCCGCCAGGGGGTTGCGCAGCAAACCCTGGAAAATTACCCCCGCCACTGCCAGGGAAGCTCCCACCAGTCCCGCCAGCACCGCCCGGGAGAGGCGGATCTGGAAGATCACCACCTCCGCGGTGCGATCCAATACAAAAGAACTCAGGCCGATTTTGTTCAAAAAGGCCAGCCCGATGTCTTGCCAGCCCACGTCCATGCGACCGATGGCGGATGCCAGCCAGATGGACAACGCCAGGGTCAGGCCCAGCCCCATGAGAGTGAAGGCAAAACGCCGAGCCTCGGCCCGGCGCCGGCTCCAGGCATCCTTAATTTCCAGGGTTCCAGTGAGTTCTTTGGGATTCATAGGATTTACCACAGAGGCGCAGAGAACACCGAGAACCATAATTTATGGTTCCCTCCGTGTCCCTCGGTGTTCTCCGTGTCTCTGTGGTTAGAATATTTTTCGGGTTTTTTCATACAACATCTCACTGCAACTTCTTCAGGGCCTGGGCCAGGTGGTCCAGGTAAATATTGTTGATGCCGTCTCGGTAGCCCAGTCCCCGGCGGATGCCCTCGATGCGGTATGGCTTTTGTTTCAGTAATTCGGATTTCCAACTCTCGGGATCATCCCCCAGGATGTCTTTGTTAATATGCTCCCCGGCCACGAAAAATAGGGGAATGAAGACTACGGTGTCCGCGGCGGAAGCTTGCACCTTAGCCAGGGTTGCTTCCCGGGAGGGTTGGCCCGCGATTACCCCCAGAAAGACGTTTTGTTGGGGAAAACGTGACGTGAGCAGTTCGGCGAAGGCCAGATATTGGGCCTCACCCTTGGGGGTCGGACTGCCGTGGCCTACCAGCACCACCGCGGTGGTTTCCCGGTCTTTGGGGAAGCTTTGTTCCAAGTCTTCGATAACCTGCCGGCGATCCGCCGGGGAGGTCAGCAGAGGGCCTCCCAGGGCCACCTTGAGGCCGGAGACGCTTTGGCTCTCTTTTATAACTTCATCCCACTCCGCGCCGGGGACCACATGGAGGGACTGGACCGCCACCTGGGTGAACCCCGCGGCCTTGAGTTCCCGGAGGGTTTGGGCAAGGTCCTTGAGGTTGAGGTTGCGCTCTTTTTTAAGTTTGGCCCGAACGTTGTGGGAGGTATAGGCCCAGCGGATTTCATGGCCGGGGAAGCGCGCCTTAACCTGCTTTTCAAAATACTCGTATGTGGACATCGCCGGGGTGCTGGTGCCGAACGCGGTGAGCACGATGGCGGGGGAAGCCGCGGCGGCAACCGCAGGGGAGAGCAGTCCTGCCATGATGATCGTCACAAATCCCAGGACAAAATAACCCAACCGATTCGCCACGCCCGTTACCTCGCAGCCACAGCTCCGCAAAGTTTTTGTAGGGTGCGTTCTACGCACCATATTAAGCTTTCCTGCGGGATGGTAGTATCGGCGGGCACGGAGGCCCGCCCCACGGGTTCTTCACGTAGGGTGCGTCCTACGCGCCAGCTTTGGCGCACCTCTCACCACTTTTGGGAGCGCGCCATCTTCTCCGCAAAAAAAAAATCCCTAAGTCACGAAGGACTTAAGGATGACACCCGGTTTCTAATCCTTAAGAGCGCCGCCGGGGTCCAGTCGGGCGGCTATGGGCGAGCCGTCGTGAAGCGCGACGGCGAAATCGCCAATCTGGGCAGGTCTTCTGGCTCCCGGATCAATCTACTCCCTGCGCCTTCCCATCTCCCTGAAAAGAGACAGTGGCCCGATGGCAGGTTTCGTTCCCGGTCACAGCGGCGGGACCGCGACGGCTCTTCCGTCTTCCCTTTTAAACCTCGATGGTACCCAAATCACTTGTTAGCATAGCCAAAGGAGGCGGGGCTTGTCAATGGAAATCTCCAGGCGGGGAACGGCCCATAAATCAACCGCCGATGCACGCGGATGACCGCAGATAGAAAAAAGTTAATCAGGGCATGCAATAGATGTCGTTCCGATTATGCGGCTGCCCCCTTCTCTCCCGCCAGGCGGACGAACTCCAATTGGTCTTCGGTTTTCAGGACATAGGAGGGCTTGGCTTCCCGGCCGTTTACCAGGGCCAAGGCCCGGGGGTCGATGTTGAGGGGCTCTTTCAGGGCTTGCCGCACTTCCCCCACGGATTTGCCGGCAATGGCCACCTCCAGGTTGTGAACCCCGTAACTTATTTTGACCAGCCCGGTCTTGGGCTGGGTCTGCTTCAGCCGGGTTAAATCCTTCAGTTGGGCGCTCATGGTGCTCCGTTGGGGTAAGTTTTCTGTTTTCTGTTTTCGGTTTTCTGTAAAAACCTCGCGAACCTCGGACCGCCGTAGGGGTGGGGTTACTTCGCTCTTGCCGGGGGATTTTCTTCACCGCCGCGGTTTTGCCGCATCTGGGCGATTAACTTCCTGGCCTCTTCCGGCGGGAAAATATGGCCGCAACCCGGGCAGCCCAGTTCAATGCCGGTTCAGGTGGAGCAGATAATGATTTCAGCCTGTCGGCACTTGGGGCATTTCATGGTTCGATCATCTTTCATTTGCAAGGGTTAATCAAGAAGAGATGGCGGACACCGAGGCCGCCCCGCCAGGCCCGTCAATCATGCTCATTCGGCAGTAATTTTCTGTAGGCGCAGGCTATTATATGAGAATGGCGCCACAGGCGTCTTGGGTATGCATCCCTCGGCAACAAACGAAGGATCAGAAACTGGACAGCCGAGGGCGGCTGTCCTACATTTTTATTTTTTAAGGGAAAAAAGCGGAAACTCTTTTCATATAAATCCGAAACCTGAAAATGAGCCGCCCAGGCTTAGGAATTAGAGGTCCAGCGCAGGCTAAAGCCTGCGGCTGCGGTTATTATCTCTTTTTTTGTTGGCCGCTGAAAGCTGACCGCTGGTTTTTTACCGAAAACCGAAAACTTAAAACTGAAAACCCTCAACAATACCGGGACAGCCGGGGCAGAGTCGGGTCCACCTGGCGGCACTCCCTGAGCAGGGCGTTGATGTAAAGCCAGGAAAAACTCAGCAGAAATTCCGGGGCATACTTCCCGGCCCCGTAATCGTCAAAGGCCAGGTCGATCCCCTCCTGGGCCACCGTGAGACGGAAGGCCAGGTCTCCCAAAATGGGCCACACGACTTCCCAACCCCCCGCTCGGTGGGCGCACACCCCGCAGTCCATGCGCCGCAGGGCCACTTCCGCCACCTCCGGGGAAATCAGGCGCAGCAACTCCTCCCGGGCGCCCACGGACACCTCTTGCATAGGCCCCGCGGCGGGGGGCGCGAAATCGGCAAAGGAGAGCCAGTCGTTCCCCGGCCCGGCAGGCATTGGGGGAAAGGCCCCCTTACCGTAGCGGGCCAGGAGGGCCACGTAGTCCCAGGCAAAGACGTAGGCGTCTTCCGTGGGCACGCTCAGGCTCTTGCGGGCGTAGAAGATGCGCAGGTCGGCGCCGAATTCCGGGTCATGGTCAAAAAGGACATACACTTCCAGGGGGCGGAAGGGCTTAAGAAGCATGACCCACTGTACCGTGGCGTAAGGGCGGCTCGGCAGGATTTCCCCCCGGAAGAGGCGGGCCAGGGCGAAGGGATCCAACCCGGCCAGGCCCTCCAGGTCCTGGCGGTATTTCTTGCGGACGTATTGGCGGACCTGGGCCTCCCAACCGGACCCGGCCTCGAAATGGCCCAGGGTTACCAGGTCGTAAGGAAAATCCAGGTTGAGCGCAAACTTGTTCAGGTCTTTTTGGCCTCCAAACGCTGCAAGAATTTCTCTAAATTAATTATAAAGCGGGTGTGGACCGCGTCGCCAATCTTTTCTTTTTCGTCAAAGGCTTCCAGCTTAAAGGTGATTTGGCGACCGCCTTTTTCCACCGCGGTGACTTCGGTAACGGCCCTGACTTCCATGCCCAAGGGGGTGGCCGCGGTATGGTTGAGATTCATGGAGGTGCCCACGGAAGTTTCGCCGGGTCCCAGATGAGGGGCCATGAGGTCCGCGCTCACCCCTTCAAACAACCCGCTAAGGAAGGGGGTGCCGAAGACATCAGGGACCTTGGGATAGAACTTCTGGGCCGAATGCTCCGGGCCGGTTTTGAGCTTCATTTCATTAGTCATGCCGACGGTGATTGCCATAGAACCTCCTTGAGTTGGGTTGTTTGGGAAGGGGGCTAAGGGCGCCCGCCCTTACCCCCTCCCCCCACATGTTCATTACACCGCCAGGGGGGACAGCTTGATGGGGCCGGGTTTCTCCCCCCGGGCCAGGCGGCGGCCCAGGTCCCGGGCTTCCTCCAGGATTTCCGGTCTTCCCAGAATGGCGCCCTTTTCATCCACCCCCCGGACCAGGATTTCCGCGGCATAGGTCACATTGATGGCGTCAAAGAAATATTTGGCGGTGAGCCGGGCGCCCACAAACACCAGCTTTCCCTTGGTGGCCGCGGAGCACAGCAGGACCCCCTGGCGCTCCGGGCCTGGAAAATCGTCTTTGAGCACATAGCGACGGGCCCAATGGGCCTGGGTGCGGTCGATCATGGCCTTGGCCTGGGCGGACAGGGCGTAAAAAAAGATGGGGGAGGCCAGGGCCACCACGTCCGCGTCCAGGAGCTTGGGATAGAGCTCCTGCATATCATCCTTAATGGGACAGGTGCCATGCTTAAAGCAATGGTATATTTCCAGGCATGGCGAAATCTTGAGTTTCCGCAGGGCTACCTTTTCCACTTCTGCACCGCCCTGGGCGGCCCCTTCCAAAAAGGCGTCCAGGAGGACTTCGGAGTTGCCGCCTATCCGGGGGCTCCCCCAGATGCCCAGGATTTTCATGGTTTTCTCCTCGAAAAGATTTATAACAATATGAAGATGTTTGAGCAGATGTCAAGGGGGGAGATGGTAGAGGATAGCCGCGCATGAGCCGTTGGCTCTCTCCAAAAGCATAAAAAGGGGCGCGCTTTAATGGTGCCTAGTGCGTCATAGGCTTTGGCGGGCACGGAGGCCAGCCCCGCGAACTTTTCCTAACAGTCATTCACGGGCCTTTAGCCCACCTGTAAATTATGGAAAATTCCTGATGGGCATACTCCTAACTTTGAACCTTGACCTTTGAACTTTGAACTTTTCCAAGCAGTTTTCGGTTGTTTAAAATAGAACCCAAGATTCAGCGATGGTTTTCATAAATTTGGTGACCTGTAGGGCCAGCCGGTTTTAAAAAAACCAAGCTTTCCCCCATGGGCGTTACCAACCGGGAGCTTGGGAACGAGAAGAAAAAGGACCCCTAGGTTCAGCAGGTTTTTTTTCCGAAAACCGAAAACTGAAAACCGAAATCGTTGTAAATAGGCTCCACCCTAAGCTTCCCCTCTTGAGGGGAGAGTACTGGGGGGAGGGTGAGAAAAGAGGCCCGATAACCTTGGAATTAATCGTACGGGTGGAGACCCCGGAAGCCATGATGGCCGCCCTGGACACGGCAGTGGGGGGCGTGGCGGTGGCCTTGCCCCGCCGGCCGGAGGCGGATTGGTGGGAGGAGGTCCGGGCTTGGCGGACTGCGGCCCGGCGGCGCGGCATCAGATTCTACCTGGTCTGGGATCGGCTGGTGAGAGAAGGTGAGATGGCCGAAGGCAAGGACTTCCTCCAGCGCCTGGTGGAAATCGAACCGGAGGCCCTGGTCCTCCGGGATATGGGCCTCCTTCGGGAAGCCCGGAATAGTTATCCTCACCTCCGGCTTCACGCTTCGGGGAACTGGGGCTGCCGGAATTCCCCGGGCCTGCGCCTGGCCGAAAGCCTGGGGTTCAGCCGGGTGGTGTTGGATGGCCCCGTCAGCCTCAAGGATCTGGCCCTGATGCGGCGGCAGTCGGGGCTGCCGCTGGAAGTGGCGCTCCCCCCCACCTGCCCGGGATTTCCCGGACTCTGCCTGCTGGAGGACTATCTGGGAATTGATTGCGCTGATTGCTCGCAACTTCTGACCCTGGGGGAGAATTTCCAGAACTCCTTGATGGCCTCTTTAGAAACCCTGTCGAGTCTATCTCAACTGGGGGTGGAGGCGGTCCAGGTGGGCTGGAAGTTCTCGTCGGGGGAATCCCTCAGGGAAATAGTGCGGATTTTTCAGTTGGTTCGGGAGGCTCCCGCCGCGGATCGGTCCCGGGTGTTGGCCGCGGTTCAGGAAGTGGCCGCGGCTTTTGGAAACAGGTTCCAGGAGGGCATCCCCGGAGAAGCCGCGGTCAGGCCCGCGGCTCAGAAAGGGCCGGTGAGGGAGGCCGCGGCGCATCCAGCCCCCGGGCGTCTCCCGGAAGGCGGAGTCTGGCTGGAGGCCCGGGATTTCCAAGAAGCCACGGCCTTGGCCCGAGAATGGCGCGAGCCCGTAGTGGTGTCCCTGACGCCGGACAATTACGGCGCGTTTTTGCCGGAAATTCGTCGCTGGAAGCCCCGGTGGCTTATTTGGCGGCTGCCGCCGGTAATCCCGGAGTCGGCCCTGACTTTTTACCAGAAAGCCTTGGAGACCCTTAAGCAAGGCGGCTATTTCCGGTTTCTGGCAGGGGATTGGGGCGCGGTGGCCCTGGCCCGGCAATATTCCGGCATGATTTTAGGGGACCAGACCCTGGGAGTGCGAAATTCCCTGGCCCTGGATATGGCCCGGGAATTGGGGGTGACCCGGGTCTGCCTCCCCCCCCAGATGGAAACCGGCCGCAGAATGCTGAAATCCAGCCCCAAAGGCAGCTTCTGGGGATATCTCTACCAGGTTCCGGCCCTGGCGGTGGCGGATATTAGGACCCCGCCCCCGGTTCCCCCGGCCCCGGAGGGCGAAACCTGGCGCTGGGTAAGAGAAGACGAGCGCCTGAGTCTTTGTCCACAGACTCCGGCAGAGTTATCCCGGGGTTGGCTGGAAACTCTTGCGGAGAAAGACGTCCGGCCCCTGATCCTGGCTTTGCCCCGAAGCGGCCTCCCCTGGGGGAAGGCGCCGGCCTGGATGGGGAATTGGTTCAAGGTTCAAAGTTCAAGGTTCAAAGTTAAAAACTAAAAACTCGAAACTAAACCTTGAACCTTAAACCTTGAACTTTTAACTCCCCGGCGTTTTTGGTATAGTTATCTTTAATGCGTGCCTTTTAATCTGCGAACGAGGAGATTTTGAATGGTAACGAAAGCAATGGGCAGTTTCCGGAGGATTTTCGGAATCCTGGTGATCGCCGTCAGCCTCCTGGCGGTGGCCTCCCTGGGCCTGGCCCAACAAAAATCCGAAATGGTGGGAAAAACCGCGGCGGAATTTGCCCTCAAGGATGTGCTCCAGGGAAAGGATTTCTCCTTGAGCCAGTTCAAGGGCAAGGTGGTGATGATCAATTTCTTCACCTTCTTCTGCGGCCCCTGCCGGGATGAAATGCCGGACCTGAACAAAATCCATCACGAATTGCAAGGCCAGGGCCTCCAGACCCTGGGAATCGCCCTGAGCTCAGATCCCACCCAGATCAGGTTCCTGGTGAAACAGTTGGGCCTGGATTATCCGGTGTTGATCGGCAACGACAAGGTGAGCGAGGCCTACGGCAGTGTGGCGGTGGTGCCTACCACTTTTATTATCGACAAGCAAGGGAAGATCGTCCAGGGCATTTTGGGGACCAGGAAAAAAGAAGACTTCGTCAAGATGATCAAACCCTTGCTCTAAAGGATGCCTATGGGGCCTTGGGAAAAGATACCGGATTGGGCCCGGGAACTGGAGGACCACCTCCGGGCCGGTGAAACGGCCCTGTTCCTCCTCCATGGGCAGGTCTTCGATTATGTCCGGGTGAACGGCGGCTACCTGCCCTTTCGCCATTTCTTGGGAGAATGGCTGGGACAGGCCCGGCACGTGGTGTTTTTCAATCTGGGCCTGGGCCTGGAGTTCGGGGATGGGGCCGGGGAAAGGGGCTTCCGCCAGGCCCTAAACCCGCAGGGCATGGATGACGAAGAGGATGACGTAGCCCAGGTCCGGGCCCGGGCCCTGGGGGCGCTGGGTAAGAAGCCGCCCCCCAACCCCCTGCCCCAGACCCCCCTGGAAGTGCTGCAGTTGGCGGAACGGCTGATGACCGCCCCCTGCCAGTCCATGGGCCTGCCCAAGCCTCTGGCCCTGGTGTTGGAATACGCGGATACCGTGGTGCCCGCGGTGGACCTGGGGTCCATGGGGGAGACCGAACGGGCCTGCCTGGTCACCCTGATCCGGACCGCCCGGCGCCCGGAGTTGCTGGAGCAAGGGCATGCGGTCCTGCTCACCGCCGGCAACCTGGCGGAGTTGAACCCCCAACTCCTCCTGAGCCGCTACGGGGCCCAGGTCATCGAAGTGCCGCCTCCGGATGGGGAGGCCCGCCTGGCTTTCATCGAACACCTCCTGGGTCACGGCAAGTATAACCTATCCCTCACCGGACAGGAGTTGGCCAACCTGGCCGCGGGCATGAGCCTCCGGGTGGTGGGGCAACTGCTGCGCCAGTCCCGGCGGACTCCCCTCACCATGGAGATGGTGCGCCGCAAAAAGAAGGAGCTGCTGCGCCAGGAACTGGTGGGGCTGGTGGAGGTGCTGGAACCCCGCTTCGGCTTACTGGAGATCGGCGGCCTGGCCCCCATCAAGGAATATTTCGCCCAGATCGTCAGGGCCATCCAGGCGGGGGATGAGAAACTGGTGCCCCGGGGCATCACCATGATGGGCCCGCCAGGAGTGGGCAAGACCGCGCTGGCGGAAGCCCTGGCCCGGGACTGCGGCTTTAATTTCGTCAAGCTCCTCAACCCCCGCACCAAGTGGGTGGGGGAGAGCGAACGCAACTTCTTCAAGACCCTCCAAACCCTTAGGAGCCTGACCCCGGTGGTGGTGGTGGAGGACGAAGCCGACCAGAGCGAGCACGGCCGGGACGAGTACTCCGGGGACACCGGAGTGAGCAACCGCCTGCGGCAGATGCGCTTCGAATTCGTAGGGGACCCCGCCATCCAGGGCAAGGTCCTGTGGATCCGCATCACCAACCGGCCGGACCGGCTGGACAAGGCCGACCTGCGCTCCGGGCGGTCCAGCGAGCGCATCCCCTTTTTTATGCCGGATTTTGACGAGAAGCGCCATATCTTCCAGGTGGTGGCCCGGCGCAGCCGGATTGCCTGCGAATCCCAGGACTTCACGCAGGCGGCGCTTTATTTGGAAAAGCAGCATCCCGAAGTGATCACCGGCGGCGACATCGAGGAACTGGTGTTCCGGGCCTACCGCCACGCCCGCATGGCCGGCCGGGAACAGGTGGGCTTCGCAGACTTCCAGGCGGTCATCGACGACTTCCTGCCGCCTCACCAGATGGAGGTCCTGCGGCACATGGAGCGCCTGGCCCTTAACCAGTGCTCCTCCCGGCGCTTCGTGCCGGAGCGGGTCTGGTCCTGGGCCGCCCGGGGGGAAGAGGCGGAGGAAGGGTGACGAATTGATTGGGGGGAAGGGCCAGGTTTTTTTTAAGTGGCCCCTGCCCTCCCCCCAAACCCCTCCCAATCCCCATAAGGGGCCGATGGCCCCGCCGCCCCCGGCAGTGCCGTGGTTCATCTTTAACCCGAAGGCAGTTGACTATAACCTTCAAAATCCGCCTTGCTCAACCCAGCCCTGGTGGCACAGGCATCTTGCCTGTGCTTTTTTCTCCATCTATCATTCTGAGCAAAGCGAAGAATCTAAAATTTGCGCCCTGGACAGAGATTTTTCCCTCCGGTATACTGCCCTTAGAAAATCAAACCAAATATAATTTCGGGAGTTATACCAAGTTGCGTTCAAACGGATATCTTTTGTAGCCGCAGGCTTCAGCCTGCGCAGGCTAAAGCCTGCGGCTACCAATAACAAATCTTTTTAGTGCAGAAAAAATCTTTTGAACGCAGCCTGGTATTAAACCAGCCATTAACGAGCGAATAATTATCAAAGGGGATGAAATCCTCCTCCTGGAAGACGCCGGCCAGGGCGAGCCCCGGGTGGCCCGGCGGGCTCCGCTGGACGCCCTGCTGCGCTATGTGGCCCGGGTGATGCCGCCGCCTTTGCCGGTTCTGCCCCCGGGGACCCGCTGGCTCTGCCGGAAAAAAGACCTGATGCTTCTCACGGTGGAACACCCCCCCCAATGCCGCACCCTCCGGATCAGCGCCGGCAAAAAGGGGGACCAGGAAGAATATCAAAGTTTTCGCCTAGCCTTGCCTTACGTCATCTACCTCCTCACCTTCTACCGGGACGGCCTGGAGGAAATGAAGATGTTCTACCGCACCAGCCCCCTGGCCGCACCCAACGATCCCCTGTACCACACCAACCTTCCCAACGTCCGGGGCGAGCCGGGGCATTACGGCTCTCAGCGGGTCTGCCTGCGCTACCGCACCGAGATGATAGAGGGTTTGCCCCTGGCGGAGGCGGTTCCCCGGCTCCTGGAATTCTTCTGGGCCTCCGGCTTCAATCAGGACATCGCGGGGAGCGCGTTTGAGCGGGGGAGTACGCGGGATGGGCGAGTGGGCAGCTTCCCGGCCTGGGAGGCGGCCACCGGGGATAATCCGTTGTTTCCCCTGAAAATTGCCTGGGAACCCGCGGAGAAGACCATTCCCCAATTGTGGGTGGAGGCCCTGATGCTCCACGGCGAGACCCCGGACCCGGTGAAGAGCGCGGAAGAACTGGCGGATATTTTGTATAGGATGCCGGTGGGGTATTGATTACCAATTCGCCATCAAACGTGTATTTTTCGTAGGGGCGAACCTTGTGTTCGCCCTGGAATGGCGGGCGAACATAAAGTTCGCCCCTACAGGTTAACCCCTTTTTGATAGCAACCCGGTATGAGTCTGAGAGTGCAGGAAACTAGTCCAGATGTACAAAAAACGTCTCCCGCTCGTATTTGCCCATGAGCATGACCCCGGGGCGGGGTTTGTCCGCATGGAATTCCGTTAACGGAATATCTTCCTCCGAGAACCAATCCACTTCCAGCGCCAATCCGGCATCGTTTTGCTTGATGGCGAAGCGACTGTCTTCCGTGTCCATCACGTCTTGGACGGGCCAGGAGAGGTAGGCGCTGAAGCTCATGGCCCCAGGGGTGCGGGCAATAGTGGTCCGGTGGGCCCGCCAAATCTCGAAGTGGTTGGCGGAAAAGCCGGACAGATAATAGACGGTAATGTAGTTCAAGCCGTCGAACATTCGTGGGTCTTGTCCTTTAACCTTTGCCCAAGCGCAGCTTGGAAACGTGGATGTTATCCGTGCTTTCCAGTTATTACTCGGAGCGTAAACTATGTTGCCTTGATGTAGGGGCGGGTTTAAAACCCGCCCCTACGCTGCCCATAACCGATGCAATACAATTAATGCTCCGAGTAATAAGCAAAAAGCCCCCTGACGGGGGCGGGTTTTCGGTGCATGCAAACCCGGCAAAGCAGCCGGTTATTTTTTCCGCAAGGCCACGCCGGCCATTTTGCGGCGGACGAAAGCCAGCTGGCCCTGGAGGGGAATCTCCATGGGGCACAGGTCGTCGCAGGCCATGAGCCCGATGCAGCCGAACACCCCTTCGTCGGTGCCCACCACCTCGAAGATTTTGGCCGCGGGGCGCTCGTCCCGGGGGTCGATCATGAACCGGGCAATGCGGTTTAAGAAGGCCGCGCCCATGAAGTCGTCCCGCATATTGGCGGTGGCGCAGGCCCCGATGCAGCAGCCGCACTCGATGCAGCGCTCGGCCTCATAAATTTTCAGGGCCGTGGGGTTGTCCATGCGCTCTTCGATGCCCTTGGGGTCAAAGATCTTGGAGGTGTGAATCCAGGACTCGGTGCGCACGTTAAGGTGTCTAAACCAGGAACCGGTGTCCACGGAGAGGTCCCCCACCAGCTTGAAGACCGGCAGCGGCATGAGGGTGATGCGCTCCCCCATATCCTGGGTCAGGGTCTTGCAGGCCAGGCCCGGGCGGCCGTCGATGAGCATGGCGCAGGAGCCGCAGATGGCGGCCCGGCAGACAAAATCGAACATCAAGGAAGGGTCCTGCTCCTCCCGGATGCGGTTCAAGGCGATAAACAGGCTCATGCCCATGGTCTCTTCCAGCACATACTCCTGCATGCGGGGCGGGATGTCCGCAGTGGCGGGATTGTACCGGAAGATATCGAAAGTCAGATAACGGCCCATATCGTTCTATCCTAAGAAAATTTGATTATTGGGGCGCGGTGCGCACCCTATATGCACCGCCGAGGGCGGCGGCGCTACATTTTTTTCGGCTACCCCCCAAACAACCCATTATACCGTTTTCGGTTTTCGGTTATCGGTTTTCGGTTAAAAAGACCAGGATTATCAGCAAATTGAAACTTAAGTTGGTTGCATCGGAAACAGAACTTGGTATTAATCTCCTTTAATCGGCATGGAGCCGTAGCCCCGGTCGCCGGGGGGCAGTTCGGTGATGTTCACAGGTTCGTAGGTCAACTCCGGCATGTCCGCGCCCGGGGGCCAGTAGGCCAGGGTGCGCTTCAGCCAGTGGTCGTCGTCCCGTTTGGGGAAATCTTCCCGGTAGTGGCTGCCCCGGCTTTCGGTGCGCGTCAGCGCCCCGTAGGAGATGCACAGGGCCAGCTTCAGCATGCCCCGGAGGCGCAGGGCCGCACAGAGCTCCGGACTGGGGCCGATGCCGCTGGATTGCAGGCGCACGTTAGCGGCGCGGGCATAGAGTTCCTGGAGCTTGGTCACGGCTTCCTGGAGGGCCTCCCCGGTGCGGAAGATGCCCACCTTGTGCAACAGGGTCTCTTCCATGGCCTTGCGCAGGGCATAGACATCTTCGCCGCCCCCTAAATGGCCGCGCAAGTCATCCAGACGCTGCTGCTGGGCCTTAACCGCGTCGACTACTAAGGCAAAGGGGAATTCCAGGGATTGCTCGGCGGCGTATTGGGAGACTTGCTCCCCCACCACCATGCCGGCCACGATGGTTTCCGCCAGGGAGTTGCCCCCCAGGCGGTTGAAGCCGTGGAGGTCCCAGCAGGCGGCTTCCCCCGCGGCGAAGAGGCCGTTTAGGCCGTAAACCTCCCCGTCCCGATTGGTGCGCACCCCGCCCATGGAGTAGTGTTGGGTGGGCCGCACCGGGATTAGCGCATCCACGCAGTCGATGCCTAAGAAGTTTTTGCAGATAGTGTGCACTTCCCGGAGGTTGGTGCAGATGTGCCCCGCTCCCAGGTGGCGGAGGTCCAGCCACAGGTATGGTCCGTATGGGCTGTCCACCCCGAACCCCTGTTGGATATGGTGCAACATCCAGCGGCTCACCACGTCCCGGGAGGCGATTTCTTTCTTCACCGGCTCGTAATCGGGCATGAAGCGGTGCAGGTTCTTATCCAAGAGATAGCCGCCGTCGCCCCGGCAGCCCTCGGTGACCAGGATGGCCGCGGGGACTATGCCGGTGGGATGGAATTGCACCGCCTCCATATTGCCCAGGGGCGCCACACCGGTCTCCAGGGCGATGGCCATGCCGGTGCCTTCGTTGATCACCGCGTTGGTGGACACCCCGTACATGCGGCCGTAGCCGCCGGTGGCGATGACCACGGCCTTGGCCAGGTAGGTCCTAAGGGTCCCGGTGCGCAGGCACAGGACCACTGCGCCGTAGCATTTTTTACCGTCATGGATGAGGGCGATGGCTTCGGTGCGGTCGTGGACGGTGATGCCCAGTTTGACCACCACGGAGTCCATGGCGTACTGGAGGACGTGGCCGGTGCCGTCCGCGGCGTAGCAGGTGCGGTATTTAGCGGTGCCGCCGAATTCCCGCTGGGCGATGAGCCCGGCCTTTTCCGGCAGTTCATTCACCTCTTCGCCGTTGGGCAGGGTGCGCTTGCCGGGGACCACCCGGGTCCAGGGCACGCCCCACTGGGACATCTGGCGCGTCGCCACGGGGGCCAACTCCACGAAGAGGCGGGCCACTTCCTGGTCACAGCCCCAGTCGGAGCCTTTGACGGTGTCCGCGAAGTGGATATCGGGATTGTCGCCGTAGCCTTTGGCCACGTTGCCCAGGGAAGCCTGCATGCCCCCTTGGGCCGCGGTGCTGTGGGACCGGCGGGGGGGCACCAGGCTCAGGATGGTGACCTCATGGCCGTTCATGGCGGCCGCGATGGCCACCCGTTCCCCGGCCAACCCCGCGCCGATGACCAGGACATCAGAGATATGCGCGTCTGACCACTTCATGTTAAACCTTTGCGGAAGTAAAGAGATAGAAAATGATAAGCGCGATGAAACCCAGGCCCACAAAGAAGAAGGTGGCGTACACCAGCAGTTTTGTGAACTTGCGCCGGTGGATCCAGCCCCATTTCACCAGGATGCGGTATAGGCCCACCATGGCGTGGATTTCCGCCACCATGAGCAGGACCAGCAGGAAAGAGAAATACCCGCCTTGCACCCGGGCGGCGCTGGAGTGGGCTTCAATGGGCCAGGTGAGCAGCACGCTCCAGATGTGGATCAGGGCCAGGATCAGGACCGCCATGCCGGTGACGATCTGCACCACCCAGGCCCAGGTGTCCAGGTGAGCCAGTCGCCTGGAGTGCTGCACCAGGATGCGGGCTTCCTGGAATTTCCAGGGCGCCTTGCGCATGGCCGCCAGGCCGTGGATCACAATGGCCAGGGCCACCAGGGGGATGCCGATATAGGAGAGGTAATACTCGTCCATAACGGCGGAATCCCGGTTGAAGGCCGCGGCCCCCATGATGATGGAGGACACCGCGAACATATGGAATTGCAGGAAGATCAGGAGGAACAGGCCGGTGGCCAACTCCAGCAGTTCCATCCGGGCTTCCAGCCGGGGACTTTTGGCCAGGGTCTTTTGCAGGAACACGGATTCACCTGTAAGTAAAAACTTTGTGAAGATGGGCGCAAACCCAACTATAAAATTTATGTGAGGAAGGAGAAGGAGTCAATAATTTTTTCCTAAGAGGCAGATTTATGGGGGCAACTAAGGGAAAAAAAGCCGCGTCGGGGGGCGGGACGAATTGCCGCGGGCCTATGAGCCGCCCAAATTGGTTTAATGGTGGACTTAACCGATGCCGTTCAGCGCCCGGAGAAGGCCAGGCCTAAAATCAGGGCGGCCAGAGCGATGCGATAGACCGCAAAGGGGATAAAGGTGTGGCGCTGGAGGAAGCGCATGAGGAACTTGATGGCCAGGTAGCTGGAGATGAGCGCGGCGATGAATCCCAGGGCGGCGGCCAGGAGGGACAGGTCTTCCGGGGGGGATTTGAGCCACTTGGGGATGTGATGGAGGCCGGCCCCGGCGATGATGGGGGTGGAGAGCAGGAAAGAGAAATGGGCCGAGCTCCGGCGGTTAAAGCCCAGGAACAGGGCGCAAATTATGGTGATGCCGCTCCGGGACACCCCGGGCATGATGGCCAGGGCCTGGGACATCCCGATCAAGAGGGCGTCCATGAGCATCATTTGGTCCAGGCGGCGGCGGTGTTTGGCAAATTTTTCCGCCACCAGGAAGAGCAGCCCCACCACGCCCAGCAGAATGGCGATGCGGGTGGGGTGGCGGAAGATGGTTTCGGCCTGTTTTTCCAGGAGCAACCCGGCTAATCCTCCGGGGATGGTGGCCAGGATAATGAAAAACAGCATCCGCCGCTCCGGGCGGTTGTAGCGGGAAGGGCTGATGAAGGCATGACCCATATCCAGCCAGTCCCGGTAGAAATAAGCCACCAGGGCCAGGAGGGTGGCCACATGTAAGAGGATGTCGAAGCTCAACCCGGAGCCCGGCACCTTGAGGTAGTGCTCCAGGAGGGCCAGGTGGCCGGAGCTGGAAATGGGCAGGAACTCGGCGATGCCCTGAACCAAACCTAATAAGATGGCGTATAGGGAGCTCATAAAAAGTAATTACCAGAGATGGGGGAGGGGAGCAATGTCAAATTTCAGGTTTAGCGTCCCCCCAAAAGGGTTATCCCGTCAAACAAGTCGGAAATCCGGCGGATATCTCTCGGAAATGCCGATTCCTGCACAGGATGGGAAATGTGGAACCGCCGCCCTGGGCTGTTCTTTGGCGGCACAGACTTTCCAGCCGGCGCTTGAGCGGGCGAGCCCGCCTACTCTACATTCTCTTGGTTGATCGGTTTATCCATCGCATAATAAATGGAGACCTCTGCGAAAATCAGCTGTTACACAATGAAACAAAACTCCGGGGAAAAATCTGGTGGCACAGGCTTCCAGCCTGTGCAAAAACCCTGATTTACCAAAAAGTTGCGCACAGGCTGGAAGCCTGTGCCACTTTTTCCTTTTCCTTTGAAGCTGATTTGTCATCGCTCAAGCCATGTTCGCAGAGGTCTCAAATGGGTTATCCACCTTGAGAGGGCGTGAAACTTAGGACAATAAACTTGATATTTGTGACCATCTGGGATTAATTTAATAGATTAGAGATCTCCCGAGCAAGACGTTGGGAGTCCGCCATTTCCCCGACGCTGAAAATATCCGCACCCGAGGTTAACCATTGATGGATGCCGAATTATCCCAATTAATTGCTCAAATCCAACCCGTGGACCCCGCCTGGCTGGACCAGGCCCAGGCGCGGCTGGACAATCTCACCAAGCCCCCCGGCAGCCTGGGCCGGCTGGAGGAACTGGCGGCCCGCTACGTGGCCATGCGGGGGGAGTTGTTCCCTCCCCTGGCCGGGAAAAAAGTGGTGGTCTTTGCCGCGGATCACGGGGTGGTGGCGGAAGGGGTAAGCGCCTATCCGCCGGAAGTCACCTTTCAGATGGTTTATAACTTCCTCCGGGGCGGCGCGGGGATCAATGTCCTGGCCCGTCATGCCGGCGCCGGGGTGGAAGTGGTGGATATCGGGGTAAATTACGATTTCCAAGAGGCCCCCGGCCTCATCCGGCGCAAGGTGGCTTTGGGCTCCCGGAACCTGGCCCGGGAACCGGCCATGACCCGGGAAGAGGCCCTCCGGGCGGTGATGGTGGGCCTGGAGCGGGCCCAGGCAGCCATTGCCGAAGGGGTGGACGCCCTGGCCGCAGGGGACATGGGCATCGGCAACACCACCCCCGCCGCGGCCCTGGCCGCGGTCTTCACCGGCAAGCCGGTGGGCGCGGTCACCGGCCGGGGCACCGGCATCCCTGACGCCGCCCTGCTCCACAAGATCGCGGTCATCAACCGGGCCCTGGAGCTGCACCGCCCGGATAAGCGCGACCCCCTGGGAGCCCTGGCCGCGGTGGGAGGCCTGGAGATTGCCGGCATCGCCGGACTGATCCTGGGCGCCGCGGCGAGCCGGCGTCCCTTTTTGCTGGACGGTTTCATCGTCACCGCCGGGGCGTTGGTGGCCGCGGCCCTGGCCCCTGCGGTCAAAGATTACCTCATTGCGGCCCACTGCTCGGTGGAACCCGGGCACCGGATCATGCTGGCCAGCCTGGGACTGGCGCCCCTGCTGGATTTGCAGATGCGCCTGGGAGAAGGCACCGGCGCGGCCCTGGGCTTCACCCTGTTGGAGGCCGGACTCAAGATTTACAAGGAAATGGCCACCTTCGCCGAGGCCGGGGTGTCGGACAAAGACGCATGAAATTCACCTTCCCCCTGGCCCTCACCTTTCTCACCACCATCCCCTGGCCCCGCCTGGGGATGGCGGGGCCCCAGGAACTGGCCCGGTCCATGTTCTGGTTTCCCTGGGTGGGGGCGCTACTGGGGGCGATTTACTGGGGGGCATGGTGGGGGCTGGGGAAAATCTTGCCGGCCCCCGCGGTCGCGGC
The DNA here is from genome assembly GCA_964618815.1 of uncultured Desulfobacterales bacterium. GTDB lineage: Bacteria > Desulfobacterota > Desulfobaccia > Desulfobaccales > 0-14-0-80-60-11 > CAZUBT01. Next base: position 5,161 of record CAZUBT010000032.1, on the reverse strand, counting down.
TTTACTGGTGACCTTGACCGCGCTCCTAACCGGGGGCCTGCACCTGGACGGGCTGGCGGATACCGCGGACGGCTTAGGGGGAGGGACTTCCCCGGCAGCGCGCCTGGAGATCATGAAAGACTCCCGCCTGGGGGCCTTCGGCGGCGTAGCCTTGATGCTGGTCCTGCTCCTGAAATTCGCCTTTCTCCTGTCCTGGGCCGAAAAGGGGCTGGGGGGAGGAGTGTTGTTGCTCTTCCCGGTGATCAGCCGCTGGGGCATGGCCCTCATGGCCTATATCTCCCCCTATGCCCGGCGGGAAGGGGGCCTGGGAGAGGCCATGACCGTGTGGCTTACCCCAAAGGTGATGGCGGGGACCACCCTGAGCGCCCTGGTCCTGGCCTTTCTGGCCTGGGGGATTGCCGGCCTGATCCTCCTGGCGGGGGCCGGGTCGGTAGTTTGGCTCATGAGCCTTTATTTCCGGAAAACCTTGGGTGGCGTCACCGGCGACGTCCTGGGCGCGGCCAACGAAGTTTTGGAGGTTTTAGCGCTGGGGGGGAGCCTGCTGTTGGCCTCCATCGGTTCAGGGGTTTCGGCTCTCCGGTTTTTCTGGTAAATTAATAGGAGATACTTTCTTTTCTAAAGGTTTTGCAGATAAGGGCATTTAGCTCTTACAGGAAGGTAGAATCTTAGGAGGACATCCATGTTACCCGATATTGCTGAAATGAAAGACCGCATCAAGACCTTAGCCGAGAGGCTGGAGCTGCTCCGAGGTCATCTTTGATTTAGAGGGCAAACAGGCTCGCTTAGTTGAATTGGAAAAACACCTGGGGGAGTCCGGCTTATGGGAGGACGCGGCCCGGGCCGCGGACCTGCTCAAGGAGCGGGGCGCCCTGGTCCAGGCGGTGGAAGAATGGCGGCGCTGCCGCGAGCAGGTGGAGGACCTGGAAATCCTCCTGGACCTGGCCCTGGAAGAGGAGGATCAGAAAGCTCTGAAGGAAGTGGCCTCAGATCTGGCCCGACTGGAGGCGTCCTTTGCCGATTGGGAACTCCAGCTCCTGATGAGTTCGGAAGACGATCAAAAAAACGCCATCATCACCATCCACGCCGGGGCCGGGGGCACCGAGGCCCAGGACTGGACTGAGATGCTCCTGCGCATGTACCTGCGCTATGCGGAGCGCAAGGGGTTTAAGACCGAGACCATCGACCTGCTGCCCGGCGATGAAGCCGGGGTTAAGAGCGTCACCTTTACCGCCTCCGGCCCCCACGCCTACGGCTATCTGAAAAGCGAAACCGGCATCCACCGCCTGGTGCGCATTTCCCCCTTCGACGCCTCCGGCCGCCGCCACACCTCCTTTGCCGCGGTCCAGGTGCTGCCGGAGGCGGATGACCGCATCGACATCGAGATCAACGACAAAGACCTGCGCATCGACACCTTCCGGGCCAGCGGTCCCGGCGGGCAGCACGTCAACAAGACCAGTTCCGCGGTGCGCCTCACCCACCTGCCCACCAACATCGTGGTCTCCTCCCAGGCGGAGCGCTCCCAGCACCGCAACCGGGAACTGGCCATGAAGGTCCTCCGGGCCCGGCTCTATGACCTGGAGCGGCGGAAGCGGGAAGAAAAGAAGCACGAGCTCCAGGAGTCCCAGAAGGACATCGCCTGGGGCAGCCAGATCCGCTCTTATGTCCTCCAGCCCTACCGCATCATCAAGGATCACCGCACCAAACACGAGGAAGGCAACGTGGACGCGGTGCTGGACGGCGACCTGGACGCCTTCATAGAGGCGTTTCTGCGCCACAAGGAGACGAACTGATACCGTTTTCGGTTTTCGGTAAAAAGAAATTAGATTATCCATGGAGCCTTTTGCAAAATTCCGTTTCCTGCCGGCTTGTGGGCAAGTTATCCAAGAAATGTAGGACAGCCGCCCTCGGCTGTCCCCTCCGGATGCACCGCCGGGGGCAGCGGTGCTACACATACAGGCGGCATGGCCGGAGGGACATTCACAACTAAAGCCTGCGGACCCATAAACGTCGGTTACTTTTGCAAGACCCTCTGGTTTTAAGAATTCTTTTCAGAGCTCTCATAATCCTTGGTGGGGCGGGCCTCCGCGCCCGCCCTAAGGTTGCCCTCAAAGGTTGACCGGCTTATACCAAATTCTGTTTCCAATGCAACAAACTCAAGTTTCAATTTGGTGATAATCCTTGGTCTTTTTAACCGATAACCGAAAACGGTATTAACCGCGGCCAGGGACGGCTGCCCCACCGGCTTGATAAATCTTTCCTAGGGCGCCTCTCGCCCCGGTATCTCAACCCCCGCCAACTATCCTCCTGACAAGTCCCAATGTAGGGTGCGCCCTGCGCACCGGTCTTTAAACTATCCACTTGACGAATGGTATCTCAACCCGCACAAACTATTCGCTTGACAAGTATCCAGATGTATAGTACCAATATAACCATGAAGCCCTTAACCGACAAACAGCAACTGGTGTTGGCCTTTGTGGAGGACTTCTGCGTCCGGCAGGGCTATCCCCCTACGGTGCGGGAGGTGGCGGCCCACTTCGGCATCCAGCCCCGGGCCGCGGTGGATCACCTGGCGGCCCTGAAGAAAAAGGGCTACCTCCACCGGGAGCCGGGGCGCTCCCGGGGTCTGGTCCTGACCCCCCGCACTCCCGGGTCGGTGGTGGAAGTGCCCATCCTGGGGCGCATTGCCGCGGGCCGGCCGCTTTTGGCCACGGAAAACGTGGAGGACACCCTGCCCCTGCCCCGGGCCTGGGTCCGGGGGGAAGAAGCCTTTCTCCTGAAGGTCACCGGCGAGAGCATGGCCCCTTTGATCCTCCCCGGCGACCTGGTGATGGTGCGGGTGCAGCCCCGGGTGACCCGGGGGGAGATCGCGGTGGTGCTGGTGGAAGATGAGGCCACCCTGAAGCGGGTCTATGAAGAAGCCGGGGGTGTGGTCCTCAAAGGGGACAACCCGGATTTCACGCCCTTGCGCTTCTCCCCCGGGGAGGCGGACCAGGTGCAGGTCCTGGGCAAGGTGGTGGGGGTGTACCGCAATCTGGAGGGGAGGGCCGGACGACAGTGAGCAGTGGTCAGTGGCCAGGAAAATGTAGGGCGGGCACTGCCCGCCAATTCCTTTAATCTGTGTCAATCTGCGTAATCTGTGGATTTAATCATGCCGAATTACCTGACTCCTTCTCCCTGGCGTCCCCCTATAGGCCCTCTCAAGCCCGGGCGGGCCGCGCTCCTGTGGGGGGAATCCCTGCGGCAGGTGGCCGCGGCCGCGGCCGCCTGGGGCGCGGCCCGGGGCCGGGTCCTGGTGGTGGACGCGGCCAACCGCTTCGACCCCTACGCCCTGGTGCGCCAGGCCAGGGCTCACGGCCTGGCCCGGGAGGCGGTCCTGGCCCGGGTCAAGGTGGCCCGGGCCTTTACGTCCCACCAACTGGTGCGCCTCATCCGGGAGGAACTGTGCCGGGAACTCACCCCCGGCAGCCTGATAATCATCCTGGGGCCGGTGAGCCTGTTCTACGACGAGCAGGTGCCGCTCAAAGAACGGCGTCGCCTCTTCCAGGAGATGGTGGGCCTCATCGCGGCCATCAAACAACAGGCCCCTCTCCTGCTGCTCCAGCCCCCCATCCCTAAGAAAGCGGCCAACCGGCACTTCGGCCGCCTCCTGGCCCCGGTGGTGGATGTGCGGGTGGAGGTGGGAGGAGAGGAAAGGAAAGAAAAGCATGTGGGGGGAGGGCCGGGGGATCAACGATCCCCCGCCCTCCCCTCAAACTCCCCTCCCAGCCCCCTGTAAGAGTTTTGGTGGCACAGGCTTTCCAGCCTGTGCTCATTATCAAGGAAACCACACCATGGGACGCACGGTTTTACCTTACAGTCATGTCTGGGAAGAGGAGCGGAGCCGCTGGCTCAAATTCCGCCGAGCACTACGGAAAGAGGATCAGGCGCATTTCGACCGGCTTTTTGATCTGGCCCGGCTGCACCTCCAGGCCGGGGTTTATGCCTCCAATCCCTGGCCTCTGGAGACCATGCTGCTGTCCATGCTCCTGGAGCATGAGAAGCTGATCAGCAGGTTGGAGGAGCGCCTCAAGACTATGGAGCAGGAGAGTTTGGGGAGGGGGTAAGGGCCGTCGGCCCCTTAGCCCCCTCCCCTTAAAAACTTCCTATTCCACACCCATGCAAACCACCGGCTGGCTCTTCGATCTCTATCCCCTAAAGGACCGCATGGTATTGTGGTTCATCACCGCGGCGGGGGAGCGGCTGCGGCTGGAGGATGAGTTTGCTTACCGCGTCTATCTGGGAGGCCCCCGGGAGCGCGTCCGGGCCATGGCCCAGGCAGCCTGGCGCAAAGGGTGGCTCAGGCGGTACTATCCGTCCCGGGGCCAGGATTTGTGGGCCGGGCAAGAGGTCCCGGTGACGGCCCTGGAGCTTAAATCTTACGCGCATCTATCCCGGCTCCGGGCCTGGCTGGGGGCCTTGCCGGAAGAGGTTTCCGTTTATAACTGCGATCTGGACATCTCCGCTTATTATCTCTATTCCCGCAAGCTTCACCCCTGCGCCTGGTATAATTTTGAAATGCAGGCGGGGCGCCTGCTCCACATTGCTCCCCTGGAAGACCCTTTCGCGGTGGAGTTCACTATGCCGCCCCTAACCACGCTCCACCTGGGCCTGACCCGGGACCCCCTGATTCCCTTGGGGGCCGCAGGCAACAGCATCACCCTAAGCTGGGAAGGCCGCACCCTGGAGCTGGAGGCCCCGGACCCCGCCGCGCTGGTGGCGGAGCTGGCCCGACGGCTGAAGCGCTGGGACCCGGATTTGGTCCTCAGCGACTGGGGCGACGAAGAGATCATCCCGCCCCTGTGGGCCTGGAGCCGGCAGTGCCGGGTGGACCTGCCCCTGGATCGGGAAACCGGACCGGTTCCCCGGAAGTTCAACGGCGGCCGCAGCTACTTTTCCTACGGCCGCATCGTGTATCAAGGATCCGCGGCGCCCTTTTACGGCCGCTGGCACGTGGATAAACGCAATTCCTTCTACTACAAGGAAGCAGGCCTCCACGGGCTCATCCAGATCGCCCGCCTGGGCCAGATGCCCCTGCAGCAAGCGGCCCGGGCCTCCCCCGGCACGCTCATCACCTCCATGCAACTGGCCCGGGCCGTGGCCGACGGCATCCTCATCCCCTGGC
>CAZUBT010000031.1:0-37180 GCA_964618815.1 uncultured Desulfobacterales bacterium | reverse complement strand
GTATGCATGCCATATTATTTGCTAAATGTCAAGCTATTTACGGATAAGCTCTAAATCTGATATTGAGGGGTAAGATTTACAAGCCGGTGGGATGTGAGTTCCATATATGATAACCATCTCAACTACTTATTTTTTTATTTAAGGTGCGTATATAGGCCAGATCGCGACACTCAACCCTTTTATGCTTTTTGGCCAACAACCATCCCATCTTTAGCGAACAACCGGGCTAATATCTCTTGCCTTGGGTTCAATCGCCTCCAGCACCTGAGGCCATGCAGGTGATGTCCAGAGATCCTGGCTACGCTAGGCCCCGCCAGGATCTCTGGCTTGACTTGCCCCCCCCCACTCTAACTTAAAACTTGGTACAACCGCTGGGGGCAGGTCACCAGGTTATTAGTCGAAATTCCTATTTGCCTCCTTCTAACTCGTTATATTTTTTTATAACCTTGTCGCTGATATCAATGGTCTTTTGAAAATAGGGCGCATTTTCGTTCGTGAGGATCAAAAGGAACTTCTCTTCCTGGCCGATGGTCTCCAAAACCTTTTTTATATTTCCTAGCACCATGTTCTTCAGTTCAGTGGCTTTCTTCTTAACCTCCGCATCGGCGGCGGCAACCAATTTTTGATACTCCGCGGTAGCCCTTTTCAGTTCGCCCTCTTTCGCCTTCCTGCTCGAAGCCGGTTCCTTCTCGAGATTCCTTTTCAGCTTATCGATAGCTTCCGCCTTATCTTTTACCACAGCCCGTTTGGCTGTCACCAAGGCCTGGAGCTCTGCATTTGCCTTCTTGCCTTCCATAGAGTCGTTGGTCACCTTGACAACATCCACCACGCCGATCTTGGGCGGCTCGACATTGCATCCCATCGATAATGCCAGCAGGAAGATTCCCCCGAGAACAGAACTAATTTTTATCAATTTCTTCTCTCCTCTTAAAGTATTTCAATGTTTTATATCGTGTTGCCTAAGAATAGGCAAGTGGACCATCCCGTCGATTTTAAAGGAGAGGGGGATGGTGCTCCTTAGATAACCATCCCCATTCGTGTGCAGCCGTGGTGCAAGGCCATGCTATCTTCCCTCACCCGCTCAGAAGGAGATGCGCAATTGACCGGACACCCCCTGGGAGGTGTAGTTCTTTCCAAGGTCCGCATCGTAGCGCCGCGAGGCGGAGACCCCTTTCTTGCCGACGAACGCGATCTCGGCGCCCAAAACAGCCCGGTTCCCCCCGATCTCCCGGCTATCCATTCCTTGTTGGCATTTTATGATTAAGATCGGTCCCCACCAAGAGAAAAACCCCTCGGCCTGCGGACGAAGGCCCTTTCCTTGTCACCAGGGTGCGGCTAAGTCTCCAAATTTAGCCGCATTTCCTTAGAATTGATAACGCAACCCGGCGTTGATGAAATGGTTGATTTCGTTGCCTTTTCCTACCTCGACGTTGTAATTGACTTGTCCCGCCAGGTTCTTGCTGAATCCCGCGGTGAGGCTGCCGCCCACCACCGCAAAGTCTCTCTTGGGCTTGTCGGTCACCCAGATAAAGGTGCTGCTGCCCTGGCTGAGGCGGGCGTCCAGGCCCCGGGCGTCGTTGGAGAACTCGTGCTGGTAGGTAGCGTAGAGCTGAGGCACAATCTTGGTGTCGCCGCGTTTAATGGGGACGGAAACCTTAGCGCCCAAGCCCATTTGCAGCGAGTCTGCGCTCTGCGAGGAGACCTTTAGATTCAAGGCCCCAGCCCCGTCCTCCGTAAAGCCTTGCAGCCCAAAGCTGGTGTAAGCCAGGGACATAGTGGGAGTCACCACCAGCGGCTTGAGTTTCAAGTCGTAGCCGGCCTCCCCGTAAGCGTTGAGCTGATTTCCGGTCGGTGAACTCTTCGCATTGCGGGTAATTCCACCGAAGGCGATGCTACGTTGCAGGTCGAAAAGGTTCAGGGTGTAGCCCAGAGACCCAAAAATATAGAAGGTCTCGGGGAGATAGGCCGCATAAGCCGTGATGGGCCAGGAGTTGTTCTGCACCGAGCCGTCAGAGCCATTGAAGCCGGCGTCGGTATAGTTGTAACCGGTGGCCAGGCCGACGAGGAGGTTGTCCCACACCCGGTAATCGGCCCCCACCGTGAACCCCATGGTGGTGAAGCCATAGCCCGTCCGGTTCACCGTAGTGCTGCGGCTGCCGACAATGAGGTTCGGTTCGAAGAACAAGCCCCAGCGGCTCTCAGGAAGGACCTCTTTCGTGTTGGTGAGCAAACCGGCGAGGCTGGAGGAGTTGTAAGCCAGCATCAAACCCGATGCCCGGTTGAAGCCCAGGTTGTAGGAGCCAAGGTTGCCTGCGCCGCTCATGATTTCCCGGGTGCCGAACCGCTGATTGGTGATCCGCTCCGCCAAGTTGCGCATTTGATTTGTAGCCCCGGCAAAAGCCATGTCGGCCAAGGCGGCGCTCTTCTCCGGGGAGATCTGCTTATAGGCGTCTTTGACTGCAGCGACGCTGGGCAAGTAATCAATGGCGTTCAGCACGTTGTCCAGGTCCGAATAGAGTGGGGCGGTGGCGGGGCCGCTCACGCCGTTGAGCATGGACCCCACGGAAGCCTCGTTGGAATTCAGGCCCAGCCAGCCGTTGGTGTAGTTCCGCAAGACATATAGGTCGAAGGTGTTAGGCAAGGTGTGCCGGGGGTCCCAAAACAGGGTGGAAGAATCCGGCAGGGCCGGGGTGGGCCAAGGGATCATCAATCCAGTGACGGTGGCGCCTAGCGGTGCGGTGATGATGACGTAGTCCTGGTTCCCGCGCGGGCGGTAATGCAACGGACCCACCGGGAACAGCACCGGGTTCACCCTGCCGTCCAGGGTAGCGGTGCCACCGACGATGATATTGTCGTAGTTCGTGGCCGGTGGCGGGGCCGGGTAGATTTTTACATTAAGCAGGCCGCCGGCGTCTTGGGTGTAGCTGCCCCCTATAGCCAGGGTGGTGCCCGCGATAGCCCCCGGGTTGATGTTCACCGTGCCTGTGCCGTAGTTGTGGAGGTTGCCGGTGAAGGTGCCGCTATAGTAGTTGAAGATTCCCCGGTTCTGGAGGAAGCCCAGCACCGTGCCACCTTGCTGGTTGAAGGTGGTGGCGTAGAGGAAGTTTCCCGCCGCCGCTTCGTTGAAGGTGCCCCCGGGGTTCAGGTTGACGGTCGTCGCGGTCAGGATGCCACCGGTCAGATTGTAGGTTCCGCTGCTACCGGGATTGAACGCCACTTCCAGGATGGTGACCGTATTGGTGCCGCCGTTCTGGTTGAAGGTGCCGGTGCCGGCGTTGCCGATGATTTCCGCAGGAATGGGCGCGGGGCCTACTCCCGCATTGAGGTTGCCGCCATTCAAGTTAAACGTGCCGATGCCGGTGGCCTGGTTGCCCAGGATAAGTAGATTGGTCACCTCAGTGGTGCCCGCGCCCTGGGTGAAGGTGCCGGTGCCCGCGTCTCCGACTATCAAATCGACCGGATCGAGGATGCCGCCAGTCTTCGCATAAGTGCCGGTGCTGCCAGGGTAATGGCCCAGGGTGAGATTTCCCGCCACCGCATGGATGGTGCCGGCGGCCTGGCTAAAGGTGCCGGTGCCGGCATCGCCCACGATTTCGTTGCCAGCGACCCCCAGGGTGCCGCCGTTCAGGGTGAAGGTGTTGTCAGCGGCGCTGGTAGCGCCCACGGTGAGGTTGCCGCCTACCGTGTGGGTGCCGTTGGTCTGGGTGAAGGCGCCGAGGCCGGCGTTGCCCACGATTTCTTTGCCAGTGACCGCCAGGGTGCCGGTGCCGTCCAGGGTGAAGGTGCCGACGCCGGTGGCGGCATTGCCCAGGATGAGGTCACGGGTTACCTTGTGGGTGCCGGCAAAGCCTGCACCCGTGGTGAAGGTGCCGGTGCCGGCGTCGCCGATGTACTCATTGGCGGGCGTGGCCTTGGTGCCCACCGTCAGACTGCCGCCGTTCAGGGTGAAGGTGTTGTCAGCGGCGCTGGTAGCGCCCACGGTGAGGTTGCCGCCTACCGTGTGGGTGCCGTTGGTCTGGGTGAAGGCGCCGAGGCCGGCGTTGCCCACGATTTCTTTGCCAGTGACCGCCAGGGTGCCGGTGCCGTCCAGGGTGAAGGTGCCGACGCCGGTGGCGGCATTGCCCAGGATGAGGTCACGGGTTATCGTGTGGGTGCCGGCATAACCGGCGCTGGTGGTGAAGGTGCCGGTGCCGGCCTTGCCCACGTATTCGTCCTGCCCCACCCACAAAGTGCTGGCGGCGGTGCCGTCCAGGGTGAAGGTGCCGACGCCGGTGGCGGCATTGCCCAGGATGAGGTCACGGGTTATCGTGTGGGTGCCGGCATAACCGGCGCTGGTGGTGAAGGTGCCGGTGCCGGCCTTGCCCACGTATTCATCCTGCCCCACCGACAAAGTGCTGGCGGCGGTGCCGTTCAGGTTGAAGGTGCCGACGCCGGTGGTAGCGTCGTTGCCCAAAATGAGGTCACGGGTCACCGTGTGATTGCTGGAAAAAGCGGCGTTGGTGTTGAAGGTGCCGGTGCCGGCCTTGCCCACGTATTCGTCCCGCCCCACCGGCAGGGGGCTGGTGCCGTCCAGGTTGAAGGTGCCGACGCCGCCGCTGTCACTGCCCAGGATGAGGTCACGGGTTATCGTGTGGGTGCCGGCATAACCGGCGCTGGTGTTGAAGGTGCCGGTGCCGGCCTTGCCCACGATTTCGTCCCGCCCCACCTCCAACTTGCTGGCGGCGGTGCCGTTCAGGTTGAAGGTGCCGGTGCCGTGGATGCCGAGGGTGCTGTCACTGCCCAGGATGAGGTCAAGGGAAATCGTGTGGGAGCCGGCAAAAGTGGCGCTGGTGGTGAAGGTGCCGGTGCCGGCCTTGCCCACGATTTCGCTGCCACCCGCCGGGCCAACACCAACCTCCAGCTTGCCGGTGCCGTCCAGGGTGAAGGTGCCGATGCCGACGAGGACGGTGTGTCCCAGGATGAGGTCACGGGTTATTGAGTGCGCGCCGGCAAAAGTGGGACTGGTGGTGAAGTTGCCGAGGCCGAGCTTGCCCACGTATTCGTCCTGCCCCACCTCCAACCTGCTGGTGGCTTTGCCATCCAGGGTGAAGGTGCTGAGGGCGAGGTTGTTGCCCAATATGAGGTCACGGCCCACCGTGTGGGTGCTTGAAAAACCGGCTGAAGTGATGAAGGCGCCCATGCCGGTGCTGCCCACGATTTCGTCCCGCCCCACCTGCAGGACGCCGCTGCCGTTCAGGGTGAAGGCGCCGACGCCGAGGCTGCCCACGATGAGGTCACGGTTCACCGTGTGATTGCCGGAAAAGCCAATGATGCCTTGGGTGAAGACGCCGCCGCCGGCGCCGCCGCCCACGTGTTCGTCCTGCCCCACATACAGGGTGCCGGCGCCAAGGAGGCCGCTTTCCAGGGTGAAGGTGCCGAGGCCGACTTGGCCTATGACGAGGTCCCACCCCACCGAATGGGTGCCGGAAAAGCCGCCGAGGGTGCCTTGGTTGAACCAGCTGGCGCCGAGGGCGCCGATGGTCTCATTTTGGCCGACCTGGAGCTGGGTGGCAGCGGTGCCATACAATTGGTACGTGGAGAGGGTGCCCATGGTGAGGTTGGTGTCAATGACCATGGTACCCATGGCCTGGAGGACTCCTCCGGGAATGGTCTTCCCGACTTCTACTTTACCATAGGTATCGGCTCCGAGCACGGGATATATATAACCATCGACAATTAGATCCCCGGCGCCCGCCGGCGAAACCGCCGCCAGCACCGCCGCCAGCACCAGGGCCGCCCCCCAAAGCGGCCGCCAGCCATTGCGCATCCTAAAAATGCTAAGTTTCATAAATTTCTCCCCTTTTCGTTTGAGGTGCTGAAGGTGTTATTTGCCGGTCGGGGGCGCCTGGCCTCCCGGGGGTGATCCGGTAAAAACAGTGGCATCTTTGCTGTGGGATTCCCCACCTATCAGTTACATTAATCAGAATATTGCCCGGGTGAATCCCTTGCCGCGGTGGATCGTGGTATTCAGGCTGCTGCCGTTGGTTAAACCGATGCCCGGATTCCCCGCGCTGGGATATATGGGGCCGGTAAGCCCATGAACGTAGAGCGTGGTCACGGGTGGAGTATAATCAGTCCCGGTAACGTTGATCCCTGACGACTGATCGGTGGTGCAGATCATATTGCCATTTCCGTCCAGAATTGGAGGAGTATTGGCGGTTGCCGGACCCGAAAAGAGTATCCCCAGAACGACGGCCACCACCGGAAGCAAGGGGAGCAAGAGCGCCCAGCCCAGGAAGGTGCGGACTAACGTTCGCCACCGCGCCACCCCCCCATGCGGTCCATGGCGCTCCGGTTGCTGCGTTCCGGGCTTTGCTGCATGCGTAACCCCAGCTGCAGGAATTATCACTTTTGAGCTGGGACCGGAGAGAAACCGGCTATTGATCAGCATGGATACCCCCAGTGAAAATAGACAGGTTAACGTATTTGTGGGAATGGCATTGCGACGCAGGTGAAGATATTTCGGAATGCAAATCGCCTTTGGCCAAGATTATGCCGCCGGCTTTGCCACCGCAGTCGAAAAATGGCTTTGGGGACCTCTTGGCTGCGGTGAGAATCTCCCAAAGGAGTTATTCCATAAGTCGAATAGTCCCCTTGATACCACAAATTTCGCGGAAAGAAAAAGGAATATTTCTATAAAATTTGAGCATACCCAGAACCAAGATAATTCGCTGGCTGTGGAGCTCAAGGACCCCAGGCCGGCAACGTTCGGTAATGGTGAGCCAGGGGAAAAGCCGAGGCCAAGTGAATTTACCACCGAAGGGCATGGTAAGAAACTCTGACTCCTACCCCTGCGGATTGATTCTGCTGCTAAGAAGGCCCACCAAGAATAGCGAAGATCTTGCCACTGTACGTAATAAAAAGATGATTGACGGGAGATAGTCTCCCAGGCCATCAGCTACCTGTTTTTTCTAAGGAAAAGGAGGTAGTGATGGCCATTGAGCATGTTCTTCAAGAGAAATTTATAGACCGCCGGCCAATCAACCCACCAGAGAGTCCGGATCAAGAGACGGACGCGTTAACCCCCAGGAAGAATCCCCTCATCGAAAAGTGGTTAGGAAGGTAATTGGAATGGTGGTTATCCCCAAATCAGCGACGTCGGGCAGATAGTCTGGGATAGGTATGACGGCAGCGATTATGAGATATATACCTACCGGGACGGAGTTACCACCCAAATCACCAACAACAATTACAATGATTATGCTCCCAAAATCAACGCTGCCGGGCAGATAGTGTGGTTGGAGTATGATGGCGGCGATTGTGGGGGTTTTCTGGCGACCCCAACCCCGACCCCGACCCCGCAGTTGGTGGTGGGGAATAAGAACACCTTCACCTTTCACTACGGCAACGGCGACTACTACACCGGCACGGTGTATGCCGACCCGACCACCTACCGTTATTACCTGGGTTACACAGAGGCCAAAACCGACGAGCATGGCCGCGCCGGGTATTATGAGATTACCGAGGTGGAATCCGGCAAGTTTAAGGCTAAACCAGGCGAGGTTTATCTTAACGGCTATTACGACGTGGAGAGCAACCAGGCCTTTACCCCCATGAACAAGGGCAAGATCACGGTGGGCAAGACCTACCTGGGTAGCAAAGTGGATTACATCATCAAGAAGAATGTCGAGCAATACCGGTTTGGGCTTTACAAAGGCGTCTTCTACGAGGCAGACAAATAGAAGGAACTTCCCCAAGCTTCGCTTAATCGCGAATTTGCTAAACATCTGCAAGCTTGCCAGCCCCATTTCACCGCTAAATAATCACAGCTGGATACTGATTCAGAAAAGGACGAGAAGCCCAGGAAATAGCCAACATCGGCCTGCAAATATCAGAGGGAGGGATCTGAACCTTTCCCTGCCAACAAAGACACAATCCCGCCCTTTTTACCCCGATATTTCGCCCCATGATTGGAAATAGGGTTGGAAATAAAAAGAATGGGGTTAGGCCATTGAGCCTAACCCCTTGAATTTTCTGGGGTGAGCGACGGGACTTGAACCCGCGACCACCGGGGCCACAACCCGGTGCTCTACCTGGCTGAGCTACGCCCACCATCCGATTTTATTTGTAACACACAAATTCAGCTTTGACAAGGCGGGTGAAAGGCGACGCTGCCGGGAATCTTAATGATTGCCGGATATTGCGCACCCTGAGCCTTGCCCCCGGCCGGAGGGTCCTTGGGAGTTTTGCATGGATATTAAAGCCTTTACATAGCACCTTAGAGATTATACTCTATTTATTATCCAACCGGAAACTCGGGAAATTTTTCCATCCCACGTAGGGGCACGGCTTGCCATGCCCTAAACCCAGGGCTTGCAAGCGTGCCGGCTGAAGCCTGCGGCTACGGAAAACCCCCTTCCGGATGGACCCTAAATAAGCAACCCCACCGCGAGGAGGCTGTATTATATGATGGAAGCCAGGTTCTGGGAAATTATGGAGGACCACAAGGTTCAGTGCCATTTGTGCGCCCATGAGTGCAAGATCGATCCGGGCAAGCGGGGCCTCTGCCATGCCCGGGAAAACCGGGACGGCACGTTGTTCTCCCTGAATTACGGCAAGATCGTGGCGGAAAACATCGACCCCATCGAAAAGAAGCCCCTGTTTCATTTCCTGCCCGGCACCCGTTCCTATTCCATCGCCACCACGGGCTGTAACTTCATGTGCCTCCACTGCCAGAATTACGATATTTCCCAGTATCCCCGGATTCACGGCGGCAAGATCATCGGCGAGGACCGGGCCCCAGAGGCCATTGTGGGCTACGCCCTGGCGTCCCACTGCGCGTCCATCTCCTACACTTATACCGAACCCACCATCTTCATGGAGTATGCCCAGGACGTCGCCACCCTGGCCCGGGAGCAGGGCCTGCGCAACATCTTCGTGTCCAACGGCTTCATGACGGAGGCTTCCGCCACCGAACTGGCCGGATTTATCGACGCCGACAATCTTGACTTGAAGAGCATGAAGGACGATTTTTACCGCAAGGTGTGCAAGGCCCGCGTCCAGCCGGTGCTGGACACCATTGCCCGCCTGAAGCAGGCCGGGGTCTGGGTGGAGGTGACCACCTTGATCATCCCCGGGCACAATGATTCCGATGAGGAACTCACCGAGATCGCCCAGTTCATTAAGAGCGTGGGGGAGGGAGTGCCCTGGCACGTCACCGCGTTTCACCCCACCTTCAAGATGATGGACCGCCCCCACACCCCCGCGGCCACCCTCAAGAAGGCCCGGGACCTCGGGGTTAAGGCGGGGCTGCGCTATGTTTACACCGGCAATATTCCCGGGGTATTGGAGGGCACGGAAAACACCTACTGCTACGGCTGCCAGGAATTGCTCATAGATCGCATGGGCTATGCCATCCGGAAATACCGCATGAAAGACGGCAAATGCCCCAAGTGCCAGGCGGAGATTGACGGCGTGTGGAAGTGAGAGGGTTTTCGGTTTTCTGTTTTCTGTTGAAAAAAAATGCTTAAAGGCCGCGTTGCTGCCCTGATACCAATTCGCCCTCAAACGTGTATTTTTCGTAGGGGCGAACCTTGTGTTCGCCCTGGAATGGTGGGCGAACATAAAGTTCGCCCCTACAGGTTAATACCTTTTTGATAGCAACCCAAGACCTCTGCGAAACTCAGTCGGGACACAGGCAAACAAAATCCAGGAAGAAACTCTGGTGGCACAGGCTTCCAGCCTGTGCAAAAAGCCTTGATTTACCACAGGGTTACGCACAGGCTGGAAGCCTGTGCCACTAGTTTCTGTTCGTTTGAAGCTGATTTGTCATCGCTTAAGCCATTTTCGCAGAGGTCTCAACCCGGTATGAAAACCTTTATTATCCAGAGCCTTTTGCAAAATTAACCGACGTTTATGGATCCGCAGGCTTTAGCTGTAAAGGTCCCCCGGCCATGCCGCCCGTATGTGCAGCACCGCCGCCCCCGGCGGTGCACCCGGAGGGGACAGCCGAGGGCGGTTGTCCTACATTTTCTGGATAACTTGCCCACAAACCGGCAGGAAACGGAATTTTGCAAGAGCCTCATCCAGGCTGACTATTTTTCTTAACTTCCTCGGTCCGGGAACTCATCCCCTGCCCAAAATGCTTGCGGATAAACTCCCGCTCCTCGGCCTTGGTTTTCACCGCTTCGTTGAGGCGGGCTGCATGGAGGCGGTCCAGCATCTCCTTGATGTGCGGTCCCGGCGGAAAGCCCATGGCCAGGAAGTCCCGGCCCCGGAGCTCCGGTTTCAGGTGTTTCAGGTGGGTGAAATACAACGAGATGGCCCGGCGGGAGGCCTCATGCCGGGATTTGGCCATCATGTAGAGCAGGTATTCGGCCCCCAGGGGGTTCAACAGGCGATAGGCTTCCACCCGGCTGGGCTCGGGATGGTAGCGGAAGAGCCTGATCAAGGCCGCGTCCGCGCCTTCCTTGCCGCTGAGAATGGCCGCGGCCACCTTGGGGGAGAGATTGAAGCGCTGCAGCATTTCCTTCAGTTCCGGGGGAGTCAAGGGCTCCACCAACCCCAGAAAATAGACCAGCCAGCGTTGGAACTTTTCCTCCAGGTAGAGCAGGTCAAACCAGGAGAGCACGCCCTGGACCCGTTCCAACATGGACCGGGCGCCCTCGTCATAGACCAGCTTGGGGTGGACGGGCTTGAGGAGGTCGAACTGCACCAGCCGGGCAACCGCCGGAATGGGGTTTTCTTCCTGGAGAATCAGGCGCAACTCCCCGAACAGCCGCGCCCCGGAGAGGCGGTCGAAGAAGTTGTTGGTCACCGCGTTGTCGATGAGATTGGCGGTGAGCTTGCTGATGCGGAATCGGAAGCGCTGTTCGAACCGGATGGCCCGAAACACCCGGGTGGGGTCCTCCACAAAGCTCAGGTTGTGCAGAAGGCTGATGCTGCGTTCTTTCAAATCCCGCTGGGCCCCGAAAAAGTCCAGCAAGGTGCCGAATTCTGCGGCATTGAGCTTCAGGGCCAGGGTGTTGATGGTAAAATCCCGGCGGAACAGGTCCATCTTGATGGAGCTGTACTCCACCACCGGCAGTGCCCCCGGGGCTTCGTAATACTCGGTGCGAGCCGTGGCCACGTCGATTTTAAAGCCGTCGGGAAAGATGATCACCGCGGTCTTGAATTTCTGGAATTCCCGGGACCTGGCCCCATAGAGGTGGGAGAAGCGCCGGGCGAAAATAATTCCGTCCCCTTCGACGACCAGGTCGATGTCCAGGTTTTCATGGCGCAGCAGCAGGTCCCGGACCACGCCGCCCACCAGGTAGGCATGGTAGCCTAATTCCTGGGCCACCTCCCCCGCCTGCCGGAGGATCTCCTGAATCCGCTTGGGTAAGCGTTCCCGCACCAGTCCCACAATATTTTTCTTGCGCAGGGGCTGGGACCACTGGGTCTCCTCATCCGAGGCGATGAGCAGGTGCAACAGGTCCGTGCGGCTCACCACCCCGATGACCAGTCCGTCCTGGGTGACGGGCAGCAGACGCTGCTTGTTGATCACCAGGCGGTCCCGGATTTCCGCCAGGGTGGCCTCCGGAGTGACGGTGGCAATCTCCGTGGTCATATACTCCTGCACCGGGTGGTCCTTGAGGCCGTGATAGATGCCCTTTTCCACGGTCTGGCGGGAGATCAACCCCATCAGGTGGCCTTCGCCGATGACCGGCAGGGCGTTGATGCTGTAACGGTTCAGGAGCAGTTCAGCCCCTTCCAGACTGACCTCGGGAGAGACCCATTTCACCGGAAAAGACATCATGTCCCTGGCCTGGCGTTGGGGGTGAACCCGGGTGGAGAGCAATTGCTTCAGTTTCTCTTCCACCTGGGCCAGAGGCGTGTCCTTGATGGCCGCGGCCGCGGCATAGCTGTGGCCGCCGCCCCCCAATTCCCCCAGGATCTCCGCCACATTTACCTCCGGCAGGCGGCTGCGGGCCACCACATAGACCCGTTCCTCCATCTGGGCCAGGGCAAACAGGACCTGGATATTCTCCATGTCCATGAGCTTGTGGGCCACCACTGCGAAATCCGCCACATACTGCCGGGACGCGGCGCTGGCCATGACCACTTCAACGCCGTTCACATGGAAACTGCTGGAGTTCTCCAGAAGATCGTTCAAGAGGGCCACCTGCTCTGCGTTCATCTCCCGGGTGAGGATTTCCGATACCACGTTGAGGTCCGCGCCCTGGCGCAACAGATAGGCCGCGGCCTCCAAATCCTCAGGGGTGGTGGAGGAAAAAGTGAAGGAACCGGTGTCCTCGAAAATCCCCATGGCCAGGATGGTGGCTTCCGGCCCGGTGAGGTTGAGCCCCCGCGCTTTGATGATCTCCGTGAGGATGGTGGTGGTGGACCCCAGACTTTTCACCACCTCCACGCTGCCGTGGACATCGTCGGGAGAGTCCGGGTGATGGTCATAGATGTGGACCTCCACCTCCGGGGAGGCCGCAGCTGCGGCGAATTTCCCGATGCGGGAAGCCTGGCGGGTGTCCACCAGGATGAGGCGTTTGATCTCTTCCGGGTTAATCTCCTTGGCCCGGGAGAAATCCAGGAAATAGACGCTGGAACGGATAAAAAAATCCCGCAGAGTGCGCTCCTGGGAACCGGGAAAAACCAGGATGGCCCCTGGATAAAGCTTTTTTGCGGCCACCATGGAGGCCATGGCGTCGAAGTCGGCGCTGAGGTGACTGGTAATCACCTCCAGGGTCCGAGCCGGCGGGGCGAGAGGGGGATGCCTCATGGACGGGGATGGGCCTTCCGGTGGGCCTCCCGGAGGCGGGCCGCGTCCAGATGGGTGTAGATCTGGGTGGTGGCCAGGTCCGCGTGGCCCAGGAGCATTTGCAAGGCCCGCAAATTGGCCCCCCGGGACAGGAGATGGGTGGCAAAGGAATGTCTCAGGGTATGGGGGCTTAAATCCCGCACCCCGGCCTGGCGGGCGTACTGTTTCAAGATCTTCCAGAACCCCTGGCGGCTGAGGCGGCCGCCCAGTCGATTGATAAAGATAAAAGGACTCTCCTTCCCCCGGAGCAGCCGGAGCCGCCCCTGGGCCAGGTAGGCTTGCAGCTTGGCCACGGCCTGGGGCACCATGGGCACCACCCGCTCTTTGGAGCCTTTGCCCCGGGGCCGCACCACCCCCCGGCGCAGGTCCACCTGCTTCAAGGTGAGCCCCACCAGCTCCGAGACCCGAAGGCCCGTAGCATAGAGGACTTCTAGAAGGGCCGAATCCCGCTGGCCTGTGGGGGTGGCGGCATCCGGCGCGGCCAGCAAGGTCTCCACTTCCGTTTCTCCCAGGACCTTGGGCAATCTCCGGGGCAGCCGGGGGGAATCCACCAGTTCCACGGGATTGGCCGCGACCAGCTCCTCCCGTTGGAGGAACCGGAAAAACTGGCGCAGCGCCGAGACGCTCCGACTGCGGCTCCGGGCAGACAGGCCCCGGCCTTCCAGGACCGTGAGGTATTCCTGGAGGTCCGGCAAACTCACCGCGGCCCACTGCTCCCGGCCCCGTTCCGTAAGGAACTCATGGAAGTCCCGGAGATCATGGGCATAGGCCTCCAAGGTCAGGGCCGCCAGACCCCGCTCCACGGCCAAATGCTGGAAAAACTGGCTGAGTTCCGCGTCCATAATGAGAAATCTGCTATAATTGATTTGATTATATCCATAGTTACCCAAAAGTGATAGTGAATATGGAACCGGCGATCAAGGCCGATGCCTGGGACAATCATTAAAATTCGGGTTGGTCTGTGTTAATCTACATTCCTGAGGGAGGTGGATTTATGAAAAAAATCAAAGTTATCGTAGAAAGGCATCCTGATGGATATGTGGCTTATCCCTTGGGACTCCAAGGAGTTGTGGTGGGTCAGGGGGACTCTTATGAAGAGGCCCTGACAGATGTAACTTCAGCCATTCGATTCCACCTCGAAACTTTTGGAGAGGAAGTTTTACAAATCGAACCTCCCATTTTGGAAGCGTTTGTGGCGGAAGCCGGAGTTGAGTTCTAATGGCCAAGTTTCCCATCGATGCTCCTAAACGCCGGGTGATCAGCGCCTTAGAAATTTTGGGCTTCCGGCTATTGAGAGACAGGGAACCCATCGCCATGATTAGAGAAAACCCCGACGGCAGCAACACGCCTTGAACCATGCCCAATCATCCTTACATCAAGTCTTCCACTCTTAGGACTATTTGCCATCAAGCGGGAATTTCCAGAGAGGATTTTCTCGCTGCTTACAACCAGATTTAACGATAACCGTAGATGAGCGGAGATGATTAAAATCTGCGCTCGTCTTTGCAATCCGCGAAAATCGTCATGTCCACCATTATTTACGGCCGCCATCCCGTCTTGACCGCGCTGAAACAGCCGGACTCACCCCTGGAAGAGATCATCGTGGCCCAGGGGACCCGGGGCACCTGGGTAGAAGAGGCCCGCCGCCTGGCAAGGGCCGCGGGGGTGCGCTTTCGCATCCAGGAGCGGGCCGTCCTGGACCGCCTCTGCGGGACTTCCCACCACCAGGGCATTGCGGCCCGCCGGGGCGCATACTCTTATAAAACCGCCGAGGACCTGGAAGATCATCTGGCCCAACTTTCTGAACCCGCGCTGCTGGTGGCCGCGGACGGCCTCACGGACCCCATGAACCTGGGAAACCTCATCCGCAGCGCCCTGGCCGCGGGGGCCCACGGCCTCATTATCCCCAAAGACCGGGCCGCGGGGGTGACTCCTGTCGTGGCCAAGGCCGCGGCGGGGGCCTTGGAGTACCTGCCCATCTTCCGGGTCACCAACCTGGCCGACGCCCTGCGCCTTCTGAAGGACCTGGGCCTCATGACCATCGGCGCCGACGCCCAGGCGTCCCAGAGCCTTTATGAGACGGACCTGACCCAGCCCCTGGTCCTGGTCATCGGAGCCGAAGACAAGGGCCTGCGCCCCCGGGTAAGGAAGCAATGCGACGTAATTGCCGCCATCCCCCTGGCCGCGCCGGAAATCAACTCCTTAAATGCCGCCACCGCGGGCGCGGTGGCCCTCTTTGAGGTTCGGCGGCAGCGGCTGGGAAAGAAGGGGGGGACGAGGACAGACCTATACCAAGTTCTGGGTCCAATGCAACCAACTTAAGTTTCAACTTGATGATAATCCTGGTCTTTTTAACCGAAAACCGATAACCGAAAACCGAAAACGGTATTATAGGGCGTGCCGCGCACGCCGAATTTCGGCGGCCACGGGCCGCCCTATGATATTCAAGGGCGGAGCCAGGGTCAGGGGCCAGGGAATAGGGACCGAAAACCCCTGCCACCTCCACCATACCGCCTCCCCCAATCTCTTAAGTTGGGACATTTCCTGCTTTTCCAACCCCCTGGAAGGTTCACGTAGGGGCGGGTTTAAAACCCGCCCCTACCCCAATTCCCTTGTCATCCTGCCCCACTAAAGGTATGATTGCCCATGGGCCTTATCCGGCAGTGGCGGGAGGATCAAGGGGAGGCTGTTCTGAAGGAGGCCGTCAGTCTGCTCCTTTCCGGCGGCATCCTCGCGGTCCCCACCGAGACTTTTTATGCCCTGGCGGTGAATCCCTTTCGGGAGGACGCCTTGGCGCGGCTTTTCGCCCTGAAGGAACGCTCTCCGGCAAAGCCCGTGTTGCTTTTGGTGTCCAGCCGGGAGATG
The DNA here is from genome assembly GCA_964618815.1 of uncultured Desulfobacterales bacterium. Taxonomy (GTDB): domain Bacteria; phylum Desulfobacterota; class Desulfobaccia; order Desulfobaccales; family 0-14-0-80-60-11; genus CAZUBT01. Next base: position 21,525 of record CAZUBT010000031.1, on the reverse strand, counting down.
CTTCTCCAGGTGGCTCGGAAAGTCCCGGAGTTGGCCGGGACGCTCATGGACCGGTTCTGGCCCGGGCCCCTGACCCTGATCTTGCCGGCCAGGGCCGGGCTCCCCGGCTTGCTCACCGGGGGCACCGACACCATCGGGGTGCGCCAGCCCCGCCAGAACGTGACCCTGCGATTGGTGACGGCCCTGGGGTTCCCGGTGACCGGCACCAGCGCCAATCGCGCCGGCCGTCCGCCTCTTACCCGGGCCGATGAGGTTGCGGCGGAATTCGGGGAGGGGGTGGATTTGATCCTGGACGCGGGCCCCTGTCCGGGGGGGCTGCCTTCCACCATCGTGGATGTCAGCGGCGCCCCGCCCCGCCTGGTGCGCTCCGGGGCCGTTGCCGCGGCCCGGTTGACTGAAATAATTCCTGACCTGCAAATCCGGTGAAGACTTGATGACCAAAGAACCCGTGGTAGTAGGCATCGATCTTGGCGGCACCAATTGCCGGTGGGCCCTGGTGAACCGGGAAGGCGGCATCCTGGGCCGCTGGGAGACCGCCACCAACACCATGCCGGATCAGGAGGCGCTCATCGCCTCCCTGGCCGCGGACCTGGCCGGGTGCCAGGCAGAAGCCGGCTCCCGGCATTTCCAGATTCAAGGGGTGGGCTTGGGGGTGCCGGGCCGGGTGTTGTCCCAGGAAGGCCGGGTGGTCTTCTCTCCCAACGTCCCGGCCCTGAATGATTGCGCCATCATTCCCCGGCTGCAGCCCCTGGTCCCCTGGCCCCTGTTCCTGGAAAACGACGCCAATCTCTTTGCCCTGGGAGAGTCCTGGATGGGGGCCGGTGTGGGCCACCCCCTGATGCTGGGCATCACCCTGGGCACCGGCGTGGGGGGCGGTCTCATCCTCCAGGGACGGGTGTGGTCCGGCAGCCATGGCGTGGCCGCGGAAATCGGCCACATCACCGTGGACCCCCAGGGCCGCAAGTGCCACTGCGGCAACCGGGGCTGCCTGGAAACCATGGCCTCGGGCTTCTGGACCGTAACCTGGGTGAAGGAGCAACTGGCCCAGGGCGCGGCTTCCTGGCTGGAGGAACTCTATCACTCCGACCCGGACGCCCTGGGTGGGGAAGCCCTGGTGGTGGCGGCCGGCCAGGGGGATCCCCTGGCCCGGCGGGCCTTCGAGCGGGTGGGAACTTCCTTAGGCATCGCCATCGCCACGGTGGTCCACCTCTTGGGCATCACCCGGGTGGTCATCGGCGGCCGCTTTGCCCGGGCCTGGGAGGTCTTTCGTCCTTTTATGCTGGAGGAACTCCACCACCGCCTCACCTTCTTTCCCCCGGAGGCCCTGAGCATTACTCCGGCCCAATTGGGGGACGACGCCGGCCTCCTGGGCGCGGCCCGCCTGGTCTGGGATAGGATCGGAGAGGAGGACAAATGATTTGGGGGGATGGCCGGGGACTGAGATAATTTTCGGTTGGTTTAAATTTGGGACGATTAATTGCAAAACGATCTTCCAGAAGACGCCGAAGTTCCGGTAACCCCCATACCTGAGGATGACGCCCAATTTTGGCTGTATGCCGGCGAGGTATCACTCAAGGTTGTTTGGGATAACCCGAAGAATAAGGTGTACAGTAGGCTACTCGAAAACCGGCGATATCCCGACCGTCATCCTTATTCAAAATCATCAGCTCCAAAATGAGAACCGTAGGGTGGGCACAGCCCACCATGTATCTTGAGGAACTTTATTCGGGTCCGGCAAAGGATTTAACTTGATACCACGCGCCTGGCTTTTTTTCTTCACCGCGGTTATTTTCCTGGGATTTGCTGCGGCCTCCGCCAATGCCCGGGATTTGCACCGGGAACTGCTGGATGCCGCGTCCAAGGGCGACGCCGCCCAGGTCCAGGCTTTGTTAAGCCAGGGGGCCAACGTCAATCGGCAGGACAGCCGGACCAAGATGACCCCTTTGGCCGAGGCGGCCTTAAAGGGCTTTCCCCAGGTGGTGAAAGTTTTGCTCCAGAACGGCGCAGATCCCGATATCAGAGATCAAGGCGATCTCACCCCCCTGATGCTGGCTGCGAACCGAGACCACCTGGAGGTGGTGCAGGTCTTACTGGCCAAGGGCGCGGCGGTAAATGCCAAAGACAATCTCATGGGCCGCACCGCCCTGGTCTTTGCCGCGGAGCTGGGTCATGAGGCAGTGGTCCAGGCCCTGTTGGAGAAGGGGGCCGAAGTCAATGTTCGGGAAGAGATCGTGGGCTGGACCCCCTTGATGCTCGCCGCGGGGTTCGGCAAAGTCTCCGTGGTCCAGGCGTTAATCAACCGGGGCGCCCAGGTGGACGCCAGGGACGAGAGAGGCGTTACGCCCTTGCTATTTGCCGCGGCCAAGGGCCATACCGAAGTTATTCTGGCCTTGATCGCCTGGGGCGCCGCGGTGGAGGCCCGGGGCGATCAAGGCTGGAGCGCCCTGATGTGGGTCGCAGCCAAGGGATACGCCCCGGCCCTTAAGGCCCTGATGGATAAAGGCGCGGATATCAACGGGCAGAACCGGACCGGCCAGACGGCCTTAATCCTGGCCGCGTTTCACGGCCATGAACTTATAGTTAAAGCCCTGATGGCCCTGGGCGCGGACTTGACCGTTCGGGATCAAGAGGGCCGGACGGCCCTCACCGCGGCCGAGATGCAGGGCCATAAACAGATCGCGGCGATGCTGCGCCAGGCCGGGGGCCCATGATTTTTCAGGGGTCGGGGGCCAGGGGTCAGCAATTACCAGTTATTTTTTCTCGCTCCCAACCTCCTGCTTGGGAACGCCTCTGCTGGCCAAGGTCTGCTTGGAAAAATTCAAAGTTCAAGGTTCAAAGTTCAAAGTTAGGAGTATGCCCATCAGGAATTTCCCATAATTTACAGGTGGGCTAAAGGCCCGTGAATGACTGTTACGAAAAGTGCGCGGGGCTGGCCTCCGTGCCCGCCAAAGCCTATGGTTCACTATGCAACAATAAAGCGCGCCCCTTTTCATGCTTTTGGAGAGAGCCAACGGCTCATGCGCGACTGGTCTGAAAAGTTTTCGGTTTTCGGTTAAGAAACCGGCAAGGACCTGGGCTCCCCGGTCCCAAGCTCCATTTGGGAAGACATGTAGGGTGCGTTCTACGCACCATTAAAAGGCCGTTCCGAAAAGACGCGGTAGGCGCGGTGCGCGCCCCGCCCCTGCAGTTACCCTTATCCATTAAGGCATTTTTTTGTAGCCGCAGGCTTTAGCCAGCGCCAATGACATTCCTCAAGAGGTAACCCATGAAACACATCCCCGTGGCCCGTCCCACCCTGGGAGAGGAGGAGGCCGCCGCGGCCCGGCGGGCCATCCTCTCCGGCTGGGTGATCCAGGGGCCGGAGGTGGAGGCATTTGAACAGGAATTCGCCGCTGCGGTGGGCGCGGCCCAGGCGGTGGCCTGCTCCAGCGGCACCGCGGCCCTGCACCTGGCCCTGAAGGCCCTGGACATCGGCCCGGGCGACGAAGTGATCACCGTGAGCCATTCTTTCATCGCCACGGCCAACGCGGTGCGCTATGTAGGCGCCACCCCGGTGTTTGTGGACGTGGAGTATTTAACCGGCAACATTGACCCGGAGCTGATTGCCCCGGCCATAACCCCCAGGACCAAAGCCCTTCTGGTGGCGCACCAGTTGGGTATGCCATGCGACCTGGAGCGCATCCTGCCCCTGGCCCGGGCGCACCACCTGCGGGTGGTGGAAGACGCGGCCTGCGCCACCGGGTCGGAGATCAGGTTTATGGCGGACCAGGAAAAAGATTGCGGCCAAGGGGACCAGGGACACTCCCAACAAGACCCTAACTCGACCAACAGAAAACCGAAAACCGAAAACCGAAAACTCTCCCAGTGGGAACCCATCGGCCGGCCCCGGGGAGACCTGGCCACCTTTTCTTTTCATCCCCGGAAGATCATTACCACCGGGGACGGCGGCATGGTCACCGGCTCGGACCCGGAGATCATGGCCCGGATGGCCCGCCTCCGCACCCATGCCATGTCCCTGTCCACCAAGGAACGGGACCAGGCCCGGAAGGTGGTGTTCGAACAATATCCCGAGGTAGGTTTCAACTATCGCTTGAGCGATATCCAGGGCGCGGTGGGCCGGGAGCAGCTCAAGCGCCTGCCGCAGCTCATCGCGGCCCACCGCCGGGTTGCGGCCCGCTACCGGGAGGCCCTAACGGGGCGCCCCTTCATTGACCTGCCGGTGGAGCCGCCCTACGCCCGGAGCAACTGGCAGTCTTTCTGGATCATTATCTCCCCGGGAGGTCCCCTGGATCAGGCCGGGGTGATGCAGGCCCTCCTGGCGAAGGGCATCCATACCCGCCGGGGAGTGATGTGCGCCCACCGGGAGCCGGCCTATGGCGACCTCCCCCTGCCGCACCCCCTGCCGGTGAGCGAGGTCCTTCAGGACCGGAGCATCATCCTGCCGCTGTTTCCGTCCATGACCGACGGCCAGCAAGACCGGGTGGTTTCCGGTCTTTTGGATATCCTGAAGTGAGGTCTGCAATAGTTTAACCGGGCAGTTATGCAGGTTTCTTGGGAACGAGAAGCCTAGGGCGGGTTTTCCATACCGCATTGCGGTGGCCGCGAGCCGCCCTATGACACTGATTCACCCCCCCGGCTTTATATCCTATCTTGCCTTTCTTCCCCTAATTGCTTAAAATTGTTAGCAGTAGGTGCAATATTTTTTCAGGATAATCCGGCCCGAGCCGAAGAGAGGATTTAATCCCTGAGAATGGTTGGAAAATTTTGGATCATAGCCGTCCTCCTGGGGTTGGCTCTGGTTGTCGGGCGTCCGGCCGCGGCCAAGGTGGAGAAATACACCGACGACCAGGGAACCTTGCATATCACCAACGTGGGGCCGGGAGACCAGGCATCGCCGGGCCAGGCTGCCAAACCATCGGCCCCCGCGCTAAAGAGAAGCCGGAGTTTTCCCGAAGCTGCTCCGCAAGCTGAACCGGAGCCGCCTGAGGACAACGAACCGCCTTTGGAGGAAGATAAGGAAGAGCCCCCTACCGACCCCGAACCTCCTCCTCCTGGGCCGGTTTCCAGATGTATTGAGGGAGTGCGCAACCTTTGGGCCTTGGCGTCTTCGCGTGAGCTTGATTATTTCATGCCCGGTCTCAAAGACGCCGATGTATTACAGGTTCATCAGGTCTTCACTTAAAACCTAACCCGGACAAGCCGGAACCAAAAACCTTCAAAGATTCACCACAAAGGCACAAAGGACACCAAGAAACACCAAGAAATATTTTTCTCTTTGTGAACCTTTGTGTTCTTTGTGTCTTGGTGGTTAATTTTCTTCCTACCGAACACGGAAAAGATGGAACTAAAAGGTTTTAGTTAATTTTTTGCCAGAAAAAGCGCGAATCCTAGAAATAAGTTACTAAAACCCAAAACCGAAAACCGGATAATAACCTCCTCTGGGAGGAACCAACATGACGGTCCAACCCATCAGCCTGAAAGACTGGGGGGCGATTGAAGCCTTCCCCGGATTGTCGGTGCGCTATCTTAAGGAAAACCGCTGCCTGCCCTTGAAACGGGAGGACGGGCGCATCCTCATCGCCATGGCCCATCCCGATGATCTCGGCATCCAGTCGGCCCTGGAAACCGCCCTGGGGGCCAGGGTTTCCCCGGTCCCGGCCCAGGAAGAAGAAATCCTGGAATTCATCGAGTCGGTATATCAGCCGGGCAGCCGCATGGCCCGCCTGGTGGGGGACCTGGACGCGGAAGAGGTGGAGGCGGTTTCGGAAGAATCCCTGGAAATCGGCCACCTCCGGGATATGGCCAAAGAGGCCCCCATTATCCAACTGGTGAATCTTCTGGTGCTCCGGGCCATTGAGTTGGGGGCCAGCGACATTCACCTGGAGCCCTTTGAAAACGATTTCCGGGTGCGGTACCGCAAGGACGGCATCCTGTATGAGGCCGAATCGCCTCCCAAGGCCCTCCAGCCCGCGGTTTTGTCCCGTTTGAAAATCATGTCCCGCCTGGATATCGCGGAGCGGCGCCTCCCCCAGGACGGCCGTTTCAGGTTGAAGGTCAAAGGCAATGACATCGATTTCCGGGTCTCCACCCTCCCCACCCTGTTGGGGGAGAGCATGGTTATCCGGATTCTGGACCGGGAGAAGGTGATCCTGGATTTAACCCGACTGGGCTTTCCCCCCCATGAATTAAAACAGTTCGACCAGTTGATTCACAAACCCTACGGCATGATGCTGGTCACCGGTCCCACCGGCAGCGGCAAGACCACCACCTTGTACGCCGCGCTTTCGGTCATCAATTCCCCGGAAAAGAAGATCATCACCATTGAGGACCCGGTGGAATACCGCTTGACCGGGGTCACCCAGATGCAGGTGAAGCCCGGCATCGGGCTGACCTTTGCCCGGGGGTTGCGCCACATCGTCCGCCAGGACCCGGACGTGGTGCTGGTGGGGGAAATCCGGGACCGGGAAACCGCGGAAATTGCGGTCCATGCGGCCCTCACGGGCCATCTGGTCTTCAGCACTCTGCACACCAACGACGCTGCGGGGGCCATCACCCGGCTGCTGGAAATGGGCATCGAAGATTACCTCCTGGCCTCCGCGGTGGCCGGGGTCCTGGCCCAACGGCTGGTGCGCCTTATCTGTCCGGAGTGCAAGGTGGCCACGGGGCCGGAAGCCGGGGGAGAACCTCAGCAGAATGGCATTCCCGGCCACCTCCTGGGGCGCACCTTCATGGGGAAAGGCTGTCCCGCCTGCGCCATGACCGGCTATCGGGGCCGTACCGGCATTTATGAGCTCATGTTGGTGGAGGACGCGGTGCGCCAGTTGATCTTGCAGCGGGCCGACGCCGCAGCCTTGCGCCAGGCATCGATTGCCCAGGGCATGCAGACCCTGGCGCAGGACGGCTGGGCCAAGGTGGCCCAGGGCCGCACCACTACCCAGGAAGTCCTGCGGGTGACCCAGGAGTGATAAAAAGAGGTTTTCAGTTTTCGGTTTTCAGTTTTCAGTTAGGAATTTTCGCCGATTATAAGTCAGGTTTCGCACCCTCTATGGACGGAAGAGCCGCTTATACGGCGATTGACAGGCCTTTGAAAGATGAAAATGTGGAGTACGCGCCCTCGCCTGCTCCTGCACAGGCTGGAAAGCCTGTGCCACCAAAGAACAGCCTTTGGAAGGCGGTTCCACATTTCGTTTGCTGATCCTGTGGTACACTCCATGATTATTGGGTTATATCCCCTTGGGGGGTGCGAGACTTGTGTTCCTAACCGGACCGTGCCGATGTTTTTACAGAAAACAGAAAACAGAAAACAGAAAACGGTTTAAGCCATGCCACTGTACCATTATCGAGCCAGCGACCCGGGCGGCAACATCATCCAGGGGACTCTGGAAGCCCGGGAGGAGCGCCTGGTGGTGCTGCACCTCCAGCAGGGGGGCCTCATTCCCTTGCGCATCAGCCAGGAAGACGCGGCCCCCCCCTGGCAGGCAAGCCTGGGGCGGCGCCGGGGCAAGCGGGTGTCGGCCGGCGAGGTGGTGCACTTTACCCAAGAGTTGGCCGCGCTCCTGAAGGCCGGCCTGCCCCTGGATCGAAGCCTCATGGCCCTGATGGAAGTAACCACCCGTCCCGGCATGAAGTCCATCATCACCCAGATGCTCCGGGACCTGCAATCCGGAAAAACCCTGTCTGATGCCCTCAGCCGCCACCGGGCCTTTTCATCCCTCTATGTTAGCCTGGTGGAGGCCGGAGAAACCGGCGGCTTCCTGGAAGAGGCCCTGTCCCGCCTGGGAGAATATCTGAAAACCGTGGCGGAGTTGCGCAGCTATCTCATTACCTCCCTGATCTATCCCATGATCCTGGCCGGCGTGGCCGCGCTCTCCATGATCCTGATGCTCATTTACGTGGTGCCCCGGTTTGAGAGTTTTTTCAAGGAAATGGGCCAGAGCCTGTTCTGGAGCACCCAGCTGTTGTTGATTCTCAGCGGCTGGTTCAGGTCTTATTGGTGGTTGGGAGGATTGTTGACCGCGGCTGCGGTCCTAATGGTGATGCGCCTGGCTCGCACTCCCCAGGGGCGGCTGGCCATCGACCGGTTCAAAATCAACGCCCCGTTTCTGGGAATGCTGAACCGCCGGGTGGCCGCGGCCTTTTTTGCCAAGACCCTGGGAACCCTGCTGCACAACGGCGTGTCCCTGGTCCCCGCCATCAAGGTGGTGGTGGCCTCGGTGAACAATCGTTATCTGTCCCAGTCCCTGGCGGGAGTCCTGAGCAACGTGGAAAAAGGCCAGCATCTCTCCGGGCTGCTGAAAAAGGTGGGGATGTTCCCGGAGCTGTTTTTGCAGATGGTGGCCATCGGGGAGGAGACTGGGCATCTATCGGAAATGCTGCTGTCCGCCGCGGACTCCCTGGAGAGCGACGCCCGCTCCACCGTGCGGCGGCTGCTGGCCTTGCTGGAGCCGGTCCTGATCCTGGTCACGGCCTTGGTGGTGGCTTTTATCATTGTGTCGCTGTTGCTGCCGATTTTGAACCTCTATGAAATTAATTTTTAACGAGGGAGGAAGTGAACCCTTGATCAAACCCGTTAAGGATAAAAAAGACCGGTGCGGGGGCTTTACCCTCATCGAGTTGATGATCGTGCTCTTTATCCTGGGATTGCTGGCGGCCCTGGTGGCCCCCCGGCTCATGGGCCGGGTGGGCAAGGCCAAACAGAAGACCGCCCAGGCCCAGATTCAGCTTCTGGGCACCGCCCTGGACCTCTTCCACCTGGATGTGGGACGCTATCCCACGGATGAAGAGGGGGTCCGGTCCCTGTATCAGCGGCCCGAAAGTCTGCCCGCCTGGGGCGGTCCTTATCTGGACAAGCCCCCTCCCAAAGACCCCTGGGGGCGGGATTACGCCTATAAATATCCGGGAGAGCACGGCCCCTATGACCTCTGGTCCCTGGGGGCCGACGGCCAACCTGGAGGCGAGGGGGAAAGTGTGGACATCACCAACTGGCAGTCGGCGCAGTAGGACGGGATAGAAGGAGATGAAAAAGAGATTTTCGGGTACAGGGCCGGGGGCCAAACGATAGGGCGCCTCGAATTTCGGCTTAATTTTCAACTTGCTGATAATCCGGGTCTTTTTAACCGAAAACCGAAAACGGTATAATTGGTATCCGTCCGGAAAAGAGCTATACCCAAACCCTCAATCCTCAATGAGGCCGGGTACCTCCTATTTTATCAAATATGATCTTTAAGAGACCCAACACCCATGATCCAATCCCGCAAAGCGGCTTCACCCTGCTGGAGTTGTTGGCGGTTCTGGCCCTCATGGGCCTGATGCTTGGCCTGGTGCTGCCGGGCCTGTACCGCAGTTGGCAGCGGGAACGGGACCGGGCCGGCCTGCGGCAACTGGTGGTGGCGCTAAAGGCCGCCCGGAGCGCCGCAGCCACCAGCCATCAGCGGGTGCGGGTCTTCCTGGACCTCAAAAACGGCCACTACCGGGTGGAGGGCGCCGGCCGGGGCGGCCAACTGGCGGGCATACGCCTGACCGACGCCCACCTGGTGTGGCAGAGTCGGGACCAACGCCAGGGCTATATCGCCTTTTATGGGGACGGGTCCTCCAGCGGCGGTTTCCTGGCCCTGGTGACCCCCACCGGCCTGCAGCAGGTCCTGGAGGTGGAAATCATCACCGGCAGGGTCACCTTGAAGGCGGGAGAAAGAAAGAGTTAGGTTGGATCAATCAAAGAATCAGATTAACCAGGTATATGCGCATGAAGATCTCCCTATTAATCCCCCTCAATCTGGGTTTCAAAATGGGGGAGGCCAACAAAAATTACCAATTCCCCCCTTTTTTAAAGGGAAGTCATGGGGGATTTTCATCTTCGGGGACCAGGGAAATGACCACCGCCCCGCCCCCGGACGCGGGTTTCAGTCTCCTGGAGGTGCTGGTGGCCACCACCTTGATGGGCCTGGTGCTGGTGGTCCTGGTCCAGATCATGACCACAGTGCTTAGGGCCCAGGAGGCCGTCCGAGGCCATACCCAGGCCCTGGTGGTGGCGGAAAAAATCCTCCAGGAACACAGCCAACTCAAGAACCTGGAGGCGGGAAGTTTCCAGGGGCAGGATGGCCGGTACGGGTACCGCTTGCGCCTGACCCCCCAGTATGAGGTGAGCCAGGCCAACCTGAACCGAACCATCCGGTGTTACCTCATCCAGGTCACGGTTTTCTGGGAGGAGCGGGGCAGGACCAAATCACTGGACCTCCAGACGGTGAGGACCGCGGCGTTTAAGTCTTGACATGATAAGCCCGTTATTAAAATCCCAGGACCAATCCGGCTTCACCCTGCTGGAGCTCATGGTGGCTCTGGGGCTTACGGCCCTTTTGACCCTGGTGGCCTTCACCGCCTTGAACCTGACTTTAAAAGCGGTGAGCCGGGGTCAAAGCGCCGCGGAGCGACTCCAGGAGATTAGGGTGGGCCAGACCATCCTGGAGCGCTCCCTGAGGTCCGCGGCCCTGGGGACCACCGGCAACCGGCTCTATTTTCAGGGGGAGCCTCAACAGGTGCGGTTTTTCACCCTGTTGCCGTTGGAGGCCCATAACCTGTCAGGACCTTACCACTGGCGGGCCTTGTTGGGGCAGGATGAAACCGGCAAAGGCGTCCTGGCGGTGGAGCAGGTGAAAAGCCTGGATTGGCGCCTCGATGCCGAGACGGTGGAAATCCGCCAGATTATTCTACACAACGTGGTCTCCCTCCAGTTCACTTACGGCCGGGGGGGCGAAGAACTGGAGACCTGGGACGCCCAAAAGGAAAAGCGCCTGCCCGATTGGGTACGGATAAAAATCCATCTCGCGGGACAAAATCCCCAGGAATGGCTGATTCCCATTTATGTGGCGGAAAATAAATTTCTCCCGGGCTAATCTTCATGCCCCAAAGGCACAAGGAAGTCTGAAAATGGCAGAGGCGCCCGCTTGTGGCCGACCCACCGGGTCGCCTCCACGGGAACTCGCGGTTTATCAGGTTTTTTCCGGAAACCGGAAACCGAAAACCGAAAACCGTTTTCATGCTGATCGCCTGACTCCCCCCAAGGGAGAAGATGGCGTGGTGCTGCTCCTGGTGCTCTGGGTCCTGGCCCTCATCAGTGTCATGCTCCTGGGCTGGGGCCAGGAGTGGCGCACGGAGCTGAAGCTGGCCTCCAACTTCCGGGATGCCCACCAATGCCGGCGGCTGGCCGAGGCGGGAGTCTATTACGCCCTGGGGAAACTGGTGGCCGCCAAGGCTACGGAGGCCGTCCGGCAGTCAGCCGGCGTCCAGGATTTTGCCGCCCCGCCCCCGGACGTCTGGCGGGGGGATCAGAGCCCCCGGATCCTGGAACTGCCTGGGGGCCAGGTGGAAATTCGCCTGGGGGATGAAGCAGGCAAGTTCAATCTCAACCTGGCCAACGAGCAGAACCTGACCAATCTTTTTGCCATCCTGGGTTATCCGCCGGAGAAGGGCGCCACCCTGACGGCAAGCATCCGGGACTGGCGAAAATCGGAGGCCGGCTCTACCGCTCCCCCCGCTCTCGAGTCGCCCTTCATGGGCGGCCGAAGAGCCCGCGGTGCGTCGGCCCTGATGGCCTCCAGGAGGAGCCGGTTTGAGACCGTGGAGGAGCTCGGCTGGGTCAAGGGTTTTGAAAACAGCCCGCTTTTGCCCCGCCTGGCAGACTGGTTCACGGTGCAGGAGACCAGCATGGGGGTCAATGTCAACACCGCACCCCTGGAGGTCTTGCAGGCCCTGGGGTTTTCCCGGGATCAAGCCCGCATGATCGCCTTGAGCCGCCAGAGCGCGCCCTTCCGTTCCCTGGCGGAACTGCCGCCCCGCGCGGTGGTGGATCCACGGCTACAGATGACCCAACCTCTGGTCTACCGGAGTTCACCTTTTTTCACCATAAAAGCCACGGGCATGATAAATAATAAGAAAGTGCGCCACACCATCAAGGCCATCGCCCGCCTGGATGCCACCGGAGAAACTCCCTGGGGCATCTTAGCCTGGGTGGACGATTTTCCCGGGTGAGATCTTGGCGTCTTGGCGTGAGGGTAGTTAATATCCGGAGCAGTAGCGCATGGGCCTTTGGCCCACCCCTAAATTATGAAAAGGGGTCGATGTTCATGGTGCGCAGGGCGCACCCTACATTGGCGGGCACGGAGGCCCGCCCCACGAACTTGAAACTTGCAACTCGAAACTCGAAACTTTTCAAGGCAGTCGCGCATGAGCCGTTGGCTCTATCTAAAAGCATGAAAAGGGGCGCGCTCCTAACTTTGAACTTTGAACCTTGAACTTTGAACTTTTCGTAACAGAAAACAGAAAACCATTTCTATGAATCTTCTCCACAAATGGTGGTCCGCGGTCTCCTTACAGCTCCTGGCCGGAGCTCCCGGTCTGGGGGTCTATCTCAGCCGGGAGGGCCTGACTCTGGCGCACCTGGAAAAGGGCTTGTCAGGGGTCCGGGTGAGGCATTATCTCACCCTGCCCGGAGAGTTGGGAAAGCTGGAAGACCTGAGCCTGCCCCTCCAGGAGACCATCTCCCTGTGGGGCCTGCAGTCCTGCCCGGTAAGCCTGGCGGTGAGCCATGAACTGGGGTTTTGTCAGAGGGCCGTCCTGCCCCGGGTAGTTGCGGAGAATCTGGCCCAGGTGGTAGCCTATGAATTGGACCGCTTTCTGCCGCTGCCGGCAGACCTGCTGTACTTCGATTTTCAGGTTTTGGAGGAAAAGGACACCGAGATTCACCTCATGCTCATGGCCCTGCCCCGGGGACCGGTGGAGAGGTGCCTGACGCTGCTGAACCAGGCGGGTTTGCGTCCCGTGTCCGTGGAGTTGGATTCCCAGGCCGCGGCCAATGCCTTCGTCCTGCTGGCCGGCAAGGTCCCCTCCCCCTGGCTCCTGGCCCACCTGGAAATAGAGGGCGCGGTATTCAGCGTTATTAACGGCCGGACCATCAGGGCCTTGACCCAGGCGCGGGCCCGGGGCCATGACCCGGTCGCGCTTCTCCAGGCCCACCTGGCATCCCTGGACCAGGCCGGCCTGGACCTGAAAGCCGTGTGCTGGTACGGCCAGGGAGGGCCGGCTGACCAGGTGGAGGCGGCCGTCGGGCCCGGGGAACTGGAAGTCATCTCTCACCATAAGCTATCCCTGGAAGGCCTGTCCCCGGACGCGGCCTGGGACGCGGCGCTGCCCGCGGTGGGCGCGGCCTTGCGGGGACTGGGGAAAGTGCCCCTGAAGGCCAACCTCTTGCCCGAGGCGGATCGGGCCCCGGTGAAGCTGGGCGGATTTTCCCTGAGCAAGTTATTACTATTAACGCTATTTAGCCTCTTGTTCATCTGGATGGGCAGCGCCCTGATCCACAAGCGGGTGCTCCTCTACCAGGTGAACAAGGAACTGGCCCAAATCACCCCGGAAGTGAAACAGGTGGAACAGTTGCTGGAGGATTCCCGCGATCAGGTCAAAAAATTGCAGAGCTTCCGGCGCATGGAGCAAACCCCGGACAAATTGAAAATTCTCAAGGACTTGACCACGCTGATTCCGAACAACACCTGGCTCTTCAATCTGCGCCTCAGCCGGCAGACCCTGGAGATGAGCGGCATGTCCAAATCCGCGTCGGATCTGATTCCTTTGCTGGAAAAATCCGGCTGGCTTACAAAAACCGAATTTGCCTCACCCATAGTGACCGATGCTAGCAAACTCGAACATTTCAAAATTAAAGCAGAAGTTAAAAGCCTGGAACCTGCTTCCTGAGGGGCTTACCCCTCAGCAGCGGCGAATGGCCTGGATCCTGGGGGGCGGCCTTCTGGTCCTCCTCCTTTATCTGGCCGTCATCAGCCCTATCATCTCCCTGGAGGAGCACTGGACCCAGGAATTGACCCGAAATCGGCAAATCCTGGTCAAATACCAGTCCCTGCTCCAGAATAAAGAGCGAGTGGCTCAGGCCAATAAGGCGGCAAAAACCGCATTGGCCCAGGCGGAGGGGCAATTCCTCACCGGGGCCAACCCTGCGGTGGCCGCGGCGGACCTCCAGGAAATCTTGAAGAATCTCACCAGCGCTCATGGGGTCAACCTCACCAGCACCAAGATTCTCCAGTCCCGGGAAGCCGGGGCCTACCTGGAAGTGCCGGTGCAGGTGCAAATCTCCGGCACCGTGGCCCAGTTGGTGACCATCCTTTACAACCTGGAGCATCACAAAAAATTGCTGTTCATCTCGGAGTTGGAGATCAATGCCCCGCGGTGGATGGCGGGACAACAGCGGGATGCCCAACCCCTGCAAATCAATCTGGTGATTTCAGGGGTCATTAAAAAAAGCGTCGAGAAAAAGGGGACCACCAGTTGATCCGGCGGCGGGGGTTACTCTGGAGTGTTCTGTTGCTCCTGGCCAATGGCCTGGTGCTGGTGGGGATTATCCATGTCTGGTGGGGAGAGGAGGGGACCCCGGCCATCTCCCGTTCCCAGGGGCCGGAGGTGCCCAAGGCCCCGGTGCTGCGGGATACCCAGCCCCTGACGGCCTTCCGGGTGGTGTCGGCCAAAACCCTGTTCTCCCAAGACCGCACCGGCCCCGACCCGGGCCAGGCCGCGGGCAAGGCCCCGTCCACCCTGGAAGGCCGCAGCCTCATGGGAACCATCATCATCGGGAATGACCGGGCCGCGCTCATCGGCCGCACCCCGGCAACCCCGGGCAGGTCCGCGGGAAAAAACTCCAAGGCCCCGGAAGTCGAGGTGGTGCGCCAGGGAGAAGACTGGGAAGGCTTTAAGGTGGTGGAAATCTCCAATGACGCCGTGGTGTTTCAAGGCAAGGACGGCAGAAAAACCCTGAATTTTCCAGATTAGAGGCAATATATGATGCTTTCATACCTTGGTTCCCTCAAACGGCCAGGGAAGTGGCCGTGGCTGCCCCTTATCCTGATGATCTCCGTGATCATGGGAATGGGGGGCTGCGCTTCTACACCCTCGCCCGTAGCCGCGCCTCCGGCCCCGCCCCGCAAGGTGCCGGTGAAAGTCACCACCACCCCGGTGAAGCCTGAACGCAAGGTTAAGAAAGAGGAAAAGCCGAAACTCGACCTGGACATGGATGAGCGGGGCATTGAACGCTACACCAAGAGCCTCAAAGAAATTCCCCAGGTCAAACGCACGCCGGCCCCCGGGGAGAAAGTTTTTCCCATCGACCTTAATCTGAAAAACGCCGACCTGGTGGAAGCCGTGCGGGTTCTGGCCGAAACTCTGGGGCTCAATTACTCCATCGATCCCAAGGTCAAGGGCACCGTGAATGTCCGGGCTTCCGGCAAGTTGAGCGAAAGCGAACTCCTGTCCATCATGGAGACCCTCCTTAATGTCAATGGGGCCACCATGGTCAAGATGGGCAAGATCATCAAGGTCGTGCCTATGGATAAGGCGCCCACCCAACCCGTGCCGGTTTACAGCCGGGGTCCCGCGCCCCCGGGCATGAGGGCCCAGGTGGTCTTCCTGGAACAGACCGTGGCCAAGGAAATGGTGCCGGTGCTGAAGCCCTTGCTCACCGCCGGCGGCAGTATCAGCGAGGCGGCCCACAATGCCCTGATCATCACGGACATCCCGGATAACCTGGATAAGCTGCTGCAATTAATCCATCTCGTGGACACCCGGGCCCTGTCCCAAACCCTGGTGCGCCTGTTTAAGGTGCATAACACCGATCCCCATGAAATCATCGGTGAGTTGGAGACCATCTTCACCGCTTACGGCACCCTGGGCCAAAAAGGGAAATTCGGGGCCAGCTTCCTGCCGGTGAGCCGCCTCAATTCCGTGATGATCTTGGCCAACTCCCCCCCCCTGATGGAACGGGCCTTGTACTGGGTGCGGCAGTTAGACATGAAGACGGATCTCCTGGCCAATATCCATGTTTATCACGTGGAGAATTATAAAGCCAAGAACCTGGCCAACCTCCTCACCCAGGTCTATGGCGGCCAGCCCGCGGCGCCCACCATCAAGGAGAGCAAACCCGAAACCGGCACGTTGTTTGGAGGTAGTATGGGCGGTCGAAGCGGCACGGGAGGCATGGGAGGCGGCGGCGGCGGCCTGGGCGGCATCGGGGGGAGAGGCTCTCTCTCTGGAGGCGGCGGCTTCGGCGGCTCCACCCTTGAGTCCCCCTCCGCCTCATCGACTGCTCCCGGCGCGGCCCCCGGCGACCCCGGCGCCACCCCCAAGGAGCGGGCCGTGCCGGGAGCCGCCGGCGGAGCTGGGGGCGGCACCAGCCCTAAGGAAGGGGTGCGCATCATCCCCGATGAGGAAAACAACCTCCTGGTAGTGGTGGCCCCGCCCCATGAATGGAACATCATCTCCCGGATTCTCAAGAGCCTGGATGTCATGCCCCGCCAGGTATTGAATGAAGTGCTTATCGCGGAAGTGCGCCTCACCGACGAACTCAAATACGGGGTGGAATTTCTCCTAGGTCTGAGGGTCAAGGACACCACCACCAGCGGCACCACCACCACCGGCACCGGCACCACTACCACTACCACCCCCGGAGCAATCCCCGGACTGGAGCTGCTAACCGCAGCCGGTGCGGCCTTCTCGGGCCTGGGAGGTTTGAGTTTTGTGGTCTCCGACACTGCGAACAAATTCTTGGCCATGATCAACCTGTTGGCCTCCCAGGGCCGGGCGGATATCCTGGCCTCCCCGCATATCATGGCCGCCAACAATCAGGAAGCCCGCATCCAGATCGGCGAGGATGTGCCCATCAAGACCTCGGAATCGGTTCCCCTCATCAGCCAGACCACCTCCTTCCAGACCTCTACGGTGCAATATCGCAGCACCGGCATCATCCTCTCGGTGAAGCCCCAGATCAACGCCAAGGGGCAGGTGACCCTGGAGATTACTCAGGAAGTGAGTTCGGCCCAGGAACTTCGCATCGGTGAGACCTCCCCCAGGATTTCCGTGCGCCAGGCCAAGACCACCCTGACCACCGCGGATAATCAGACCGTGGTGCTGGGCGGGCTCATCCGGGAGGACCGGATCAAAACCAAGTCGGGGATTCCTGGCCTAAGCAAGATCCCCCTCCTGGGTACCCTGTTCGGGTCCGAAGGGGTAAGAAAGGAGAAAACCGAACTCCTGGTGCTCATTACCCCACGCATCGTGGCCAATCTGGAGGACGGAGCCCGGATCACCCATGAAATGAAAGACCGGATGGGATTGGATGAAACCCCCCAGCGCGGGCCGGGAGCTCCCCGCCCCGGGGCGCCGCCGCAGTGAGCCGCAACCACAACGAACAATTATAATATCTCACGCAAAGGCGCAAAGACCGCTAGAGGCGAACTTTAGGTTCGCCCGCCATTCCAGGGCGAACACAAGGTTCGCCCCTACGAAAAATACACCTTTGATGGCGAATTGGTATTAAATTTCTTGATTCTTTTGAAATAATATTTATCATTGAAACAAATGGGGTATCAGGTGGTTAGGAACCCGAAGGAGGGCGTCATGAACCGCAAAACCTGGGCAGTGGTACTGGCAATGGTCCTTATGTGCGGCTGGGTGAGCTTCGCCGCGGCCGGGGACATCGGCTACACCCTCAGGGAAGCGGACCGGGGGTTTGTGGAGCCGCCGCCCCGTACGCCCAATTCTGCGGTCATGTTCCTGGATGCCGCGCTGGCGCGTCCCTTGGGTCTGGCCACCACCATTGTGGGCACCGGCCTGTTTGTGGTGACCCTGCCCTTTACCGCACCCTCAGGCAGCTCTGAAGAAGCGGGGCGGGGCCTCATCGGGATGCCCGGGGGCTGGACCTTCTTGCGCCCCCTGGGCCGCAGCGACCCCAGGTTTGAGGATCGCGGGGTATTTCAGAAATAAGGAAAAATTCCTACCCCCAATAATTCTAAGGATTGCCCGGTCCCAAATGATCGGGCAATCCTTTTTTATGGGGGCATATTTCATACTAGGTTGCGCTCATAAAGTAATATTCGGATAGGAACGGGTGGGCGGTGCCCACCCTACATTTTTTCCCTGGTAGGGGCACGGCAAGCCGTGACCCCACAAAGGACAGAAGAATTTTCGGAGTCCCCGGATGGACGCCTATTAATTTTCGGAAACCGAAAATAGCCAACTAATCCCGTCCCTGCCCCCCTGATCATTCACCTCCTGCCTCCCCTCCCTCACCGGTCAATGTATCCAACCTGGCCGACAATTCTTTGGGGTCGGTGATGCCCGGATAACAGGTAAAGGCCCGGCAAACATAAGTTACCGGCTCCCCGTCCTGAAGTTCGTAGTGCTTGGCGGGGGGGACCAGGTCTTCCAACTCCTTGCAATCTGCCGGATTTTTCAAAACCAGGCGACGCTCCGGCAGGAAGTGGCGGTAAATCACGTCCAGCATCTCTTGAATCCGGGGGTCGTCGGGGGCTCCCACCAGGGTGAGGTCCAGGGGCGGGGAGAGGTAAAGGGTCTGGACGGTCCACAGATGAGAGAAGGCAAAGGGATTCTCCCGGGCCTGGGACTGAAAGCGTCGAATAATCCCCAAGGCCCGCTCCAGGTAGCGAGGCTCATCCGTGAGCCGGTGCAGCCGGAGGCAAACCCGGGCCGCCAGGGAGTTGCCCGAGGGGATGGTCTGGTCAAAGGCGCTCTTGGAACGCACCAGGGGGGTTTCCTGATCCCGGGAAACATAGTAATAGGCGCCGTCCTCCGGGTCCAGGAACCGTTCCTCCAGCAAATCCGCCAGGCGCTTGGCCATAACCAGCCAGTGGGGGTCGAAGTCCGTTTCAAACAGGTCCAGCAAGGCGTTGGCCAGGGAGGCGTAATCTTCGGAAAAGCCGGGGACCGCCACCTCGCCGGCGCTCCAGATGCGAAACAGGCGGTCTTCACGAAACATCTCTTGCAGGATAAACCGGGCCGCCCGGGCCGCGGCCGCCAGATACTCCTCGCTCCCCAAAACCAGCCCTCCCTGGACCAGCGCGGAGATCATCAGGCCGTTCCAGGAGGCAATGATTTTTTCATCCCGATGGGGCAGGACTCTAACCGCCCGGGGCTGGCTCAAACAGTCAAAAACTTCCGCCAGGATTTTATTGACTTCTTCCTGGGTTAAATTAAGGCGCGCCGCCAATTGGGCCCGGGAGAAGGGCCGGGTCAGGATGTTCTTTCCTTCAAAATTCCCCTCCCGGGTCACCCCCAGGGCCTGGGCCGCCAGGGGCAGGTCCTCCGCCCCCACCACTCGGGCGAACTCGGAGTAGCTCCAGACGTAATACTTGCCTTCTTCGCCCTCGCTGTCCGCGTCCCAGGCGGAATAGAAGCCGCCCAGGTCATTTTGCATGTCCCTCAGCACGAAGTCCAGGGTCTCCTGGGCGATGCGCCGGAACAGGAGATTGCCGGTAAGCTGATAGGCCGCCAGATACAGGGGAACTAAGAGGGCGTTGTCGTACAGCATTTTTTCAAAGTGGGGAACCACCCAGGCCTCATCCACCGTGTAGCGGTGGAAGCCGCCCCCCAACTGGTCATAGATGCCGGCCCGGGCCATTTTTTCCAGGCTGAAGGTCAGCTTTTCCAGGACCTGGGCCTCCCGGCTCAGGTGGTAATACTGAAGCAAAAAGCCCCACTCCAGGGACCGGGGGAATTTGGGGGCCCGGCCCAGGCCGCCGTGCTGGGTGTCAAAATCTTCCAGCAGGCGATGGGCCGCCCGGCCGGCTTCTTCCCGGTTGGGTTCGCCGCCGCCTCCGGGCATCTCTCCCATGAGCTTGAGATGTTCCATGATTTTGCCGGAGAGCGTGGCGATCTGCTCCTGGTTCTGGCGATAGGCCTGACTCAGGGCCAGGAGCAGGCGGGGAAAGCCCGGCAGTCCGCCCCGGTCCTCCGGGGGAAAATAGGTCCCCCCGTAGAACGGCTTCAAATCCGGAGTGAGAAACACGCTCAGGGGCCAACCGCCCCGGCCGGTTAACCCGGTGACCGCGTTCATATAGGTTTCATCCAGGTCCGGGCGCTCCTCCCGGTCCAGCTTAATGCTGATGAAGCGCTCATTCATGATGGCGGCAATGTCGGGATTCTCAAAACATTCATGGGCCATGACGTGGCACCAGTGACAGGTGGAGTAGCCGATGCTCAGGAAGATGGGCTTATCTTCCCGGCGGGCCTGCTCTAAAGCCTCGGGGCCCCAGGGATGCCAATCCACCGGGTTGTGGGCATGTTGCCTTAAATAAGGGCTGGTGGCCTGGGCCAGGCGGTTGGTGCGGCGCGGCTCGGTCATGAGCGATTTCCCTTCTTATCTGAATTGCCTCTGCCGGTGGATCTGCGGTTCACCGGCGAGGTTATTAAGTTTAAATTAAGGATGACGGGGTTTATTTCAAGGAGGGCCCCGGAAGGATGGGCGACTAATCAGGGGAAGAGGGGAGATCGTCGGCATCGCCTTTGTTGACCTATAATGGCGGCCAGAACTGATTTTGGGTAACGATTTGACTTTTCATTAAATTTAAAGGGAAATCCTACTTTTTCAGCGAAAATTATGGTTCATCCGGTTTAAGCGTAATTTAGTCGGGTGTACCCAAAAAGGAGATGAAATATATGGCTAAGAGGAAAAGTTGAGGTTTTTTCCTGTTGGCGATCGCCAAAATGCCTGACCGCGAAAAATTTGGCGAGCCTGCCCTAAGAAAATTTTCCAGGCTTTAACTTAGAAAAACCTGTCTTCAAGAATTAATTTGACAATATGCGGTTATCCGGTTATTAGAAAAATATGAGAAAGGAAGCCCAACTCTTTAAATCCCTGGCTGATGAGACCCGCCTGAAGATGCTCTGGCTGCTGATGGGCCGGGAGGAACTCTGCGTCTGCGATATCATGGGGGTCCTGGGCATCACCCAGTCCAAGGCCTCCCGGCACCTGCGCTATCTCTATTACCTGGGTTGGGTTACGGACCGCCGGGAGGGGGTGTGGATGAATTATCGCTTATCCGTAACCCCCGGCAGCCCGGAGGACAAGCAGTTAAAATTGCTGGCGGACATCCTAAGTTCCCGCCCCGAGGCCCAGGCGCTGCGGGACCGGTTGGAGCAGTGGCTGTCGGCCAAGGGGCAGAGCAAGGACGCCGCCGCGTGCCAATGCTCCTGAGCTTATTATCCGGGTCTTTGAGACTCTTGCAAAATTACCCGGCATTCATTGTAGCCGCAGGCTTCAGCCTGCGTCCGCACAGGCTGGAAAGCCTGTGCCACCGGATAGTTTTTGGAGCAACTGAATAAGACCTCAGCCTCAAAAAGAATTTTGCGAGAGCCTCCCTGGTTAATTGGTTTTTTTATCTTGATTTACCCGGTTAACCGGTTATAAAGAAGTATCATGAGAGCAGTCGCTCATGGGCCTTTGGCCCATCCGTAAACCATGAAAAGGGGCGGCCTTTTAATGGTGCGCAGTGCGCACCCTACTTTGGCGGGCACGGAGGCCCGCCCCACGAACTTGAAACTTGAAACTCGGAACTTTTCTAAGCAGTTGCTCATGGGCCTTTGGCCCGCCCGCAAATTATGAAAAGTCCTGATGGGCATACTCCTAACTTTGATGAATTCGTAAAAAGTCAATTTAGGTCAATTATCTGAAATAATTTG
>CAZUBT010000030.1:0-37591 GCA_964618815.1 uncultured Desulfobacterales bacterium | reverse complement strand
TGGGGGTCATCACCGGCCGGGCCCTGTACGACGGCAGCCTGGACCTCCGGGAGGCCATCCGCCTGGCCCAAACCCAATAATTATAAATCTGCGTCCATCTGCGAAATCTGTGGAGAATACTATCCGCAGATTACGCAGATAACACAGATTAATGCCCTGGAAACCTGGAATAATTGACTGATCGTTCCTACCTCAGCCATGTCAAACGCCCCAACCGCTACCTGGGTGGGGAGATCAACGCGGTCATCAAAGACCCCCGGGCCGTATCCCTGCGGGTGGCTCTTATCTTTCCCGACCTTTACGAAGTGGGCATGTCCCACCAGGGTCTGGGCCTGCTCTACGGCATCCTCAACCGGGAGGACTGGATCTGGGCGGAACGGGCCTATGCCCCGGCCCCCGACCTGGAAGCGGAACTTCGCGCCCGAGGCCGGCCCCTCACCAGCCTGGAGTCCGGCGCGCCCCTGAAGAATTTCGACTTCTTAGGGGTGAGCTTCCAGTATGAACTGGGGTACACCAACTTCTTGAACATGCTGGATCTGGGGGGAGTCCCCTTTCTGGCTGCGGACCGTGGCCCTCACGACCCTTTGGTGGTAGGCGGCGGCCCGGCCTGCTTCAATCCCGAACCCATCGCGCCCTTTCTGGACGCGGTAGTTCTAGGGGACGGGGAAGAGGTGATCCTGGAGTTGGCCCGGGTGGTGCGTGATTGGAAGGCCGCGAGGGGGACCCGCCGGGAGTTGTGGCAGGCCCTGGAGGAATTGGAGGGGGTTTACGTCCCCGCTTTCTTTGAGCCGAAATTTGACGAAGCCGGTTATTTGCGGGAGATCATCCCCACCGGCCGCCGGCAGGTGATACGCAAGCGGTTCCTGGCCGACCTCAATAGCGTTTCCGTCTCGCCCAGAGCATTGGTGCCTTTTTGTCAGGTGATCCACGACCGCCTCAATGTGGAGCTTTCCCGGGGCTGCGCCCGGGGCTGCCGTTACTGCCAGGCGGGCATGATCTACCGCCCGGTGCGGGAGCGCGCCCCCGGCGCGGTCCTGGATTATGTGGAAGCGGCCCTGGCCGCCACGGGTTATGAAGAGGTCTCTCTTCTGAGCCTGAGCGTGGGGGATTACGGCCCCTTGGCCCCGCTGCTGAAAGAGCTGATGGACCGCCTGGCCCCCCGGCGGGTGGCCGTGTCCCTGCCGTCTATGAGGGCCGACACCCTGACGCCGGAGATCATGGCCCAGATCCAGAGGGTGCGGCGCACCGGCTTGACCTTGGCCCCGGAGGCGGGAAGCGAGCGCCTGCGCCGGGTGATCAACAAGAACCTGCCCGAAGAAGCCATTATGGCCGCGGCCCGCCAAGCCTTCGGCGCGGGCTGGAATTTGCTGAAACTCTACTTCATGATCGGGCTGCCCCATGAGACCTCCGAGGATTTGGCGGCCATGGGGGCCCTGGCCCGGCAGATCCTCAAGGCCGCGCCCAAGGGCCGTCCCAAGCTCAACGTCAGCCTGTCCACCTTTATTCCCAAACCCCACACCCCCTTCCAATGGGAGATGCAGGAAGATTTGGTCTCCGGCCGGTTGCGCCTCCAGGAGGCCAAAGACCGGGTGCGCCACCCCCATATCCAGGCCAAGTGGAACTCCGCGGCCCAGAGCTGGTTGGAAGGCGTCTTTTCCCGGGGGGACCGGCGCCTGGCCCCGGTTCTCCTGGCCGCGTTCCACAGGGGTTGCCGGTTGGATGCCTGGAGCGAGGAACTGCGCCTGGAGCCGTGGCGGGAGGCATTTCAGGAGGCCGGAGTTGACCCGGATTTCTACCTGCGGGCCAGGAGCCGGGAGGAGTTGCTCCCCTGGGACCACCTGGACTGCGGCGTGAGCCGGGAGTTCCTGGCCGGGGAGCGGGACCGGGCCTCCCAGGCCCTGGAGACCCCCCACTGCCGGGAGGCCGGCTGCCAGGACTGCGGCGTGTGCGATTTTGAGGCCGTCACGCCAGTGCTCCAGGAATCCCCGGTGATGCCCGAATCCCCCCTGGCTCCCGCCATCGTCCAGCCCCGATCCACCTGGTACCGCCTCACCTACGCCAAGCTGGAGGAGGCCCGCTGGCTCAGCCACTTGGAGCTGGTCTCGGCCCTGTACCGGGCCCTGCGCCGGGCGGGCCTGCCCCTGGCTTTTTCCAGCGGGTTTCACCCCCTGCCCCGGGTCTCTTTTCACGGCGCCTTGCCCGTGGGGGTGGAGAGCCTGGGGGAGACCCTGGACGTGGAACTTCTGGAGGAGGCTTGCACCTGCAGCCTGGTGACCACGCTCAACCGGGTCATGCCGCCGGGGTTGAGAATCCTGAATGCCGCCCGGCTGCCCAAACGCCTGCCGCCTCCCAAGGTGGAGACCGCGCTCTACCAGGTGGAAAGTTCGGACCCGGTGTTTTCCGAAGATGCTGCCTCCTGCTTTCTTGGTAGGGAGGAATTTCCGGTCATTCGGCGGCGGCCTAATAAAGCAGATCGCACCGTGGACCTGCGCCGGCTGGTGGCGCGCTTGGAGGTGGTGGACCATTATAATCTTCAACTGGGCCTGCGCCACCAGGAAAAGGATAATTTGAAGGTCAGCGACGCGCTCGCGGCCATCTTTGGCCTGGATGAGGTGCGGACCAGGGATTTGCAGATTCTGAAGATGTAAAGCGGGTAGGAAAAAAGATTCACCACCAAGACACCAAGAACACCAAGAGTCAGCAATGAAAAGTCTTTGTGTACCTTGGTGTCTTTGTGTCTTTGTGGTGAATCTTCAATCTTTCAGGGCGTGGAGCACTATTCGGAGCCGCCTACGGCCGGGGCCGCTTGCAGGTATTTCGCCACCAGGGCCTCCGGGGTTTCCTGGGGGGCGCCGGGGATTACCTCAATCCCCTTGTGCCTGATTAACCCCTGGGCCTTCTCTCCCAGACCCGCGGCAAAGACATGGGTCACATCCAGGTCCTCCAGCCACTCGAGGATGCCCCCCACGTCCGGGTGAGGCGGGGGCAGCACCTGTTGATCCGCCACCACGCCGTCTTTCACCGTGATCAGGGCAAAGTTTTGGGCCTTTGGGAACCTGGCAGCCAGCTTGCCGTCTTTTAGGGGCAGGGCGAATTTCAGCACCCCCGGCTCCCGGACTCTCGGGGCATCGGGGGGCAGGGTTTTCACCAGGTACTCCACCATGGGGGCCAGGGCTCGGAGAAAGGGGCTGGCTTCCTGGGGCAGGTCCATGAGCTTTCCCTCGTCTGCGGCCTCCACCACCTGGGGGTCGAAGGGCAGGGACCCCAGGAAGGGGACATTGGCGGCCAGGGCCGTCTTTTCGCCGCCGCCCTTCTTGAACAAGGGCAATTCCTTGGCGCAGTGGGGGCAAAGATAGCCGCTCATGTTCTCCACCAGCCCCAGGATGGCCATGTTGATCTTCCGGCAGAAGTTGATGGACTTGCGCACGTCCGCTAGGGAAATCTCTTGGGGGGTGGTGACGATGACGGCCTGGGCCTCTGGGATGGTCTGGGCCACGCTCATGGGCTCATCCCCGGTGCCCGGCGGCGCGTCTATGACCAGGTAATCGAGAGCGCCCCACTGGACTTCGGTGATGAATTGGCGGATAATTTGGTGCTTTAAGGGGCCCCGCCAGATGACGGCTACTTCCCGGTTCTTCATCAGGACTTCGATGGAGATGACTTTCAGGTTGTGGAAGAGTTCCGGGGGCAAGATAAACTGGGCGTGGGTCAAGTCGAAGGGGTCCTTGAGGCCCAGCATCCGGAGCACATTGGGGCCGTGCAGGTCCACATCCATCAACCCCACCCTGTAACCCCGGCGGGCCAGGGCCAGGGCCAGGCTTACGGCTACGCTGGATTTGCCCACCCCGCCTTTGCCGCTCATCACCAGAATTTTATGGCGGATCTGCTTTAAGGCCCGGGTGAGGGTGATTTCCTCTTTGGCTTTTTCCTCCGCCATTTGGGACGGATCACAGCCCGAGCAGGACTTGGGATCCGTGCCGCAAGTCTTGGGATCGGCGTTGGAAGGACATTTTTCCATATTTAGCGACTCCTCCTGATTCGGGAGAAATAAGTATTTCGTGGAATCTGGGGTCAACACGCGACCGATTAGGTTCCTTAAGAATTTTTATACTTATTGCGACAGGCTGGCAAGGTGGAAATGACACAGTGAGCGGTGACCAGTGAGCAGTGACCAGTAACCAGTGACCAGTAACCAGTGAGCTATCAGCTTTTTCTCCGTGCCGAAAAATTTAGTGGGAGGCGCCTGACCTGCTTTCTCTTTGCGACTTGGCGGCTTGGCGTGAGACACGAATCACGCCAAGCCGTCAAGAAATCATTTCATCTGCGTCCATCTGCGTTCATCTGCGGTAAAAATCCGAGGCTTATTTCTCCTTCCAGGTCTTATGGCTCAGGGCGATTTTTTTGCGCACCATGGCCCAGGTGTCCCGGGCCAGGAAAGATTGGCGCCAGCGGCGGACCATGCGGGCAAACATCTCCCAGGGCGCCGCGAAGGTGATTTCATCAGGCTTGAGGAATTTGCGGTCCGAGGGGTCCCAGCCCCCCAAGACCGCCTTGAGGCGGCCCTGCTCCAGGTATTTTAAAGGCCAGGTGACAATATTGGTACAGCCCGCGCCGAAGGGGGACATTACCGCCTCAAAGTCGTTGGTGACAAAGGTGGCCAACTGGTTGAGGCCGGAGATGGTTTCGGCCCGGGCGAAAAAGATCACCACCTCCGGGGTGTCGTCGGCGGAGAACCGGCTCAAGGCCTGGAACACGCAGACCGGGGCCGGCGCGGGGCGGGGGTCGATGGTGGCAAAGAACCGCCGGGTGACCTCCGGGGATTCCAGGTAACATTCTCCCTCCATGATGCCGGGAATGCCGGTGGACACGTAGTGCGCGATGGTGTCCAGTTGGGGCTTCAGAAACCCCAAATAAAACGCGCCGCCCAGGCAGCCGAAGCGGCTACTGTCAAAATACGCGGGTTTCCCCAATTTCCGGGCCCGCCAGAGGTGCCCGATGACGCAGGAAAAATTCTCAAAGGTTGCGTCCCAATCCACTTCCCCACGCCTTTCCAGGCCCGCGTCGGGCAAGACGGCCTGGTGGGGGGCGAAACCCTCCTCCGGGGCCGCGTAGGTGTAGTACACCCCCAGGGGCTCTTCCCTGAGGCCCAGGATCTCCAAAAAGTCAGGAATTTCCTCCCGGATAGCTTGTAAAGTCATGGGCTGTCTCCTTTGGCCGATCAAACCCTGGATAAAATTGCCCCGGCCTCTTGTGGTTGATTATGGAGCCTCTTGCAAAATTAACCGAGGTTTATGGGTCCGCAGTTTTTCGCTGTCAAGGTCCCCCGGCCATGCCGCCGGTATGTATAGCACCGCCGCCCCCGGCGGTGTATCCGGAGGGGACAGCCGAGGGCGGCTGTCCTACATTTCCTGGATAACTTGCCCACCAAACGGCAGGAAACGGAATTTTGCAAAAAGCTCTATAGTTTTTAGAATTTTGGCAGATATTTTGTCAAATTTTTCCTGCTTGGATAAAGGTTTATTAAACCGCAGATGGACGCAGATGGTTAGGGATATTAATCCGGGTGCATCTTTGTTCATCTGCGGTTAAATAATGACATCGGGGCAGGAGTGAGGGGCATAGAAATAACCGCGCCCAGGCTGGAAAGCCTGTGCCATTAAAGAACCACCAAGGGCGGCGGCGCTACAGGTCTCTTGCGGCTTTTCCTTCCAGTGGTTTGAGTCTCCCCCAGAGGGAACCGGAGGAGGAGGGCGGGTAATTATTTCTCTCCCGGGAATGAGGCATTGTTACTTTTTTCCCAAAATAAATCAAGGGTATCTACTGGAAATAATTAATTATATTAGATAAGATGGCGAAGTTAAGAAACAGGCCAAAAACCGGTCTGGCCGATTTTGCCGCATTTTCATTCTTGCTTGACTTATAGCGGATTTTTTTCTAATATCTCCAAGTGGCTATATTCACAAAATATACACAAATTAGCTTCTATAAATAATTTAAGTTAATGAAAGGTGCTTATATGGCAGCCGAAACACGGGATCCCGTAGGTAAAGTGATGGTGGTAGGGGCCGGTATTGCCGGGATACAGGCCGCCCTGGACCTGGCCAACGCCGGTTTCTACGTCCATCTGGTGGAAAAGAAGCCGGCCATCGGCGGGGTCATGGCCCAATTGGACAAGACCTTCCCCACCAATGATTGTTCCATGTGCATAATCTCACCCAAGCTGGTGGAAGCCGGCCGTCATCTCAACATAGAGCTTCTCACCTATACCGAGGTGGAAGGCATCCGGGGCGAACCCGGCCAGTTTGAAGTGGACGTCGTCAAGCGGGCCCGGGGCGTGGACATGAGCAAGTGCACCGGCTGCGGCACCTGCCTGGACGCCTGCCCCATCCGCTACCAGGTGCAGATCCCCGGCGAAGCCGAGCGCGCCGCCCGCACCGCCTACTCCCAGGCCACGGACGAAGAAGCGGTGGGCAAGATTATCAACCAGTACCGGGACGAACGGGGCAACCTTCTCCCCATCTTGCTGGACATTAACCGGAAATTCAACTGGCTTCCCCGGTGCACCCTGGAGCATGTTTCCGACGAACTCCGTATGCCCATGGTGGAGATCCTCCGGGTGGCCAGTTTTTACAACGCCTTCAGCCTGGTGCCCCGGGGGAAAAACATCATCAGCCTCTGCATGGGCACGGGCTGTTTCGTGAAAGGTTCCCCCCGGCTGATGGACCGGCTGGAATGGGAACTGGACATCAAGCACGGCCAGACCACGGAAGACTTCATGTTCTCCCTGGAAATGGTGCGGTGTATCGGCTGCTGCGCCCTGGCCCCGGCCATGCGGGTGGGTGATGACACCTTCGGCCGCTTGACCCCCTCGATGGTCCCCAAAATTCTTAAATCCTACGCCGAATCCTATGGGGTAGAGGAGGAGGAGGAGGTAGAGGTCGCATGAAGATCACCAGTCTGGAGCAGCTTAAGGAACTCAAGGAACAGGGCTTGGCCCTGACTTATCCTAAAAAAATAAAGATCATGGTGGGCATGGCCACCTGCGGTATTTCCGCGGGAGCCGACAAGGTTTACAAGGCCCTGGAAGTGAAGATTGCCGCCTTGGGCCTGGACGTGGCCTTGGAAAAAACCGGCTGCATCGGCTTCTGCCAGAAAGAGCCCCTGGTGGATGTGGTCTATCCCGGCAAGGTCCGCCTGAGCTACCAGGCCATGAACCCAGCCAAGGCCGAGGCCCTGGTGGAAGCAATCAAGGCCGGGGAAATCTATCCCGACCAAATCATGTGTCGCATTGATCAGGAAGACTTCCTCATGGAGGGCAAGAAGCGGCCTTACGCCAATCCGCATCCGCCGGAGCTGGCGGTGGAGGTGCCCAGATATGACGAAATGCCCTTCTTCAAGAAACAGGTGAAAATTGCCCTCAGGAACTGCGGCTTTATCCACCCGGAGCGCATCGAGGAATACATCGCCCGGGGCGGCTACACCGCTCTTTTTAAAGTCTTGACCGGCATGGACCAGGAGCAGGTCATCAATGAAGTCAAGGCTTCCGGCCTCCGGGGCCGGGGCGGCGCCGGTTTCCCCACGGGCATGAAATGGGAGTTCGCCTACAAGAACCAGAGCGACGTCAAGTATGTCATCTGCAACGCCGACGAAGGTGATCCCGGGGCCTTCATGGACCGGGGCATCCTGGAAGGCGACCCCCACGCGGTCATTGAAGGCATGGCCATCGGCGCCTTTGCCATCGGGGCCGAAGAAGGCTATATATATTGCCGGGCGGAATACCCCTTGGCCATTCACCGCTTGAAAATCGCCATCTCCCAGGCCGAAGAATTGGGCCTGTTGGGCGACAATATTTTCGGCGCCAATTTCTCTTTCAAGTTGAAGATCAGGGAAGGCGCCGGCGCTTTTGTTTGCGGCGAGGAAACCGCGCTCATCTCCTCCATTGAAGGCAAAGTGGGCGAACCTCGGCCCCGGCCTCCCTTCCCGGCCCAAAGCGGCTTGTGGGGAAAACCAACCATCATCAACAACGTTAAGACCTGGTCCCACATCGCGCCTATCATCAGCAGGGGCGCAAAGTGGTACGCGGGCTACGGCACCAAGGACGCCAAAGGCACCACGGTCTTTGCCTTGGTGGGAAAAGTCTGCAACACCGGCTTAGCGGAGATTCCCCTGGGGATTTCGCTTCGGGAGATGATCTTCGAAATCGGCGGCGGCATTGCCGAAGGGAAGGCCTTTAAGGCCGTGCAAACCGGTGGGCCCTCCGGCGGCTGCATCCCCGAGGAGCATCTGGACACGCCGGTGGATTACGCCTCCCTGGACAGGTTGGGGTCCATTATGGGCTCCGGCGGCATGATTGTCATGGACGAACGGGACTGCATGGTGAATGTGGCCAAGTATTTCATTGACTTCACCAAGGATGAGTCCTGCGGCAAGTGTACCCCCTGCCGGGAAGGCACGCTCCGGCTCATGGAGATGCTGGAGGCCATCACCGACGGCAAGGGCCAGGAAGGAGACATCGAGAAGCTCACGGACCTCTCCGAGATGATCATTGATTCTTCCCTGTGCGGCCTGGGCCAGACTGCGCCCAACCCTGTCCTCACCACCATCAAGTATTTCCGGGAAGAGTACGAGGCCCACATCTGGGCGAAGAAGTGCCCCGCCAAGGTATGCAAGGCCTTAATTGTCTTCACAGTGGACGAAGACAAGTGCAACGGCTGCACCCTCTGCGCCCGCAAGTGTCCCGTGGAAGCCGTGGAAGGGGTGAAGAAAGAGGTCCATCGCATCCTCCAGGAAAAATGCATCAAATGCGGCGTCTGCTTCGATTCCTGTAAGTTCGAAGCCATCACCGTGGAATAATGAGGGATATCATGGTTAAGTTAACGATCAACGATCGGCTGGTAGAGGTTCCCGAGGGAACTACGGTCCTGGAAGCAGCTCGCAAAATCGGGGTGACCATTCCCACCCTGTGCTATTACGAAGCCATCAAACCTTACGGAGGCTGCCGCCTCTGCCTGGTGGAGGTCACCGCCGGGCCCCGCACCATCCGCACCGCGTCCTGCACCTATCCGGTGGCCGAGGGCATCGAGGTGCAAACCGACACCCCCCTGGTGCAGAAAAGGCGGCGCATGGTCATTGACCTCCTGTGGTCCAAGTGCCCGGACGTGCCGGAGCTGGCTGCGGTCGCCAAGCAGTTGGGCGTCAATGAGCCCAGCTTTGCCAAAGGTAAAGACGATTGTATCCTTTGCGGCCTCTGTACCCGCATGTGCACCGAGATCCAGGGAGTGGGGGCCATCGGCATGGTGGGCCGGGGCGCCAAGCGCCAGATCTTGACCCCCTTCGGGGAATTCTCTGATACATGCCGCACCTGCGGGGCCTGTGCCTTCATCTGCCCCACCGGCCGCTTCAAGGATATCGGCAAGATCAGCGGCAGGGAACCCAAACCCCTATTTTCGGAATTCAACGCCTGCCTGGACACCCGGGGTAACATCTACCGCCTCTATCCCCAGGCAATGCCTGCAGCCCCGGCCATTGACACTTCCAACTGCATCCAATTCTTAACCGGCGACTGCGGCGCCTGTACTACGGCCTGCCCCGCGGGCGCCATCGACTATGAGACCAAGGACGTGCGGGAGTCCCTTAATGTGGGCGCGGTGATCCTGGCCCCGGGCTTCCAGACCTATGATCCCACCAAATATCCGGCTTATCACTATGCCTCCTATCCCGGAGTGGTTTCCAGCCTGGAATTCGAGCGCATCCTGTCCGCGTCGGGACCGTACGCGGGCCATCTCATCCGGCCCTCTGACCATGAGGAGCCCAAGAAGATCGCCTGGCTCCAATGCGTGGGCTCCCGGGACCTGAATCACTGCGACAACAGTTACTGCTCCGCGGTATGCTGCATGTATGCCATCAAGCAGGCCATCATCGCCAAGGAACACAGCAAGGACTCCCTGGAGACCACCATCTTCTTCATGGACATGCGCACCCACGGCAAGGACTTTGAGAAATACTACTGGCGGGCGGAAGATGAGCACGGCGTCCGGTTCATCCGCTCCCGGGTGCACAGCATCGATCCGGTGCCCGGCAGCGAGGATCTGACGATTCGCTATATCTCCGAAGACGGCTCGGCCAAGTCCGAACAGTTCAACATGGTGGTGCTGTCCGTGGGTCTGGAGGTGTCTAAGGACGCCCTCAAGCTGGCCGAGACCATGAAGGTGGAAATCAAGCCGGAAACCCGGTTTGCCAAAACCGGCCATTTCACCCCGGTGGACAGCTCCAAGGACGGCGTTTATGTCTGCGGGGTGTTCCAGGGACCCAAGGATATTCCCCAGTCCGTCATGGAGGCCTCCGCGGCCGCCGCGGCCGTGGGGGAGATCCTGGCCGCGGCCCGGGGCAAGGACGTCAAGAAGCAGGTGCTCCCGCCGGAAAGAGACGTCTCCGGGGAGGAGCCCCGCATCGGCGTGTTTGTCTGCAACTGCGGCATCAACATCGGCGGGGTCATCGACGTGCCTACCCTGACGGAGTATGCCAGGACCTTGCCCCATGTGGTCTTTGCCGATGAAAACCTGTTCACCTGCTCCGCGGACACCCAGGGGAAGATCCTTCAGGTCATTGCTGATAACCAACTGAACCGGGTCATGGTGGCTTCCTGCTCACCCCGCACCCATGCCCCCATGTTCATGGAAACCATCCAGGAGGCGGGGCTCAATCCCTACCTCTTTGAGATGGCCAATATCCGGGACCAGGATTCCTGGGTGCACATGCACGAGCCGGCCAAAGCCCTGGAAAAGGCCAAAGACCTGGTGCGGGGCGTGGCGGCGCGTTTGGTCAACCTGGAGCCCCTCCACAAGATGGAGTTCCCGGTGTCCAAATCCGCGCTGGTCATCGGCGGCGGCGTGGCCGGCATGGAAGCGGCCCGCTCCATCGCCAACCAGGGCTTCCAGGCCTACCTGGTGGAAAAAACCGACAAACTGGGCGGCAATGCCTGGAACCTGGTGGTAAGCGCCCGGGGTCACGACTACCGGGGTTACCTGGAAGGCCTGATCCAGGCGGTTAAGAGCCATCCAGATATCGAAATCCTGTTCAACACCTCGGTGAAGGAAACCAGCGGCTTCGTGGGCAACTTTATCTCCGATCTGGCCACCCCCGAGGGTGAACGGCGCATCGAGCACGGGGCCACGGTCATGGCCACCGGCGGTTACGCTTATGCGCCGGAGGAGTACCTGTACGGCCAGCATGACAACATCTTCATCTCCCTGGAATTGGACAAGGCCATGGCGGAGCAAGACCCCCGGGTAGCCGGCGCCAAACAGGCAGTGTTCATCCAGTGCGTGGGCTCCCGGGAGCCCCAACGGCCCTATTGCAGCCGGCTGTGCTGCACCCACTCGGTGGAAAGCGCCATTGAGTTGAAGAAAATCAACCCGGAACTGGATATTTTCGTCCTGTATCGGGACCTGCGGACCTATGGCGAAAAGGAACTCCTGTACAAAGAGGCCCGGGAACGGGGGGTTATCTTCATCCGCTTTGATCCGGAAAACAAGCCCAAGGTGGAAAAGACCGCGGATGGCGGCCTGCAGGTCACGGTGTTCGATTTCATCCTAGGGAGGCCGGTGATCCTGAGGCCGGATCTCCTCACCCTGGCATCCGCGGTGCTGCCCAATCCCAATGACGATCTGGGCGAACTTTTCAAGGTGCCCCGCAACGCCGAAGGGTTCTTCAACGAGGCCCACGCCAAGCTGCGCCCGGTGGACTTCCCCTCCGACGGCATCTTTCTGGCTGGACTGGCCCACTATCCCAAGCCCATCGACGAGTCCATCGCCCAGGCCAAGGCCGCGGCGGGTCGCGCCGCCACGATCCTGGGTAAGGATAAAGTCCTGGTAGGCGGCGTGGTGGCCGAGGTCAACCCCGACAAGTGCGCGGTGTGCCTCACCTGCGTGCGCACCTGCCCCTTTAATGTGCCGGTCATCGACTACAAGATCGACGCGGCCTACATCGATCCGGCCAAGTGCCAGGGCTGCGGCGTGTGCGTGTCGGAGTGCCCGGCCAAGGCCATCACCCTGAAACATTTCACCGATATCCAGATCATCGCCCAGGAACTGGCGCTGGCTGCGGGTTAAGGAAAGGAGAGAGAATGACTGCGCCATTCGCACCGAAAGTCATCGGCTTCTGCTGCCGTTACTGAGCTTACAGCGCTGCGGACCTGGCAGGTTCGATGCGGCTGCAATACCCCACGGAAATCAAAATTATTATGATGCCCTGCACCGGCCGGGTGGACATCATCCACCTGCTCAAGGCCTTCGAAGGGGGCGCGGACGCGGTCTTTGTGGCCGGCTGTCTGGAGGGTGAGTGCCACTACCTGACCGGCAATATCCGGGCCAAAAAACGGGTCAACAAGCTTAAGAAGGACTTTGTCCAGATGGGCATGGAACCGGAGCGGCTGGAGATGTTCAATCTGTCCTCCTCCGAGGGCCCCAGATTCGCGGCCATTGCCAAGGAGATCACCGAGCGGGCCTACCAGTTGGGCCCCAGCCCGGTAAAACGCCAAGACCGGGAAGCCTGGCTGGCCCAACAGCCCAAAGCCGCGGAGGCTTCGTAAGCAAGATTGACAAAATGATCTTGGGGAGGAGCCAGGGGCCGACAGCCACTTATAATACCGTTTTCGGTTTTCGGTTTTCGGTTAAAAAAACAGGATTATCAGCAAGTTGAAACTTAAGTTTGTTACATTGGAAACAGAACTTGATATAATCCCTCCCCAAATCCTCCACAAACTCTTAAGAGTTAACAGTAGGGCGCGCCCGGCGCGCCCTACTTTGTCTTGGGTTCCATCCATTAAAAATACTGTTTTGAAAAGTTTCGAGTTTCGAGTTTTTTGGGTGTAAAACTTCTCATCCCATTGGATACAATGTGGAACAGCCGCCCTCGGCTGTTCAAACCCTCGTCGACTGCCGGTGCAACTTTTCATGGTTGAGAGTGTGCCGACGGAACATGTATAACTGCTTGGGAACGCCAATGCCGGCCAAGCTTCTGCTTGTCTGGTGGGACAAGATTGCGTAAAGTGTTTACTGCGCCCCGATGCTCCTCTTGAACCAAAAATGTCCATCTATCCAGGGACAGAACTTAAGGATGGATAAATTCGAAACCAATCTATGCCCCCACCGGAAAAAATCTTCGTCTATGAGATAGAAGGGAAGGTCAATCCCCCCGCGGCGCTCACGGGCGCGGACTTCCTGGGCTGCTGGCGGGAAGGGGAGCACACCTACCTGTTTTTCAGCCGGCAGATGGAAGCCCAGGTGCAGGAATGGGTTACGGTCGCCGGCCAGGGCCGCTATTCTTCCGAAACGGTATTGAACTACGCGGACTGGGAAGCCGGGCAGGCCCTTAAGCCCGCCGGCATCGCGGGCTTTTATCTCTGTCCCATCTGGGAAACCCCCCATCCCGTCCCTGGCGAGATCGTCCTCAAGATGGAGCCGGGCCTGGCCTTCGGCTCGGGGCACCATCCCACCAGCCGCCTGTGCCTCCATCTCTTGCGCCGGGTTTATGACCGGGACACTCCCCGACAAGTCCTGGACCTGGGAACCGGCACCGGCATCCTGGCCCTGGCGGCCATGGCCCTGGGAGCCCGACGGGTGGTGGCGGTGGAGTACAACGACCTGGCGGTGCGCGCCGCGGCCCGGAATGTTCGGCATAACCATCGGGAAAGGGAGATTCTCCTGATCCAGGGGGATGCCAGGGATTTTGCCCACCTCCCCGCAGACCTGGCCCTGGCCAACATTCACCTGGACGTGCTCCAGGACCTTCTGAAAACCCCGGGATTTCTTACCAAAAGGTGGCACATCTTCTCCGGCATCCGGGGGACCCAGATAGATAAGTTCAAGGAGGCCCTCCAGGCCTCCCCTCTGGAGGTGGTGGAAATCCTGGATGAGAATCTGTGGTTCGCGGTGCTGACCGAGAATGAAGGATACGCAAATGAATAACCGTACCGTCTTCATCAACGATCGTTGGTTGATAGCTCTTCCCGATACGCCCCTGGGGACGCTGAATCTGATATTCGGTCCCAAGGGTCTGGCGCTTCTGTTATTTGAGGAAGATTACTTGCCCCCCGGAATACCTGAGGCTTCCTCGGACTGGATGATGGCGGTGGGGAAAGCATTGCAGAATTATTTCGCGGGCGCTTCGGTGGACTTCCCGTCTATCCCTCTGAACCCCCGGGGCACTCCCTTTCAACTCCGGGTGTGGGAGGAACTGCGCCGGATTCCCACCGGGATCGCCATCTCCTATGGGGAACTGGCCCACCGGGTCGGGAGTCCCAAGGCCTTCCGGGCCGTGGGCCAGGCCAACGCGGCCAACCCCATCCCCATCATTGTCCCCTGCCACCGGGTCATCGCCTCGGACGGCTCCCTGGGGGGCTACAGCTCCGGCCTGGACCGCAAGCGCTGGCTGCTGCGGCACGAGGGGGTATTTTTAGGAAGGGAACAGTGAACAGTGAGCAGTTGCTCATGAGCCTTAAAGCATGAAAAGTTACATAGGGTGGGCATGGCCCACCATTTTATCGGATCGCTTATGCCAAGTTCTGTTTCCATTGCAACAAACTTAAGTTTCAATTTGCTGATAATCCTGGTTTTTTTTAACCGAAAACCGAAAACCGCCTTTAAGGCTTGCAACTGCGGCAGGGGCTGAAGCCCTGGAGGTAGGCGTCTTTGAGGGAGGTCAGGCGCACGCGATTGGCCGGCGCGGTTTTTTGTCCCAGGGGACAGGTGGGCCGGTGCAATATCCAGGAATTGCGGTTGGCCAGGTAATAGGATTCATCCTGCTTTAACTTCTGCCGCCACACCCCCCGCCGGGCCTCCAGGGCCTCCCGCTGGGCCGCCAGCAGAGTTTCCCGGTAGTGGAAATTGGGCGGGATGCAATAAACATGGGCCAGGCCCCGGCGCACCAGTTCAGCGTTGACCATGACTCCGGAAGGCAGAAACATATAGGCCAGCAGCCGGCCGTAGTGATCATAGCGCAACTGGTCATATTCCAGGCGGAGCTTCTTCCCCTGGGCCGTTTCAGCCAGGAAGGCTGTGGATTCATGGGCCATGAACTCCGGCGGCTTTCCCGCTTTACCCATCTCCGGGGCATCGATCCCCAGCAGTCGCACCTGTTGACCGCTTCCCGCCAGGACCAGGGTATCCCCGTCAACCACCTGGACCACCAGGGCTTCCTGAGGAGGAGCCGGGGCCTTGGTTTCGCATCCCGTTAGCAGCCCAAGAGCCGAGGCCAGGAGGACCAGGCAGAAAAACCATCTCAGAAGTTTTCGGCAAAAAGTTAAATAAAGAGTTAACCGCCAAGGCACAAAGGGCGTCAAGGTACACAAAGAAACCATTTGTTGAGGCTCGAAGGCTTTTTCCTTGGGCATCAAGTTATTGTTTTTCTTGGTGAACCTTTGTGCTCTTGGTGTCTTGGTAGTGAATCCTTTGTACCTGGCCTCCTCACCCGGATTCATTCTTGACTCTCAATCGGCGGCGTCGAAAGTGGGGCTCACCGCCAGCGAATAATTCTCTTCCTGAAGCTTCCGGGCGAAATAGGGAAAGGTCTTTTTTAAGCCGGTTTCCAGGGGCACGGCGGGCTGCCAGCCCAGGCGTTCCCGGGCCCGGGTAATGTCGGGCCGCCGCCGTCCCGGATCGTCCGGCGGCATTGGGCCGTGGATGAGGGCGGAGGGGCTGCCGGTGAGTTCCAGGATCTTGCGGGCGATTTCCAGGATGGTGTATTCCTCCGGATTGCCCAGGTTTACCGGCTCCACCAGACCGTCGCAATTCATCAAGCGCACCAGGCCGTCCACCAGGTCGGAAATATAGCAAAAGGACCGGGTCTGGCGCCCTTCCCCATAGATGGTAAGGTCTCGTCCGGTGAGGCATTGGACGATGAAATTACTGATGACCCGCCCGTCGTTTAAAGCCATGCGTGGGCCGAAGGTGTTGAAAATGCGGGGAATGCGGATGTCCACCCGGTTTTGGCGGTGATAGTCCATCATCAAGGTTTCCGCCACCCGTTTGCCCTCGTCGTAACAGCTCCGGACCCCGATGGGGTTGACATTCCCCCAATATTCTTCCTTTTGGGGATGTTCCTGGGGGTCTCCATAGATTTCCGAGGTGGAGGCCAGTAGGATCCGGGCCTTCACCCGTTTGGCCAGCCCCAGCATATTGAGGGTCCCCAGGACATTGGTCTTGATGGTCTTCACCGGGTTGTATTGATAGTGCACCGGGGAGGCGGGGCAGGCCAGGTGGTAAATCTGGTCCACCTCCAGCATGATGGGGTTTACCACATCATGACGGATTATTTCCAGCCGGGGATGGCCCCTGAAGTGCTGGAGATTGGCTTTATTGCCGGTGAAATAGTTGTCCAGGCACAGGATCTCGTGACCCTGGTGCAGCAGCAATTCCACCAGGTGAGAACCGATAAATCCCGCGCCGCCGGTGACGAGTATGCGGGCCATGTATAGATGACCTCCTTCTTCTCGAAGCAGTTGCCTATTGTAACCTTACTGAGCCGGAAGGTAAATTCCCGATTGACAGGTAGGGTCATTTAAATCACAATAACTTACTTCTATTAACCGAGACATGAGTTGGACATGATTGGCAAAACCAAAAGTTATTCGACTTGTTTCCATGCGGTCCTGGCCCTCCTTATCCTGGCCCTGCCGCCCCTGTTTTGGGGATGTATGGCGGAGAGCAAGGGCGATGAAGAGCTGCGGCGGGAGGTCAAGGAGTTGAAGGCGGAGAGCGTGGCTTTGCGGGATAAATTGACCCGCCTGGAGGCCGAACAGCTAGCCATACTGGCTCTCCTGAAGCCGGGCGCGGGGCTGCCGGCAATGCCGGAGACGCCAACCGGGGCGGCGCCCACCAGACCGGAACCCTTGAGCGTCAGCCGGCTCCTGGCCCAGAAAGAGCAGTTTATCGGGACCCGGGTTACCGTCAAAGGTCCGGTGGGGCCGGTCCTGGTACATCATAAATCCCTGATGCTGAAGGCCCCTGAGGGCCTGGTGGAGGTCTTCTTCGGAAGTCTGCCGGACCCCAAGCAGGTGGCCCGCCTGACCTCCGTCACCATTGAACACCCCATCACCGTTACCGGCGTGGTGAGCCTTTCCCAACGGGGAAGCGCCAAACTACAGATCGCCGCGGAGGCGGTGGACTTTTGAAAATAGTGAGCAGTAAGCAGTAAGCAGTGAGCTATCAGCTCAAACCGAGGGTTGGCGAAGAGGACCAAAATGTAGAGTGAGCACGGCGCACCACACCTTGATCAGAACCGCCGGGGCCTGAATAGAGGTCAGTGGCCAGTTGGCTGTGGTCAGTTTTTAGTCCTGACTTTGCAGGTTTCAATAGTCTGAGAATAATTTGAAATTTATTACCTGGCAAACTTCGCCGTTAAACCTGGTGAATTTGCTTGACTAACCCTTCGGGAAGTCTTAATTTTCTTCAGACGGATTTTTTTTCGGGCCTAAATAATTAAGTTGACTTTCTCTCTTTCAGCCATGTAATATAGCCACAGAATGGAGTTTTGGCGGCTTTTTCTGTTTACTCCGCTGGGGGGGGAAAGCCGGGTAAAACCTTTAAAAAGGAGGAAGGAGCATGCGTTCAAAACTGGTAGTAGGGTTGATGGTGGCGCTGGCCATGGTATTTTTCGTTTCAACCATCGCCCTGGGGCAAGCCAAAGGTGGCGCCAAGTTGCTGTGCGTCTCCAAAAAGGAACTCAAGGGGGAAGAGACGGTGGCCTCATGCCTGGCCAAGGGTGAGCGGTTTGCCATCGTGGATCAGTTCGGCATCGTTCGCATCTTGACCCCGGAAGAGGTGGAATTGACCCGGGCCTTCAATCCCAAGGCCTTCGAAACCCGGGCCTTTGGAATGAAATATGAAAAGCAGGCGCCGGTGCTGCCACCGTTGCCGGTAAGCGGCGAACAGCAGTAACCTGCCGGTCTGATCCGGAGGTGGTGGCCTTCCCGAGAGGGGAGGTGCGCCTTTAACAGATTTTTAGCCCCCAAAGTCCGCTTTGGGGGTTTTTTTTATGGCATCGGGGTTTTTTCTGTTCAAAATCCAAAAAGATGGGCTTAAGGGCCATAATCTTCGCATCCGCCCAGTAATACCAGGTCATAAAATATCGGGCCCGTTCCCTAATTCTGGTGGCACAGGCTGTCAGGCTGTGGTAAAAAATCCAGCAGTATTCGTCATCAGGTTTTGACGGGCCTTGTTACCTCAATAGTTCGCTATTTCTAAAAAAATGTGGAATAGCCGCCCTCGGCTGTCCAGGTCTTTGTCCCAAAGGAAGTCACAATGAAAAATCAAACCGAACATATCATCTCCCGTCGAAATTTTCTCGTTCAGGGAGGAACCCTCCTGGGCGCGGTCGCCCTGCTTGGCGCTACAACTCTGTCGGGCTGCGGCGGCAAGGAAGACCAGGCCGAAGTCACCGCCACGGAAGCCCTCCAACGGGACCACGGGGTGCTCCAACGGGCGCTGCTGGTGTTGGACGAGATGGGGACCCGGTTGAAATCCGACCGAGACTTTCCCCTGCCGGTCTTAACCGCGTCCCTGGACCTGATTCGCCGGTTTGTGCTGGAATACCATGAAAAGCTGGAGGAGGAACACTTGTTTCCCCGGTTTGAACAGGCCGGAAAGCACGTAGCCCTGGTGAAGATTCTCAAGGAGCAGCATGCCGCGGGGCGCCAGGTCATGGATTTCCTCAAGGCCCAGGCCAATCCTCCGGCCATGCGCAAGCTGGTGCACCGGGTCCAGGCCGCGGCTTACATGCGCCTGTTCACCCGGCTCTACCGCCCCCATGCCGCGCAGGAGGATACCGTCCTGTTCCCCTTAGTGCGCACGGTCATGGCCCCCAAAGAGTTCGCGGTCCTGGGCAAAAAATTCCGGGACGCCGACGCCGCTAGATTTGGCGCCGACGGCTTTGAAAAGCTGGTGGAGGAAGTGGCGGCGCTGGAAAAGGAACTGGGGATTTACGATTTCTCCCAGTTTACCCCGAAGATTTAGGATGAATGAATGCCTCTGCTTAGAAAAGTTCTTTAGGCGGCCTCGAGGGTCACCCGAAATCCTAAGTCTTTAAAACGCTTTACCAGGTACGGGACGAGGCGGTTCTTATTGAGTTTGTCGAAATAATCACCGCCAAGGTCTTGGTAAGTGGAGCCGGTTTTCAGCATATGGTAGATGACCACCAACAAGGAATGAGCCACCGCCAGGATGGCCCGCTTTTTCCCCCGGCGAGCGGCCAGGCGGCGATATTGGGCCTTGAAATAGGAGTCTTTCTTACGGGTGGCGGCCCAGGCCGACTGCACCAGGGCGGTGCGCAGCCAGCGGTTGCCGTGGGTGGTAGTGCCCCGTTGGCGTTTGCCGGCACTTTCATGGTTGCCGGGACAGACGCCGGCCCAAGACGACAGGTGATGCTCCGAAGGAAACGGGGACATGTCCGCACCGATCTCAGCCAGTACATTTTCAGCAGACCGTTGATCAAAACCCGGCAGGCTGGCCACCGCCTCCCGGGCTGGCGCCAAAGGGCCGCTCACCTCTTCGATGCGCCGGCTGAAGCGCTCAATCTGGCTTTCCAGATATTCCAGATGATCCAGGAGTCCTCCCAGGACAAACCGATGGTGCTCCGTAACGTGGCCTTCCAGTGCCAGGCGCAGTTCCGGCATCTTCGCCCGCAGCTGCCGCCGGGCCAAGTCCGCCAGCTTCTTGGGGTCTTGCTCCCCGGCGACCATGGCCCGGAGCATGTCCCGGCCCGAGGCGCCCAAGATATCCGTGGCCACCGACCCCAACTTGATATTGGCATCTTCCAGCACCTTGTGGATCCGGTTGGCTACCCGGGCCCTCTCCGCCACCAACTGGGACCGGTGACGCGTCAGTTCCCGCAGTTGGCGTTGCGGCCGCTCCGGAATAAAGCTGGCTTTCAGCAGCCCGCATTGCAGCAATTGGGCCAGCCACTGGCAGTCCTGGACATCCGTTTTGCGGCCGGGCACGTGCTTGACGTGCCGGGCGTTCACCAACAACAGACTGAACCTGTCTTCCAGAAGGTTGTAGATAGGTTTCCAAAAGACCCCAGTGGATTCCATGGCCGCGTGGGTAACCCCCTCTGCTGCCAGCCAATCGGCCATCTCCAGGATGTCCTGCGTCATGGTGCCAAAGGTCCGGGTCTCCTGGTGCAGGCGCCCTCCCGCTTCCAGGCGACGCACACAGGCCGCGACGCTGCGTTTATGCACGTCCAAACCGCAACACGTGGTGTAAATGATCTCCATGGCATGCTCCCGGGGATTCAAACTCAACGACGGCAGACATCGCAAGTCCGGCAATCTGCTTGGCGTGCTCACCCCCCTCGGGGAGGCAACATTCTTGAGTTCGTGGCGATGTCCGTGCCAGACTGTCCTTCGAGTTCGAAGCATCACAGAGAAACGGCCTCAAGCCATCGTTGGTGAAAAAAAGGTAGCATACAAAGAAAACCTTTTCATGGTTTTGAGAGAGCCAAAGGCTCATGAGTGACTGTCCTGAAAAGTTTCGAGTTTCGAGTTTTTCGGTGTAACGCTTCTCCCCCTAAAGGGAAAAATGTGGAACAGCCGCCCTCGGCTGTTCATATGCAGGCGAGGGCGCCGGCTCCACATCTCCCGGCCCTCACCTCAATCCACTATCCTGATAGCACCTCCCCATCACTTCCAGGCGGTGGCGGCCAGGCGGCGATTGAGGGCGCCGTAGTCCCCGGGGCGGGCATAAAGATCCGGCACTCCGGCTACCGTAATCTGGGAAAACCCCGCATCTTCCAGGCAGCGGCGTAAGTCGTCGGCGCTATACAATCTCACCTTATAGGCTTGATCCCGCACCAGGCCCTGGTTGCAGGACAACACCATTTCCCGGCACACCAGGTATTCCTCCGTCAGCCAGCGCCGCCGGCAGACCACCAGTTCCCCGGCCTCGTGCCAGGATTGGGGCGGCAGGTGTTCCCGCACGTAATCCGGGTCGGCCACCTCTAAAAAGAGACGCCCCTCGGATTGCAGCAGCCGTCGGGCCTCTTGCAGGATTTGCACGTCATCTCCCCGGGTGGGGCCGTAGCCGAAGGAGTTGGCCAGGCATAGGACCACCTGGAAGGATTGGGACGCCAGGGGGCTGCAGCGGGCGTCGGCCCGGATAAAGGCCACGGGCAGACCCTGGTTCCGGGCCAGGGCCTGTCCCAGGGATACCAGGGTGGGGGAAAAATCCAGGACGAGGGCCGGCCCATAGCCCCGCCGGGCCAACTCCAGGGCGTGGCGCCCGTGGCCGCCGCACAGGTCCAAAATGGCCGCGCCGGGCCGCAGGTCCAGGACCTCCATGAGGCCGTCCACCTCCCGCCGGGTCAAATCTTCATCCAGGACGCTGCGGGCGTCGGTGCGGAGATAGAGGTCGTCAAACAGGGTGCGCCACCAGTCATGGGCCACGGGGGGAAGGGTAGGGGGGGTGGTCATTTTTTGCCTGCAGTTGGGTCTATTCCCTGGAAAGTTCAAAGTTCAAGGTTCAAAGTTCAAAGTTAAAAGCGCGCCCCTTTCCATGCTTTTGGAGAGAGCCAACGGCTAATGCGCGACTGGATATAGTTAAGGGGCGAAAAGGAAAAAAGGGGGAAAGTGAATGAAAACCAGGTTATTTAGTCCCTTTTCTCCGTTTACCCTTTCCCCCTTATTTGTGAGCCTTTACAGAAAACCGAAAACCGAAAACAGAAAACAGAAAACCGTCCCTAAAACCCCGCGCCCCGAAAGTTGTACAACCCGTCGGACACCATCAGGGCCGGGCGGCCTTCCCAGGGGGCGCTTAGGGCCATCTCCTTTTCACCGGGGGTGATGCGGGCCACTTCCTCCAATTCCCCGGCCTGCCAGAGCTTCTCCAGGGTCAGGGCGTCCTGCCACAGGCAGCGGGCATAGTGCGACAGCCCCTGGAGATGGCGGGCTTTGAGCATCCTGGGCTTCAAGCTGGTGGGGATGGGGCCCGGCAGATAGGTAAAACCCAACTCCAGGGAACGCTGCCGCACTTCTTCCCGGACTTCCTCAAAGACCGGGTAGGGGAGGGCGGCCAGGGCCTCATTGAACAGGTCGTCCGCGGCCTGAAGGCTGAGGTCGCTTTTGAGCAAGGCAAAGGACTGGGTGCCGCCCCCGGACCCCACATTGGTGGGGATGCCGCCGAACCGCCCCAGGAAGCCGATGAGCCCCTCATCGGTAATGAAGCAGCGGAAGTCCGTTTGGCGCGGCTCCACCTGAACGCAGGCCGCGGACCCATGGGGAATGGGATAATACTCCTGCCAGGTCGCCAGCGGAACCAGGGACTGGACGATGTAGCCGCCATGCGTCAGGGCCGTGTCGATGGCGTCGTCGGGGTCGGTAATATCCGGCCCTACCAGGATGCCCTGGCCGG
This sequence comes from uncultured Desulfobacterales bacterium, assembly GCA_964618815.1. Taxonomy (GTDB): domain Bacteria; phylum Desulfobacterota; class Desulfobaccia; order Desulfobaccales; family 0-14-0-80-60-11; genus CAZUBT01. Next base: position 15,191 of record CAZUBT010000030.1, on the reverse strand, counting down.
AGTACCCCTGGGAGGGTTTGAGGATGAGGCAGGATAAGTTACGCCGGGTCCAGGCCAACAGGTCCGGAATCTCTTCCCCCGCCGGGCCGGTGGTGCTCCGATCATAAAACACCCGGGTCCAGGGGGTGCGCCGCACGGTGCTTTCCGACATCAAGCCCTGAAACGGCCCGGTAATGGCCTCGAATACCCCTTTGACCCCCACCGGCTCCATGCCCCGGGGGTTCACCACCAGCCCCTGGCGGATGGCGGCCTGGAGAGGGGAAATATCGATGTGCCGGCCCATCTTAAGCAGGGTGTCGTTGTTGAAATCCATATAAAGCATGGTCACCGGGCGGCCCAGGAGGGTAGCCCGCCCATGGAACAGCTCCAGGTGCTCCGGCGCGGCCAGGACCGCGTCCACCCCTTCCATGGAATTGAGATACTCCACCAGCCGGAGATTCTCCACTACCGTATCCAGGGTGTCGATCTCCGCCAGCAGCGCCAGGAAAGGCCGGCCCCGGCGGTGGCGCCGCGCCTGGGCCCTGAGCAGCATGGCCGCGAATCCGGCCGCGGGGTGAAACAAGGGGGCCTGAAAGTCCAGCTCAAAAGGCAGGGCCAGATAGGGGTGCAAGCGGTCCCAGGCCAACTGTCCCAGTTCCTGGGCCATCTGTTGATAGTACCAGCCCCCGGGACTGCCCAGGTTCCATTCACAATGATAGCCGGGAATCTGTTTTTCTGCCGCGGGATCCGCTAAATTACTCATTCGATTAAATTTACTCCTTATTGTCGCATCCATAGAATAGACGGAGAATTGGCGAACGCGACCCAAAGGGAGGAGGGGGGCCGCACACCGTACCTTCTTTCAAGAACAGCCGTGGGCGGCTGTCCACAATTTCATATTTGGTTTATTCTCGTTCCCAAGCTCCTGCCTTGAAAAGTTCAAAGTTCAAGGTTCAAAGTTCAAAGTTCAAAGTTAGGGGTATGCCCATCAGGACATTTCATGCTTTACGGGTGGCCAAAGGCCCATGAGCTCCTGCTACGAAAAGTTGGTTTGAGGGGAGGGCCGGGGGAAGGCAATTCCCCCGCCCTCCTCCCCAAATATCCATCTTTTCATAGTTTCCGGTGTTCCGAAGAAACATGAATTACTGCTTGGCAAGGGCGCTGGCCAACCGCTGCTCCACCAAAGTAAACGGCAACTGACCGCCGCCCAGGATCATCTTGTGAAAATGGACCGCGCCCAGACGGTGGGCATAAAGGTTTCTCAGCCGCAGCATTTCTTTCAGTCCCAGAGTATAACAGAGTTGGTAGCCCGGGTTAAGGGTTAGGTGCAGCGCCTGGAGGCGGGCGGTGGCTTCGGGGTAACCGGCCCGGCGCAGGCAATCCAGACCCTGGTCCAGGTCCCAGCGGCCCCGATGGAGCTCCAGGTCCGCCAAACCCCTGAGGGCCCGCCAGAGGCGCCGCTGCCAATAGACCAGATAATCCGCCTGACTGGTCAAATAACCCTCACTCATCAGCAGGGTCTCCGCGTAGCAGGCCCAGCCCTCGTAAAACAGGGGCGACTCATACTGCCGGGCCACGGGCGCGGCCAGAGAAAGGCGGGCGGCGTCCAGCAAGTGGTGTCCCGGCACGGTTTCATGGGCGCTCAAAAAGCGGTAATGACGAAAGTGATGGCCCGCAGCTTCGATTTCCAAAGTCACGTAGAAATAGCCGGGGTGCTCTTCCGGCGGCCCCCAGGGCGCCGCATAGGAGGCTGAAGAGCGCAGCGATTTAAGATACACCGGGGTTTGAGCCACCACCACCCGGCCCTTAAGGGGAGGGAGCGCCCCGGATTGTTGCCAAAACCCCCACAATCGGGCCACCTCCCCGCGGTATAAAGCCAGGATGTCCACCTCCCCGGCATCGGGAGTCAGGCACTCTAGGACTTCCGGCCAGGAGCGCCCCGGTTCGGTTAACGAGGCCCCATGTTCCAGGGCGCTCCGGCTTTCCCGGATTTCTTCCTGTAGGATGGCCGCGGCGCGGTCCAGGTCTCCGGAGAACCCCCAATTGGTCAGAATTTCTCCCAGCAGCGCCTCGCCCCGGGCCAGGGGCGCGTCTGTCGGAAGCCCGGCGGCCCTTTCTGCGAAGCGTTCCAGACTGCGGTGGACTTGCCTTAAAGGAACGCTCCAGACCTCCCGGGGGCAATGTTTCGCCAAAAAAGCCGGCAGCGCCTGGTGGAAAAACTTCCGGGCGTCGGCCAAGGCCCCCTCCCGGAGCAGCCCCCCGGCCCGGCTGAGGCGGCGCACCTGGGCCCTGCCCCAATCAAACAGGCGGGCCACCTGGGATAAGAGTTCCCCCAGATTTTCCTGATCCTGCCGAGCCACCCGGGAAGATTGAGCCAACAGGGGCGCAAAGGCCAGAGAGCCTGCTTTCAGATAGAGGAAAGGGTCGGTTTCCCAGGGTCCCCCGGGCTGAAGTTCCCTGAGCACGCCGGTAAGGGATTGGCGCAGCAGGACCAGGTCCCCGGCGGTTTCCGGAGAATCGGCAACGGGGGCCAGTTGCTCCAACCGGGACAGCAGGTCCCGCAAACGAGAGGCAGCCGTGGCCAGGAAGGACTCCTCCAGGCGGGCCGCCTGGAACCGGTAATCCCAGGCCGCGGCTAGGCGGGGGAAGTGAATGAACTCGTCATGGAGGCATAGGGTGGAAAACCCCTGGGCCAGCAGGGCAAAGTAAGCCTCCCGCAAAGTCTCCAGATGGGACGCCCGGGCAGTTTCTGGGGTCTGAGGGTCGGGATCAGGGAGCAAGGTGATTCGGGAATGTGGCGGTTTACAGTGAGGGGGGTGAGCCCACCACACCTACTTTTTAGGGTTATAATACCAAATTGAGACCTCTGCTAAAAGGGCTTGAGCGATGACAAATCAGCTTCAAAGGAAAGGAAACCAGTGGCACAGGCTTCCAGCCTGTGGGTAACTATTTGGTAAATATAGGTTTTTTGCACAGGCTGGAAGCCTGTGCCACCAGATTTCCCCCCTGGATTTAGTTCCCCTGTGTACCGGCTGATTTTCGCAGAGGTCTCAAATTACATTCAAAAGGCGTTTATCAATACGTAGGGGCGAACCTTGTGTTCGCCGCTAACAAAGCTCCTTTTAACCGAAAACTGAAAACCGAAAACGGTATTATAGGGTGGCCCATGGCCGCCGTTATGCTGCGGTGGCGGCAGGCCTATGGGTGTATTTTGGGGCCATGACGCTATCGCGCCGCGGCCGGGCCGTCTCCCACGGGAATGATGAGGTTGTCCCAGCCTTGCCGGCGAGTCAGGCCGGCCCCGTGGCTGATGAGGCTGGTCAAAAACCAGCTCTGCCGGCCGTCGGTCTGGGTGAGGAGCAGAAATCGGGCCGCAAACACCAGGGGTTTGGGGGTCTTGTCGCCGGGATTGGCCAGCAGCACGTAGGCCACCTGCTCCGAGCCTTTGCCCTGGGGCTGGTAAAAGCCGTAGAACTCCACTACCTTGCAGTGACTGGGATTCCAGCTATCCAGGGTTTGCTGAGCCGCGGCAGCACTCAAGGGGGGAGCCGCGGCGGAAGGCGGCCCGGTGCACCCCAGAATCAGCCCCAGCACCAGGATCATCGCGGTTATATGGCGCCAACCTGCAAACCTCACAATGTTTTTCTCCTCACCACGGATTATTTTATCGGAGCAGAAGATAAATTACCTTCACCTCCACCCCAGCCCTCCTCCATTAAGGAGGAGGTGGCAAAGGCAAGGGACTTCTTTAATGCTTTGCTTAATAATTATGAGGTTGCCGGGGGCTTGTCAATCATTTTTCCTGGCCGCTTGCCGGTCCGGTATTCAAGATCAACGGCAGCCCGTCCCGGCCGCCCACAATGACCACCTTGGCATTGGGGGACTTGGCCAGGTGTTCGGTGGCCTCAATGCCTTTCCAGCGCAGGAACGGTTCGGAAATTCCCTGGGAGACGATGCGCTGAAAATCCTGGAGCCCTTGAGCCTCAATGCGTTTGCGCTCCGCTTCCTGTTTTTCCTTGACCAGGACGAACTCCATGCGCTGGGCATCTTGATCCGCGGCCAGCTTGAAGTTGATGGCCTCCGCGACGATCTTGGGCAGGTTGATGCGGCGCAGCAGGATTTTTTCCACTTCAATGCCGCGTGGGTGCAAATCTTCCGACAAATCCTTGAGTATCTGGTTGGCGATCAACTCCCGGCCGGAGGTGTAGAGGTCCTTGGCTTCGTGCTTCACCGTGGCGCCCCGGATGGCGGCCCGGAATTGGGTTTTGACCACCACGTCTTCATAGCGGAGCCCGATCTGGCGGTAAACCTGGGCCGCCTGATCAGGCAGGAGATGATAAAGACAGGTGACCTCCAACTCCACATTCAATCCTTCCTTGGAAGGGGCCTCGGCATGTTCGGAGACCTCCTGGGTTCGGGCCGACATTTGCACCACGGAGGCCAGGGGGTTTACAACGTGCAGCCCTTCCGGGATGCTGCCATACACTTTGCCGAACAGCACCAGGACCCCCACATGGCCCGCGGGAACCACCGTGAAGAGGGAAAAGGCCAGACAAACGGCCACGACTAACCCGGCCAGGGGCCAGCGCAGCCCCTGGGGGATCTGGGGAACGTTTTTCCCCATGAACAATAGCCCCAGGGCAATTAACAGCCCTAGAAGAATCAGGGTCATAAGGTCTCCTTTTCAGTGTCCGGTTGCCGGTATGCCAGTATTCATTTGGTAAGGAGGCCGGTTGTTCATGAACCTTCGGCACATCCTTAAGTCATGAAATCTAGCGCCGCCGCCCCCGGCGGTGTCTTTTAAGCGCTGCGTTCCCGGGTTACCTGAGGTTGCCAAGGGAACTTTTCTAAGCAGTCATTCACGGGCCTTTGGCCCACCCGAAAATTATGAAAATTCCTGATGGGCATACTCCTAACTTTGAACTTTGAACCTTGAACTTTGAACTTTTCAAGGCAGAGATTCCCCTGGCCCCTACCCCCTTATTTTTTCAAAAGCCGGCTCCGGGGACGGCCGACATTGTGGAAGACCGCCTGGAAGTCCCGGAACAGCTGTTTATTTTCCCGCCGGCGATGGCATTTCTTCAGATAGTTTTTAGGATCCGGGTTCTCCGCCAGGAGGTCAATGCCTTCCCAGCCGCCCGGCCGGGGGTAGGCATAATAGGGATAATTCTTGGGAATTCCCCGGATATAAGCCACCTGGGGGACGATCCACTCCAGCCGGGCCAGATAGACCCGGTGCATGCCGTCGTTGATCAGCGGGGCCAGGGCGCCGTCGGCCTCCATGGACTCCTCGATGATGGGAGGATAAAGATCGTAGGTCACTTCCGTGCCGTCGGGTTGCCGCACCGCATAAGTGACATAGCCGTCCAGGCGGAACAGGTCCACCCCCAGGGCCGCCAGGCTCCATCGCAGTTCCTGGGTCTTGCGGAGTTCCTGAAGCCAGATGTAGTTTTGGGCGGGACGGAGATAATCCGTGTGCATCAACTCCAGGCTGATGAGGGCCTGTTCATAAATCAGAACGTCAGGCTGCTCCATAAGGGGCACCCGCCGGAGCTTTTCCACCAGTTCCACTGAGGGATGCTGTTCCAGGGCGATAATGTCCATATTTCTGAACAGAAAATGCCTTTCAGGTTTAATTATTGTGATACCGGCTGTATTTTACCATCAATGGGCACAACGGGGGGAAAAATTTGGAGCAATAACGGAGGATGGCGGGGTGAAGCGGGGCGGCTGTTAGTAACTTATTTCTATGATTCGTGCTTTTTCTGGCAAAAAATTAGCTAAAAACCTTTTGGTTCCGGCTTTTCCGTGTTCGGTAGGAAGAAAATTAACCACCAAGACACAAAGAACACAAAGGTTCACAAAGGGAAAAATATTTCTTGGTGTTCCTTGGTGTCCTTTGTGCCTTTGTGGTAAATCTTTGAAGGTTTTTGGTTCCGGCTTGTCCGGGTTAGGTTTCAGATGCAACCGACTCCATGGCTAACTTATTGATAATCCAATTTCTTTTAACCGAAAACTGAAAACCGGAAACCGAAAACGGTATAATATCCGGCTGTCATCGGTTGAGCAGCGCACGACCGCTTCGCCAGCCGGTCCGGCGCTGTCTTCCGGCAGGGATAAGGGGTCAGAAAGATTTCCTTAACATCGTCCTCTCAGAAAACGGCTGGAGGGGCCCAAGAGGAATGGTCCGAACCAGCCCTGGATAATGTAGCCGCAAAGAGGCCCCTCCTCCTCCGAGGAAGCATCCGTCGACGTTGCCAAGAGCTCCAGAAACCCCGCCATGAACAGATCATCGGTGGGGATGTCCTGGAGCCACACGGGAAAATATTCGTTTGGTCCTATGTATGCCATTATCCCTTCCTGGATATCAGCATTGCAACAAGCATACCAGGATAGCGGGCGCTGAAGCCGTCAAGCTTGGGGCCAATCCTGGAGGGGGCAGGTATCGCAGCGGGGCTGGGGACGGCAAAACTCTTTGCCCAGGCGCACCAGCAAGCCATGATACTCTTGATATAAGGGCGTCTCGGGGGGGAGATGCTCCATAAAGACCTGGCGCAATTCTTCATAGGAGCAAGGTTCCGAAACCAGATGATGGCGGCTTAAAATGCGAAAAGTATAGGCATCCACCACAAAGGTGGGCTTATGGCAGGCGTATAACAGGATGCTGTCCGCGGTTTCCGGGCCGATGCCTTTAACTTCCAGTAACGCGGGCCGTAGGGATTCAAGGGGTTCCTCCGCCAGCCGGTCCATGGAGTCCTGGGCCTCCGCCAGGAAATCCAGAAAACTCCGCAGCCGCCGGGCTTTGACGTTGTAATAACCAGCGGCCCGGAGGCGCCGGGCCAACTCCGAGATGGGGAGGTCTCGCAGGCTGGCAGGGTCCAACAGGCCCTCTTGCTTCAGGCCGTCGATCACCCGGGCCACGTTCCTCCAGTTGGTGTTTTGGGTTAGGATGGCGCCCACCGCCACTTCAAAGGGAGTTTCTCCGGGCCACCACCCCTGGGGTCCGAATGCGGCATACAGCCTGTCGTACAGTTCATGAAGCAGCCCGCTTAAGCGCGCTAACGGCATCGGCGCCTCCCTGAGAAACTGTTAAAAAGGAGAAAAAACCGGGAAACCCCAGTCGCCCGGCTAGTGTAACCCTAAATCTTCCCCCCGGCAATGTCCATGGGGAAACCTATCATATTTCAGGTTCAAGGTTCAAAGTTGACGGCTGACCGCTTACAGTTCACAGTTCACAGCTAACAGCTAACAGTTCACAGTTCACGGCTAACTGCTCACTGGTCACTCCTATTTTCCGCCGCCCCATTTTGCCGTTTTTTTTAGCGCCTCCCTGTGATAGAATCCCGCTAAATTCAGCCTTTTGGCCCGACCTGGGGTAGCCGGGGGCCATCACTGCCTGGTTCAGGGCTTATACCGGGTTAGATTTCAGATGCAACCGACTATGTGGCTAACTTATTGATAATCCAGTTTCTTTTAACCTGAAACCGAAAACCGAAAACGGTATCATTCGTGGATAGAAGCGTCACTTTTAAGCCTTACGACATCACCATTGAGGTCCCGGACGGGGAGAACCTGCTGCGGGCCGCGCTCAGTGCGGGAGTGCACATCAATGCCTCCTGCGGCGGCGAAGGGGTTTGCGGCAAATGCCGGATTATCCTAGAATCCGGAGATTTGGACTGCGCCCCGGCCGCCTTGCTCACCGGCGCCGAATGGGGCCTGGGGTTCCGCCAGGCCTGCCAGTGCCGCATCACCTCCGACGTGGTGGTCAGGATCCCGCCGGAATCCCTGCTGGACCGCGCCACCCTGGTGCGCCGCCGCACCGGCATGGCCTTGCGGGCCGCGCCCATCGATATTGCCGCGTTAAAGGAACAGGGCCTTTATAATCCAGCGTTCCAGAAGAAATTTCTAGAGCTCCACCCCGCCACCCTGGCGGACAGTATCTGCGACCTGAGCCGCCTGGAAGACGGCCTGAGCCGGCGCTTCGGCCTGAATAATCTGGCCGCGGATTTCTTCATGCTCCATAAACTGGGGCGGGTCATGCGGGAGGATAACTTCCGGGTCACCGCCACCCTGGATTTCGCCCAGCGGCTCTCCCGGAACCCCCGGGTGGTGAACCTGGAGGCCGGGGACACTACCCAGGGGCATTACGCCCTGGCGGTGGACATCGGCACCACCACGGTGTGGGTGCAACTGCTGGACTTGGCCAAGGGGGAGATTGTAGGCAATGCCGGGGATTACAATGCCCAGATGGGTTTCGGCGACGACGTCATCACCCGGATACTCTACAGTCAAAAGCCTGGAGGTCTGGAAAAACTCCGGACCGCGGTGGTGGGCACCATCAACCAGGTGATGCACCGGGTCCTGAAGCGGCATAAATTGTCGGTGGACGAAGTCTCCCACATCACCCTGGCCGCCAACACCACCATGACCCACCTGTTTTACGGCCTTGACCCTAAATTTATCCGGCTGTCGCCCTATACCCCCACGGTCTGCCATACTCCGCCGGTGAGGGCCCGGGACCTGGGGCTGGAAGTGCCGGAGCACGTGTTCATTTACAGCGTCAGCTCCGTGTCCAGCTATGTGGGGGGGGACATCGTGGCCGGAGTCCTGGCTTCGGGCATCTATAAGGAACCCAAATTAACCCTGTTCATCGACATCGGCACCAACGGGGAGATCGTCATCGGCAACCAGCAGTGGCTGGCCTGCGCCGCCTGCTCCGCGGGTCCGGCCTTTGAAGGGGGCGGCATCCGCTTCGGCATGCGGGCCACCAGCGGGGCCATTGAAGAGGCCAGCATCAACCCGGACACTTACGAGCCCATGCTCCTCACTATCGGCATGGTCAAGCCCAAGGGCATTTGCGGCTCGGGCCTCATCAATCTGTTGGCCGCGCTCATGGACGCGGGCATCGTCCATCCCAACGGCAAATTCCGGGATGATCTGCCCACCCCCCGTATCCGGTCCGGGGACAGCGGCCTAGAATATGTCCTGGCCTGGGCCTCGGACACGGAAAGCGGCCAGGACCTCACCTTGAGCGAAGTGGACATCGACAACCTCATGCGGGCCAAAGGGGCCATGTTCGCCGGCTATCTCACCCTGCTGGAGGGCGTGGGGCTTAAGCTCCAGGACCTGGAACAGGTGATCCTGGCCGGGGCCTTCGGCAGTTTCATCAATATCGATAATGCCGTGGCCATCGGGCTGCTGCCGGATCTGCCCCGGGAGAAATATCAATTCGTGGGCAACGCCTCCCTCATGGGGGCCACCCTGCTGGCCTTCTCCCGGGAACTACTGGAAGAAGAGCGCCGGGTGGCGGATATGATGACCAACTTCGAACTGTCCGAAACCCCGGGGTTCATGCACCAGTACATCGCGGCCCTGTTTCTGCCTCATACCCAGATGGAATATTTCCCCTCCAGCGCCGAGCGCCTGCGGGGCCAGAAGGGCTGAGGGGGGTTTCGGTTTTAGGTTAGATAACCGAATTTATTCTGTTCCAGACATTCATAGACATTTCAAGCCAACTTCTTCAGCAGCCAAGCCAGATTTTCCGCCAGGGTAGCCACGGTTTTCATGCCTTCGACGTCCTGGGCGGCGTCTCCCGGTTTCAGGCCGTAAGCAATGGGCCAGTAGGTGGAGCCGGGCACAAACATGCCCATGATGACGAACCAGAACTGCAGTTGGGCATAGGTGAAATTGACTCCGGCCCGGCGGGCCACCACGATGGGACTGCCCACCTTCCGGTAAAAGGGATTATCCCCCTGGCGGGCCACATACCCGGCCCGGTCCAACAGGGCCATGACATTGGGAGTGGCGGAGCCGAAATACACCGGGGACCCCACCAGCAAGCCGTCGGCCTGGGCCATGGCCGTATAAACGGGCATGAAGTCGTCTTCCTGGGCGCAGCGGTTCTTGTCTTTGGCGCATTGCATACAGGCCCGGCACGGCAAGATCTGCTTATCGTGGAGAGAAATATACTCCGTGGCGATCCCTTGCTGCTCCAGGACCCCAAGGGCCTCCTGGAGAAGATGGTAGGTATTCCCCTGAGGCCGGGGCGAACCGGATATGGCAATGACTTTCATGGTTGCGAGTCTCCTTGGCGAAAAGGATTAATAAGCCGAGATTACCATCATCGGCAGGAGGTTGCCAAGCACAAAAGACGGGACCTGTAGCCACGAAAAAATATCTTGACAGCTACCGATGTGCCCTCTAGTATGTGAGTGAGCGTTCACGTTATTTGTCGGATTTTTACCATGCGAGACGGCGCCAAGACCAAAGAATTAATCGCCCAGACCGCGCTGCGCCTCTTTGTGGCCAAGGGCATTACCGAGACCACCATCCGGGATATCGCCGGGGCCGCGGGGCTGGCCGAAGGCACTCTTTACCGCCATTACGACAGCAAAGAGAGCCTGGCCTGGGAGTTGTTTGCCGTCAATTATATTGCCTTTGCCCGGGAACTGGACCGTCTCCAGGAGGAACACCCTACCCTGAAAGCCAAGCTGGCCGCCATGGTAGGCCGGTTCTGCGCCTTTTTTGATGAGGACCCCGTCTTGTTTAGCTATCTCCTCCTGGCCCAACATGCCCAGTTGAAAAAGGTGACCCCGGGGATGCCCAATCCGGTGGAAGTGGTGCGCAGCGTCATTGCCGGAGGGATCGCGCGTGGCGAGGCGCCGCCGGCCGACGCGGAGGTGGCCGCGGCCATGGTCATGGGAGTGGTCTTGCAGGTGGCGGTGTTTAAAATCTACGGCCGTATTCCCCGGAGTCTTGCCGGCCTGGCGGAGTACCTGACGGAAGCCTGCTGGCGGGTGTTGAATCTATGAGTGTCCGTAACTAACTTGAGGTACACCGGGAAGAAGATCATGACCGGGAAGATTTTTTCTTCCGGTTCCCAAGCTGAGTTTGAATACCGGAAAGAGAAAATCAAATGACCCAATTTTTCATAGGTTACGGGGATGCCCAGGCGGGCCCCGGAGCCCCGTGGGATTCCAGCCACTCCTTGATTTTTGACCCCGGTTGGCCTATAATATATTGTTGAAACATTTGGGGAGATAGCATGATTAAAGAAGACGTGAAAGCCAAAATCCAGGCTGCGGCCCCGGAAGGTAAAATTCCCTGCGCCGCGGCCTTCCGCCTGGCGGAAGAGCTGGGCATCTCCCGCAAGGACCTGGGAGAGTTTTTGAATGAACTGCGCATCAAGATCGCCAATTGCCAACTGGGCTGCTTTTAGGACCGGTTTGGCTTCCGGCAAGATTACGGCATTTATCTTTAATTACTGAAATTACTGAAAATCCAAGACTGAAAACCGATTAACTATGTACCACCTCTTCGGACCGGTTAATTCCCGTCGCCTGGGGCTCTCTTTGGGGGTGGACCTGGTTCCCAGGAAGACCTGTCCTTTTGATTGCATTTATTGCGAAGTAGGTCCTACAACCTGCAAGACCTTGGAGCGCCGGGAGTATCATACGGAAGACATTATCCGGGAGTTGCAGGCCTTCATCCACCAGGGCTCACCGGTGGATTTCATCACCCTGACCGGCTCCGGGGAACCCACCCTGAACCTGGGAATGGGCCGGATCATGGAGGCCGTCAAGGCCATGACGGAGATCCCGGTGGCGGTGCTCACCAGCGGCGCGCTCTTGTGCGATCCGGAGGTGCGCCGGGAGCTGGCCGCCGCGGACGTGATCCTGCCTTCCCTGGACGCGGGTAGGGAGGAAACTTTCCAGATCATCAACCGGCCGGCGCCGGGGTTTTCCCTGGGCCGGCTTATTCAGGGCCTGGAAGCGTTGCGCCGGGAATATTCGGGGCAGGTCTGGCTGGAGGTCTTAATTCTGCAGGGCATCAATGACGACGAGGCGGAATTGCGGGCCCTCAAGGATATCATCCAAAGGCTGGCCCCGGATAAGGTCCAACTCAACACCGCGGTGCGCCCCGGGGTGGAAGCTTACGCCCGGCCGGTATCTGCTCAAGAGCTGGCGGACATCGCCGCTTATCTGTGGGACGGGGCCGAGGTCATCGCTTCCTTCCACGGGAGCCCGGCTCCGGCCGCGGCCGTCAGCGACTCCCGGTTCCTGGAGATGCTGTCCCGCCGCCCCATGACCGCGCCGGACCTGGCCCAGGCCCTGGGACTGCCTCTGGCGCAGGCCAAGGAAAGGCTCCAGCGTTTATATGCAAACGGCCTGGTTGCACACAATATTTATCATGGCCAGGAATTTTACCGCAGCCAGGAAACCGGCGCAGTCTATTCCCAAGACGATTGTGCTGGAAGTTTTCCATCAAAATCCAAAGGTCATATTACATGAAGAAGCTGGACCAAATAAAAATAAGAAATTATAAATCGATCCGGCACCTTGACCTGGAACTGAGTGCTTTAAACGTGTTTATCGGCGCGAACGGGTCCGGTAAATCAAATTTCATCGGCGTTTTCAAATTCTTGAATCATCTGATTGAAGGGAATTTGCAAACCTTTACGGCAGAGCGAGGTGGGGCGGATACTATCCTGCACTTTGGCCGAAAGAAATCGGAAGAGATGTCTTTCACTTTATCTTTTAAAAACGGCATCAATGGATATGAATGTAGGTTGGGGGCGGGGGCTGAAGATAATTTCTTTTTTTTAAATGAGGCCGCATGGTTCCATAATAAAGCGGATCCAAACCCCTTAAAGGAATCGCTGGGAACCTTAAAGGAATCGCTGGGAAGAGGACATCTTGAATCAAAGATTTCAGCAAGACCTACCCGAATAACTGGCTATGTAATGGGTCACTTAGAAAGTTGGAGACTTTATCACTTTCATGATACCAGCGACAGCGCCAAAATAAAGCAGACCGGAGATTTGGAAGATAATAGATTCCTAAGGCCTGATGCCCGTAATTTGGCCGCTTTTCTCTATCGTTTAGAGAAAAATCATAAAGACCATTTCGACAATATCCAGGATGCCGTCCGCCTGGTTGCACCGTTCTTTGACCGTTTCAATCTCCACCCCTTGGAGTTGAATCAAGATAAAATTCGTCTGGAATGGTTGGAGAAAGGAAGCGATTCATATTTTAATGCCTCCGTCCTATCAGATGGGACCCTGCGGTTCATCTGTATGGCCACTCTGTTACTCCAACCCCGATTGCCATCAGTGATCTTGGTAGACGAACCTGAATTGGGGCTGCACCCCTATGCCATATCGGTATTGGCGAATCTCCTGCAAAGCGCGGCGAAACAGACCCAGGTATTGATTTCGACCCAATCGGTAACGCTGGTGAACCATTTTGAGCCCCAAGATGTGGTTGTGGTGGAACGGGAGGAGGGCCAAAGCATATTTCGGCGGTTAGATAGAGCAGATATGACTAATTGGCTGGACGATTACGGTCTTGGTGATCTCTGGGAAAAGAACGTCATTGGGGGGCGTCCATAATTTATGCAGAAAGTGCTGGTTTTGGTGGAAGGACAGACCGAGGAAAAATTTGTTAAAGAAGTTCTGAACCCACACCTAATTAATTATGGAAAGTATCTTATCCCGACAATTCTGAACACCAAGATTGTCAAGAGCGGCCCTAATTTTAAAGGAGGAATAGGCTCCTATGGACGGGTTAAAAGAGATCTCCTGAGATTGCTGGGGGATACCAGCGCTCTTTGCGTAACCACCATGTTTGATTTATATGGCCTTCCCAGCGAATTTCCAGGCCGTAACGATGCACCGGCTACACCTTATGGCAAAGTGCAGCATATAGAGAATGCTTTTAGGCATGAAATAAATCACCCGCGATTTTTGGAAAACTTAACTCTGCATGAATTCGAGGGGCTCCTTTTCACCACACCGGCAGAAATCGCCAGGGCGCTCCATGAGCCCAATAGAGAACCTGAACTTGCGAAGATTAGAGCCTCTTTTCAAACTCCGGAAGAGATCAACGATAATCCAAATACTGCTCCATCAAAAAGGTTGGGAGGTCTTTTCCCTATTTATAATAAACCCTTTTACGGCATTGTAATTTCAAAACGCATTGGACTGCAGGCAATTCGAGCAGAATGCCCTCATTTTCATCAATGGGTAAGTCGTTTGGAGAACCTGCAATAATCCGAAGGTGATTCCGAATACAGATTTTTTCAGAAAAATGGTTGAAGTTTCATGAAAGACAGAAAACCTAATCCGATAGCAACAGCAATTCTATGAGATTTTCGATCCGCGTTTCAGGGGATAAGGATTATGCACGGCAAATTCGACTTGGGTATGGATATCGGCTCAGTGAGCGTCAATTTGGTGGTCATGAACCTCCGGGGGGAGGTCCTCCGGGAGGTTTATGTCCGTCACCTGGGTGAGACCCACCGCACCGCGCTCAACCTGTTGGAGTCCCTGGGGGAGGAATTTCCCCTGGACAGCTGCCGCCTGGCGGCCTTTACCGGGTTGGGCGGCAAATCCCTGGCCGAGGTCCTGGGCGGGGCGTTCGTCAACGAAGTCATCGCCCAGGCCCGGGGGACCTACCACTTCCAGCCCCAGGTGCGCACCATCATCGACATGGGTGGGGAGGACGCCAAGCTCATCCTGGTGGGAGAAGAAGCCGGGCACCTGGTGATCCAAGACTTTGCCATGAACACCATGTGCGCCGCGGGCACCGGCTCCTTTCTGGACCAGCAGGCCAACCGCCTGGGTTACTCCGTGGAGGACTTCAGCGAACTGGCCTTGAAATCCACCACCCCGCCCCGCATCGCCGGGCGTTGCAGCGTCTTCGCCAAAACCGACATGATCCACCTCCAGCAGGGGGCCACCCCGGATTATGAGATCATCGCGGGGCTGTGCCAGGCCATGGCCCGCAATCTCAAGAGCAATATCGCCAAGGGCAAGACCATCACCCCCCCGGTGGCCTTCCAGGGGGGCGTGGCCCATAACCTGGGGGTGCGCCAGGCATTTCGCCAGGTCTTCGAGATGGATGACCAGGAACTGATTATTCCGCCCCATTTCTGCGCCCTGGGTGCGGTGGGCGCGGTCTTGGCAATGAGGGAGCAGCCGCCGGAGCATTTTACCCTGAATTTTGACCCTCTGAGAACGTATCTGACCCGGGAAAGGGAAACCCTGCGGCCCTTACCCGCCCTCACCCCGGCCGCCGCCCTGGGTCCGGAGGACTATCTGGTGGTCCCCCTGCCCGCCGACGGCGTGGTGGAACGCTCCCTGGGGGTCGACGTGGGCACCATCAGCCCCACCGTGGTGGTCATTGACGCCCAAAGGGCGGTCCTGGCCGGGG
>CAZUBT010000029.1:20736-37935 GCA_964618815.1 uncultured Desulfobacterales bacterium | reverse complement strand
AGCAGCCATTATCTGCTGGCGAAAAATTGGAGTTATTTACGGATAAGCTCTTAATCTGATCTCGATTTGATGATTGTCAACTGATTATGCTAATCCAAAAATGACCCACCTGAGGCAGTTGTGATAATGGAATAATGACCCACCCTGACCTGGACTTCTGGCGGCGCCGTGTGCGCAGGAGGCAATCGAAGCGTAGTCCCCAAGCCTGTGGGGGTAAACCGGAGGGGCCAAGGGGAGAGGGGGGGGATAAAGGCAGGGAGTATAGCCTTAAGTTCACCCAGGGCGATCTCAGGGGGTTGTTTATGATGCCATCCAGGACCCTGGACCCGAATAAGTCGGCCTCACCTTGGGAGATACCGGTTCCGGCTTGTGGATAACGAGATAGGACAGCGCATACCCCAAGGCGGCGATAGGTGGATATTCGATGGGGTCCTGATTCAAGGCTTCGGGTCCCACCTGGGCCACATACCCCGCCATTTTGCTATCCTTGCCGAAATGGAGAATTTTTCGGTTAATCCTCAGGTGTTCTTTGATTACGGGTAGATAGTACCCCAAGCCCTGCGAATCATCGGCGTGGGGGGCGGGACTGAAGGAAAACCGGTCTTTATGGCCAAGGTCCTTTTGCAGATGATAGAGAACCGCCAGCATGGATTTATTCCGAAGGGTACCGAACCAGTCCCTTGCCTGAAATGTATCCCGGAGGTCCTGGCAGCGCCCCACTAAATCGGCTACATCAGGAGCCTCCAATTCATTCAAGACCCATAAATGACGGCCAGTCAGGGACTTGTCTTCCTCAAAATCCTCAGCAATGACCACGGCAAAACCGGGCTTCCCGCCATACGGCCAGGCCAGGCCCCCCACTATCCGCCGGTATTTAGCCCCGGTCTGATCATCAGTAAAAGACTCGACTGCCGGTTCCCACGAATCCCCATTCCTTTCTACATTTCTTTTTAGCATGGTATATCCCCCTTTATCCCAAATCGCAGTCCCCAAAAAAGGAACCTGAACCAAACTGCCGGGCCATCGCCTCATAGTTGAAGGCATGGCGGAAATGGTCTGCTCCCAACTTCAAATACAGATAGCGTTTAGAGCCCGTTTCCTCGTCTTCCTCCAGCTTTTTGGCCACGTTGTGAAGATGCAGGGCAAACTCCCTGGTGATTTCACACTCTTTGGGTAAAATTATTTGCCCCTGCATGATTTCGTTATGGCTTGCGTCCAGGGATTCCGTCCGGTTGCAAGAAACGGTGAGGTCCTGCTCATTCCACGTTGTGGCCCCGGTGGTCGCGGGTTCAAGTCCCGTCGCTCACCCCAAACCTCTCTCTTTAATTTTCTTTCCGATAATCCCCGATTTTTTCGTCCTGGGGGATGCCGTTTTCCTGCTATACTCCCGATGTAGTTGCTTGTATATTACCGTCTAATACCGTTTTCGGTTCTCGGTTCTCGGTTTTCGGTTAATAAAATCAGTATTATCAGGAAGTTGAAACTTAAGTTTGTTGCATTGGAAACAGAACTTGATATAAGAATTACCGGATTTCAGGAACTTCGCAACCTTTGAGGCCGCCAGCCGGCAAAGCCCGTTAGGCAACTCCAAGTATGCCCCAGTCCTTTACCTTCGTCCACTGCGCCGACCTGCATTTAGACAGTCCCTTTGAGGGGCTTAGGGTTGTGGATCCCCAGATGGGCGCTCGCCTCCGGGACGCCACCTTCCAGGCCTTCGACCAGGTTATAGATGTGGCCGTCCGGGCCGGGGCCGACTTTATCATTGTAGCCGGGGACGTCTATGACGGGGAAGACCGCAGCCTCCGGGCCCAGCTGCGCTTTCGGGACTCCCTGGCCCGGGCCGCGGCGGCCGGGATAAGCTGCTATGTGGCCCACGGCAATCATGACCCCCTGTCAGGGTGGGAAGCGGGCCTGGAAATGCCCCCCGGGGTGCACCGGTTCGGGGGCCGGGAGGTGGAAAGACTGGAAGTCCGGCGGGGCGGCGAAACCCTGGCGCACCTTTTCGGCATCAGTTTCCCCATCCGGGAGGTGAAGGAAAACCTGGCGGCCCGGTTCCCCCAAGGAGACGGCCCCTTTGCCGTGGGGGTGCTTCATGCCAACGTCGGGGGCGATCCCGACTATGACAATTACGCCCCCTGCACCGTGGACGATCTGCTGCGCTGCCGCATGGACTACTGGGCCTTGGGGCACATCCACACCCGCCGCATCCTCAGGCCGGAGCGTCCCTTAATCGTTTATCCCGGCAATACCCAGGGCCGCAGCATCAGGGAGCCGGGAGCCCGGGGCTGCTATTTGGTCAGGGTGGATGAGACCGGCCGCGCCGGGGCGGAGTTCGTGGCCACGGACGTGGTGCGCTGGTTTTCCCAGGCTTTGGATGTCGCGGCCCTAAGTACCGTGGATGATCTGTTATCCGCCCTGTCCGGCATCAAAGAGGAAGTTCGGGCCGCCGCGGAGGGACGCGGGGTCATCCTTCGCATCGAGCTGCAGGGCCGGGGCGACCTCCATGCCCTCTTGCGGCGCCTGGACCTGGACCGAGATCTGGCGGCCCTACTCCGGGACGGGGAAGGGGAACGGCCCGATTTCGTGTATGTGGAATCGGTCCGGAACCGCACCCGGCCCCCGGTGGATCTGGCCCAGCGACGCCTGGTGCAGGACTTCGTGGGGGATTTTTTAAATGCCGCGGAAGACCTCCGGCAGGGGGCGGACCCCGAAACGGCCTTGCGGGATTTCTTGATAAAGCGCCCTGAGAGCAAGGCCATGCTCCGCCGACTGGAGCAGCTTAACCAGGCCGACTTGCAGGAAGTTCTCAGAGACGCGGAAACCCTGGGACTGGACCTGCTGCTGCCCGAAGAAGGGTAATGGCTTTTTGCATTGGAAATATTAGTCAGAGCAATAGCTCATGAGCCTTTGGTTCACCCGTAACTCAGAAAAAGTGGCGGGCTTTTTATCATGGTGAGCGGCACGTATTCTTTATTAACCGAACTTTGAACTTTTCATGACAGTCGCGCATGAGCCGTTGGCTCTCTCCAAAAGCATGAAAAGAAGATGATGGTGGGCAGTGCCCACCCTACATTTTTTACTGGTAACTGGTAACTGGCCACTGACAACTTTTCCAAGCTGTTGGATGGTGCGTAGGACGCACCCTACATGTCTTCACAAATGAAGCTTGGGACCGGGGAGTCCAGCTCTTTGCCGGTTTCTTAACCGAAAACAGAAAACGGAAAACAGAAAACAGTATAACATGCGCATCACCGGCTTCCACCTGGACGGCTTCGGCATCTACCATGATCAGGGGATTCAGGATATCCCCCCGGGTCTGGCGCTGTTTTTGGGGGAGAACGAAGCTGGCAAGACCACCCTGATGCAGTTTATCCGCTCCGTGCTGTTCGGGTTCCTCAAGCAGAGAAAAGGCGGCAAGCCGGTCAATGAATATCTTGCCCGGCTCGGGGGCCAACACGGCGGCCGGCTCCAGATGGTCATGGCGGACGGCCGCGGTATCACGCTCTCCCGGACAGGCCGGGACGCCATCCTGACGGAAGCGGGCAAGGCTCCCGAGACCTTCAAAGAACCGGAAAAATTGTTGGGGGGGATTGACCGGCGGACCTTCGAGCACATCTTTGCCGTGGGCCTGGAGGATTTAAAGGGGCTGGAGGTCTTGACCGAAGAAGGCATGGGAGGCCGCCTGTTTTCCGCGGGGGCCGGGTTGGGGGGCGCGTCGGTCCCCGGGGCGTTAAAATACCTGGACGATGAGTTGGGGAAGCTGGTCACCCCCACCGGCACAGGTAAAACCAAGCTTATCGGCCAATTAACCGCCCAATTAAAACAGGTGGAAAAGGAGCTCCGGGATATCCGGGGCCAGGCGGGGGAATATGCCCGGGGCCGGAGAAGGCTGGAGGAGTTGGAAACCCAAATCCGGGAGAACCGCCAGGAGGCCGGAACCATATCCCGCCGCCTGGAACGCCTTAAACAATTGGAACAGGCCCGGGAGCCCTGGGTGAAGCGGGACGCGGCCCGGGAAAAAGCCGGAAACCTGGAGTATGCCCGGGACTTTCCGCCGGATGGCTTAAACCGGTTTCACACTCTCCAGGAAGGCCAGGAAAACCTTCGCAATAAGCAAAAGCGGCTGGAGCCCGAAATTACCGGGTTGGCGCAGCAACTCAGCCTGCTCTCCGTGGACCGGGCCGTCTTGGAGCAACAGGAGGCCGTCGAGTGCCTGGTGGAGGATAGGAAGAAGCTGGCCTCGGCCTTAAATGATCATCCCCTGATGGAAAGCAAGGTGAATCAGGCGCAAGAGGAGTTCCACCGGCGCCTTCAGGACCTGGGGCCCCATTGGACCGCGCCGATGCTGGAACAGGTGGACGTCTCGGTTGCCGTCCGCCATCAGGTCAGCGAGTTCAAGAGGCAACTGGACGCGGCCCACAGGCAGGAGGAACAGGCCCTGGCCTCGCAGCGGACCCGGCAGGAAGCCGCGGCGGAGGCGCGGCTCGCGGCGGAGGAGGCCGAACGACACCTCCAGCAGCTTGCCGCGCCGTCCCTGAGAGATGAGGAGGAAATCCGGGCCAGGCGGGACGCGGTGCGGGTCATCCGTTCTTTACTGCACCAGCGGGACTTGATAGCCGTCCGGCACGAGGCCGGGGGCAAATCCCTGGCGGAAAATCAGGAGCGGCTGGACTCTCTGCAACCCCAGGTAGAAGCCGGGATCAAACCCCTGCCCGGGTGGCCGGGGTTGGCCGCGGCCGCCGCCGGAGCGCTCCTGGCCGGGGCGCTCCTCTATCAGCACTTTTACCTTCCTGCCGGTTTGAGCCTGACCGCAGCCGCAAGCCTGGCCGTCCTCCTGGAAATTATCCGGCGTCGGCAACAGGCCGCGGAAGTCCGGCGGGTTTCTCAAATCCTCCAGGAAATTGCGCGGGAAGAAAAGTCCTTGCAAGCCCGGCGGGATGAAATGAGCCGTTTGGAGGAAGCTCTGGAGGCCGTTTCTCAGGAAATGGCGCGGGTATCTCAGGATACCGGACTCCCCCGGCCGGAAGATTTGACCCAATGGGAAAAGGTGGGCCAAGACCTGGAGCAGGTCGCACAGCAGCGGCGCGCCTGGCAGACCCAAAGCCGGGAAAGGGAGAAAGCCGCGGCCCACGACGGGAGATGTCTCAAAAAACTCGAAGAAGCCCAGGACGCCGCGGGGGAAGCATCCCAACAACATCAGGCTTTGGCGGCGGAGTGGGGAGCCTGGCTGGCCGACGGAAATTTCTCCCCCTCCCTGCGCCCGGAAGGATTTGCCACAGTCCTCCAGGCGGTGGAAAGCGCCCGGAGTTCCCGGCGCCATCTGGAAGAATCCCGCCTGCGGCTGGAGCAGATGACGGATTACCTGAGGCAAACCCGGGCCAGGATCCGCCAAGCGCTGGACGCCTGCGGCAAGGCCCCGTTAACCGAGGAAGCGGGACTGGAGGACCTGGACGCCCTGCGCCGGGCTCTCGCGGCAAACCAGGACATCGTCAAGCAACAGACGGACCTGGAAGCCAGGCTGGAGGCGGCGCGCGGCGATCTCTCCCTGCTTAAAACCCAGGAACAGGAGATGGAAGACCAACTCCGGGATTTATGGCAACAGGCCGGCGCCGCCGAAGGTGACGAATTTATCCGCCTATCCGGGGCTTACCGCGAGTGGCGCGAGTTGATTCAGAAGATCGACGACGAAGAAATCAGGCTCCGGACCATTGCCGGGACTGAGGCTGCCCAGGCCGCGCTGGAGGAGGAACTGGCGGTCACCGAGCCTCTAGAATTGCAAGAAGAACATACCCGGTTGAAAGCTGGTTCCCAGGAAATCACCGTGTCCGTAGATGCCGACCTCAATGAACGGGGCGGCCTGCAGCGGCAACTGGCCGAAATGGCCCGGAGTGATCGCCTCAGCGAGTTGCTGCTGGATGAACGTTCCCTGAAAGAACAACTGGCCGAGGCTTCCAGGCGCTGGGCCGCGCTGACGGTGTGCCGCCATCTCCTGGACCAGGCCCGCCAGGTTTATGAGCGGGAGCGGCAGCCCCAGGTGATCACCGAAGCGGGCCGGTTTCTTAACACCATGACCGGCGACCGCTATCGCCTGGTGGCCGGCGTGGGGGAAGGCAGCATCCATCTGGAAGACACATCGCTGAAGACCAAGGAAGAAATCGCCTGGAGCGCCGGGCTGGGGGATCAGGTCTATCTGGCCACCCGCCTGGGGCTGGCCCGGGAATTCAGCCGCCACACCGAACCGCTGCCCATCATCCTGGACGACGTGCTGGTGAAATTCGACCCCACCCGGCGCCGGGCCGCGGCCCGGGTAATCCTGGAGGTCTCCCGGGAGCAGCAGGTGCTCCTGTTTTCCTGCCATCCGGAATTTGCCGAAATTTTTGCCGGATTGCGCCGGGAACCGCAATTTCAGAAGGCCGGAATTGCTTGCTACAACATTAGCGACGGGGTAATCGCTCTCCATCCGGATGGGCAATTTCTCTAGCCGAAGCCAAAGGAAACACCCCTAGGGCGTGCCGTGCACGCCGAATCACGGCGGCCACGGGCCATCCTATGAATTTTTCATACAATTTGGACTATGCCCTATAAACCGACCTCCACTGCGATCATCGCCCTGGGCCGCGCCTGCGGCATTGCCGCGGAATATTGGGACAACTTCGGGAAACGCCGCCGCACTTCGCCATCGACTTACCGGACGCTCCTCAGCGCCATGGGAATTTCCTGGGAAGACCCGGAGCAGGTGGTCCAGGAGTTGGCCCGGCGGCGCCTGCGGCCCTTTGACCGGCTGCTGGAACCGGTGCAGGTGGCCCTTCCCGAATCCGGCCGTCCCCAATTGTCCTTTTATCCCTGGAGCCCTACCCCGGATATGCCTCCCACCCTTGAGGTTCAGGCCGAACTAATTTACGAAGACGGCACGAGGAATTCTTGGAACGCGATTGTAACGGTCCCCCCCCGATACCCCCGGCGCGGCGGTCAACTAGAGGGCTTCCGCAGCCGCGTTCAGCTTCCCCTGCCTGCCCCCCTGGAGATGGGATATTATGATCTGATCCTGCGGGTAAGGGCAGGAGGCAAGGAAGAAACGGGCCGCACCCGGGTCATTGCCGCGCCCCGCCAGGCCTTTCTGCCCGACTGGCTCAAAGAGGGCCGCCGGGTCTGGGGACTCAATGTGCCCCTCTATGCCCTAAAGAGCGAGCACAACTGGGGCCTGGGGGATTTCACCGACCTCCAGGACCTGACTCAATGGGCCGGGGACCTGGGGGCCGCGTTTGTGGGGGTGAATCCCCTGCACGCGCCCTCTCCCCGGGCGGACGCGGACCCTAGCCCTTATGCTCCCACCAGCCGCGGGTTCACCAATTTCTTATATCTCGACCTGGAAAAATCCCCGGAACTCTCCAACTGCCCCGAGGCCCAAGCCGTCCTGGCCGGTCCTGAATTTCAAGCCCTCAAGGCCCGCCTCCAGGCCGCGGCGCTGGTGGATTACCCGGAAGTCTATCGCCTGAAGCGGCAAATCCTGGGTTGCCTCAGTCAGACCTTCTTACGCCTGCACGGCCCGGCGGAGGCCCCCTCTACCCACCGGGGGCAGGAGTTTGCCCGGTTTCTCATCGAGAAAGGCCCGGCCCTGATTAAATTCGGACACTACGCGGCCCTGGCGGAGTTTTTCGGAGAATCGGACTGGCGCGGCTGGCCCCTGGAATATCAAACCCCGGACAGCCCCGGGGTGGCGGCCCTGGCCCGGGAGCACGCCCCGATATGCCTGGCCCATCAATACGGCCAGTGGCTGGCAGCCGGCCAATTGGATGAAGCGCGGCGGCAGGCCCGCAGCCGGGGACTGCCCTTCACCCTGTATCAGGACCTGGCCCTGGGGGCCTCAGCAGGAGGTTTCGACACCTGGGCCTACCAAGAATTGTTCGCCCAGGGAGCCGCCATGGGCGCACCTCCAGACGCCTTCAATCCCAAGGGCCAGAACTGGGGCCTGCCGCCTTTGATTCCGGAGCGCCTGCGGGAGTCGGGATATCGATTCTTCATGGACACCCTCCGGGCCAATCTGCCGCCGGGGGGGATGCTGCGCCTGGACCATGTCATGGCCCTGTTCCGGCTGTTCTGGATTCCCCTGGGCCTGGACGCGGCCCGCGGGGTCTACGTGCGTTACCGTTCCCGGGAACTCCTGGCGGTCCTGGCCCTGGAGAGCGCCCGGGCCGGAACCCTCATCATCGGCGAAGACCTGGGCACCGTGGCCCCGCACATCCGGCGGGATCTCCACAAGACCGGGGTCCTCTCCTACCGAGTTTTTTTCTTTGAACGCGCCCCGGAGAACCGCTTCCGGCCCCCGGAAGACTATCCTCCCCAGGCCGTGGCCGCGGTGACCACCCACGATCTCCCCACCTTGACGGGTTATTGGCAAGAAACCGATATTGAACTGAAGCGCTCCTTAAACCTCTACCCCCAGCCCTGGATGGCGGACGCGGACGCCGCCGCCCGAGTCCAGGACCGGGCCCTGCTGGTGGACACCTTGCAACATCGGGGGCTGCTGCCTGGGGATTTCAATGAAGCCTCGCCTGACTCCGCTACCTGCCCGGCACAGGTGCGGGAGGGAGTCCTGGAATACCTGGCCCAAAGCCGGGCCGGGCTCCTGGAGGTGCGCCTGGAGGAGATTTTCGGACTTACGGAACAGCAAAATCTCCCCGGTACCGTGGCCGAACCCCCCAACTGGCGGCGCAAGCTGCCGGTTACGCTAAAAGAGATGGGCCTGGCCCCGGAACCGCCCCGGTTGGCCATGCGGTTGAATAAATACCGGGGGAGAGATAATTTATACCAACTTTAGACCTCTGGGAAAGTCGTTTGAAAAATAGTTTTAATATAGCAAAAAACACTTTAACATATTGAAACAACATGCTAATATGTGACCAAAGCCAGGTGGTGGAGGTCGCAAATGCTGGGAAAACAAAGGGGGCAGATGGGCTTTGGGACATGGAGGCCACGGGTCGGGTGCCGGAAGGCCACTTTCTGAAGAAGATCGACGGCCAGCTTGACCGGCGGCCCTTTGAGAAGGCCTTGGAACCTCTGTATCATCCCACCCAGGGGCGACCCAGCCATCCGCCTTTGATGATGTTTAAAGCCCTGCTGTTGCAGCAGTGGCACGGCTTGTCCGATCCCGGACTGGAAGAAGCCATCTGCGACCGCTTGTCGTTTCAGCGTTTTTTAAGTCTGTCTCTTACAGACCCGGTTCCGGATGAAACCAGGATTTGCCGGTTCCGCAATATGTTGGCCCAGGCGGGGTTGGGAGAACGCCTGTTTGCCTTGCTGGAGGAGCAACTCCATGCCAAGGGGCTGATCGTGCGGCGGGGCTCCTTGATTGACGCCACTTTGATCAAAGCCCAGCCCCGATCCCGAGGCGGATTGGACCCGCCGGGGGTAAAGACGGGCACTTTGGCTACAAAGTTCACCTCAGCGTCGATCAAGGGAGCGGCCTGCTCCGGCGCCTGGCTCTGACCGCGGCCAGCGTCTCCGAGTCGCATCTGTTTGAGGAGATGCTCATCGGCGACGAAGCCGCGGTGTTTGCCGATGGAGCCTAGGCCAAAGACGCCCGCAAGGCGGCGTTGCGAGGTCGAGGAGTGTTCTGTGGCATCATTAATCGGCCCTGGCGTCACCGGGCCATAACGGAGCGGCAAAAGAGGCGGAATAAATTCTATTCCCGGGTGCGCCGGGCCGTGGAGCGGGTCATCGGCACCCTGAAGTGCCGCTAGGGGCTGGAGCGATGTCGTTATGTGGGTGGGGTGCGCAATCGATGTCACCTCTGGCTGAAGGGGATATGCTACAATCTGAAAAAGATGTTGGCGCTGCAAGGAGCCACCTGAAGCTCTCTCATACGGCGAGGTGTCTGATGGATTAAAGAAAGACTGAAAAGGGCTTCGGGCGCCTTCCCCAGGCCCCCTGTGATTGGGCTCAAAAGGGCTCATCGCTTTCCTTAAGTAGCAAAAAGTAGCAAAAAATGCCGTGCAACACATCAACCACTTATAGACCTTTGTTTCGCAGAGGTCTCGAATTGGTATTAAACCTTAAACCTTGAACTTTGAACCGTCTTTGTATGAGGTTTCCCATGGCTGACCTGGCCATCAACATCCAAGACCTCTGGTTCTCTTACAACGCCCAAGTGGTCCTGGAAGACATCCATCTGGAGATCCAGGCGGGCAAGTTTGTGGGCATCCTGGGGCCCAACGGCTCGGGCAAGAGCACCCTTCTGAAGGTGATCCTGGGGCTCATCAAGCCTGGCCGGGGACAGGTCCGGGTATTCGGGGAGGACCCCGCCAAATTGCGCCGCCGGGGACAGGTGGTGGGCTATCTGCCGCAAAAGCCTTTGAATAACCCGCACTTTCCCGTATCCGTGCTGGACGTGGTCCTCATGGGGCGCTACGGCCGGGTCGGGCTTATCAAGCGGCCCCGACGGGAGGACCGGGACATGGCCCTCAGCCGCCTGGAACAGGTGGGGATTCCCCACCTGGCGGGACGCTGCATCGGGGAAATCTCCGGCGGCGAACAGCAGCGGGTCTTTATCGCCCGGGCCTTGTGTGTGGAGCCCCGGCTGTTGGTGCTGGATGAGCCCATGATCTCCCTGGACGCCTGCGCCCAGGACGATCTCTATGAATTGGTCTATGCGATCAAGGAAAAGTTAGACCTCACGGTGCTCCTGGTGTCCCACGACATCGGCGCGGTGGCCCGGCACGTAAACGACATCGTTTGCATCAACCGCCGCATCCACGTACACCAGGCGCCCCCCATCGGACGCCTGAGCCTGGAGAGCACCTTCGGGTGCAGCGTGGAATATCTCTTTCACGGGGAGATCCCCCACCGGGTGGTGAAGGTGCATGATGACTGAGTTATGGATAGAAGGGTTTTCGGTTGCTTGGAAAAGTTCAAGGTTCAAAGTTCAAAGTTCAAGGTTGGGTTCAAATGGCGACAATGTGGGCAATGTGGAACAGCCGCCCTCGCCGGCTCGCGCTCACCTGGAAAAGAACAGCCGAGGGCGGCTGTTCCACATTGCCTTTGCGTAAGGCTAATTAGGGTTACGGCATGATTGATTTCCTCTCCATGGGCTTCCTGCAGCGGGCTTTAGTGGCAGGGATACTGGTGAGCCTGCTGTGCGGGGTGCTGTCGGTATTTGTCATCCTCCGGCGCATGGCCTTCATCGGGGTGGGCATCTCCCATTCGGCTTTCGGCGGCGTGGCCCTGGGATTTCTCCTGGGAGTGGACCCCTTATGGACCGGCATCGGCTTTTCCGTGGTGGTGGCCCTGCTCATCGAATGGGCCCGGACCCACAGCCGGGTGGAGGAAGACACCGCCATCGGCATCTTCTTCGCGGCGTCCATGGCCCTGGGACTGGTGTTCCTGCACCTGTCCCGGGTCTATAACGTGGATGTCTTCGGATTTCTGTTCGGCAATATCCTGGCCATCGGCGAGAAGCAGGTCGTGGAGATCTTTCTGGTGACCGCCGCGGTCCTGGCAGTCATGTGGGCCTTTTTCAAGGAACTGGTGTTCTTGAGCTTTGACGAGGAGATGGCCTGGGTCAGCGGCGTGCCGGTGAGGGGTTTGTGCTACCTCTTTTTAGTGATCATGGCCCTGGTGATCATTGTGTCCATGTACCTGGTGGGCATCATCCTGGTTTCGGCCCTGCTGGTGATTCCCGGGGCCATCGCCCAGAACTTGAGCCGCCACATCCGGGTCATGGTGGCGGTGTCCGCCGGCGTGTCCGTGGGGTCCATGGTGGGGGGGCTGGGGATCTCTTACTGGTTGGATTTCCCGCCCGGGGCCACGGTGGTTCTGGTGCTGTCCGGCTTGTATCTGTTGACCAGCCTGGTAAATTTCCGGACGGGGGCGCGTTAGCTTAAATCCGGTCTGCCGTATGTATCCGGTGGGGCCCGCCTCACCCATTATTCTTCCCATATAACGGCCAAGCGGTAAATTTTTCGCCGGGAATTATGGATTTCGATGCCGGGGGTCTTAGATTTAAAGGCAAGCTGTCAAATAATTTCGAGCCGAAGGGCAGAATTTCCGGGAGGATTATCAATGGACAGAAAAATCTGGGGTTGGGGATTGGCGTTGGCAATGTTTTTCATTCTGGGCTGCGGCGACAGCGCGCCCTTGACTGCCAAAGCAGCGATAGTGAACGCCAAGGGAGAGAAGGTGGGGGAGGCCAAATTAGAGGAAGCCGCCAAAGGGGTCAAGATTACCTTAAAAGTCGAAAAATTCCCCCCCGGGGTCCATGCCTTCCATATTCATGAAAAGGGCGTGTGCGACACCCCGGCTTTCCCAGGCGCAGGCGGCCACTTCAATCCCTTCGGCAAAAAACACGGCCTGAAGAGTTCCCAGGGGCCCCATGCCGGGGACCTGCCCAACCTATATGTCAGCCCCGACGGCAAAGGCGCCCTGGAGGCCATGGCCACGCTGGTCACCCTGAAGGAGGGACAGCCTAATTCCCTACTCCGTCCCGGGGGCACTTCCCTGGTGATTCACGCCAACCCGGACGACGACTTCTCCGACCCCGCGGGCAACGCCGGGGACCGCATCGCCTGCGGCGTGATTGTGAGATAAAAATCAAGATTCACCACAGAGGCACCAAGGACACCAAGGTGCACAAAGAAAAGTTTAAGCGCCTTGGTCCAACGGCCTTAAATAACTCCCTTGGTGAACCTTGGTGAACCTTGGTGTCCTTGGTGTCTTGGTGGTGAATCCTTTACAGCTCCAACTCCGCCCGGACGACCTGGGCTTCCTGGTCTGTTTTCAGGGTGAAGCCCATTTTCCGGACCAGATCCAGCATGGGCTGGTTCTGGGGCAGGACTTCCGCGCCCAGGCGCCGGACCCCTTGCTCCCGGGCAATGTCGATGACCCGCTCCAGCAATTTGGGCCCCAAACCCTTGCCCTGCCAGGGGTCGGCCACAATGAGGGCGAACTCCGCGGTCTCCCGGTCGGCGTCCATTACCAGGCGGCACACCCCCATCATCACCTCCGGCCCCGGCGGCTGGCCGATGGCCATCAAGCCGATCTCCCGGTCATAGTCGTTCTGGGTGAAACGGATGAGCATCTCGTGGGTCCAGCGCTTGATGAGGCGAAAATACCTGAAATACACAGTATCTTCCGAACAGCTCTGGAGGAACCTGATCACCAACCCCTCATCCTCCGGCTTCATGGGCCGCAAAATAATGGGGGTGCCGTCCCGGAGCATCCAGTAACTCTCGTACTGGTTGGGATAAGGGCTGATGATGAGATGCCGGGGGGGCTTAACCGCGCTGGGCTCAATCACCATGCGGGCGTCCGCGGCCACTATCCGGTCCCCGGTGAGCATCAGGGGATTGATGTCCAGTTCCACGATTTCCGGGAAGTCAGTGACCAACTGCGACACCCGCACCAGGATTTCCGCCGGCACATCCAGATTGGCCGGCGGGATATTGCGATACCCCTTGAGAATGCGGTATATCCGGGTCCTTTCCATCAATTTCCGGGCCAACAGCAGGTTGAGGGGGGGCAAATCCACGGCCCAATCCCCCAGGACCTCGGCCAATACGCCTCCCAGGCCGAAAAGGATCAGGGGCCCGAAATCCGGGTCCCGCCGGCTACCCACCAGCAGTTCGCAGTCCGGGAGTTTTTCCTGGGACTGCACGGTGACCCCCAGAATGCGGGCCTTGGGATCATGTGCCCGGACATCCTCGACGATCTGATGAAACGCGGCCATCACTTCCTCTTCGTCCCGGAGGTAGAAGCGCATGGCGTCCACCTGGGATTTGTGGGAAATGTCCGGGGAATTAACCTTTAAGGCCACTGGAAAGCCCAAACCCCGGGCCGCCTTGGCGGCGTCGGCCCCCGACGAGGCCGCCACCGTGGGGTTCACCGGGATACCGTAGGCCGACAGGATGGCCTTGGATTCCAACTCCGTAAGGACCCGGGCCTGCCGCTCAAGACAATGGTCCATAAAGGAGCGGGCCTGTCGGGTGTTGATATTCAGTTCCTGGGTCAGCCGGGGAGGGGTCTCTTGCAGCAGTTCCAGATTCCGGGAGTAGGAATAGACTTCCATGAAGGTGTCCACCGCCTGCTCCGGAGTCTCCAGGGTGGGGATGCCCGCGTCGTTGAGGATTTTTATCCCCGGGGCCACCTCCTCTCCCCCCATCCACACCGCGAACACCGGCTTGGCCTGGCCCTTAATCAGGGGCGCGATGGCCCGGGCCACGCCCGCGGGGTCCGTCATGGCCTGGGGCGATAAAATGATCACCAGTCCGGCCAGCTCCGGGGCCTTCAGGCATATCTGCACCGCCTGGCGATAGGTCTCCGGGGTGGCGTCCCCCAGGATGTCCAAGGGGTTGTTGCGGCACCAGAACGGGGGCAGGAAGGCGTCCAGTTTGCTCAGGGTTTCCGGACTCAGGACCGCGGGTTCCAGGTGCCGGCGCTCCAGGGCGTCCACCGCCATCACCCCCGGCCCTCCGGCATTGCTGATGATGCCCAACTCGGCGCTTAAGGGGGCTTTGACTTTGCCCAGGGCTTCGGCGCAGTCGAAGAGCTGCCCGATGGTGTCCACCCGGATGACCCCGGCCCGGCGGAACGCGGCGCTATAGGCCGCGTCCTCTCCGGCCAAGGCCCCGGTATGGGAGGCCGCGGCCCTGGCCCCGGCCCGGCTGCGGCCCGCCTTGATGACAATGATGGGCTTCACCCTGGACACGGAGCGGGCCGCGCTCATGAACTTGCGGTGCTCGGTGAGGTTCTCCATGTAAATGATGATGCTGCGGACCTGTTCGTCATTGCCCAGATAGTCGATGAGGTCGGCGAAATCCAGGTCTTCCTTGGAGCCCACGCTGATAAAATGGCTGAAGCCGATGCGCTTCTGGACCGCCCAACCCACGGTGGAACTGCACAGCGCGCCGCTTTGGGAAATGAAGGCCAGATTTCCCGGCGGGGCCGCATGGGGGTCAAAGGTGGCGTGGAGGTTGGCAGGCGGGCACAGGAGCCCCCAGCAGTTGGGCCCCAGGTAGCGAACCCCGGCCTTGACTGCGGCCCTTTTTATCGCGGCCTCGATGCTATCCCCATCCTGCCCGGCTTCTTTGCCGCTGGCGGAGATAATCACCGCGGCCTTGACCCCGGCCTGGCCGCATTGGGTGATGACCCCGGGCACATCCTGGATGGGGACCGCGATGAGGGCCAGATCCACGGCCGCGCCCATGGCGGTGACCGAGGGGTAAGCCTTGAGGCCCAGGATCTCCCGGGCCCTGGGGTTCACAGGATAGATGTCGCCCCGGTAGCCGCCATTTTTGAGGTTGTCCACCAGGGCCAGGCCGAGGCTCTTCTCTTTCCGGCTGGCGCCGATTATCGCCACGGCCGCGGGCTTAAAGAAATAATCCAGGAGGGGTCGTTTCATAGGTTTTAGGTTTTAGTTCTTAGTTCTTAGTTCTTAGTTGTAATGACAATAGTTTTTAGCATACATTATTGTGCTTGGGTGAAGGAAGATAATCCATGAGAATCCATATCCAAGCTGCTTTGACGCTGTGCATAATCGAATGCTAACGTTAGTTGTCATTACACTTAGTTCTTAGCTTTTAGCTTTTAGCTTTTAGCTTTTAGCTTTGAATTCGTGACCGCGGGGAGCATAACCTGCTCACTGCTCACTGGTCTGAAAAGTTTTCGGTTTTCAGACCAGTTCCTCATGGGCCTTTGGCCCACCCATAAATTATGAAAAGGTGCTTGGCTCAGTCGGAGGGCACGCTCCATTCTTCAACTTTGAACTTTGAACCTTGAACTTTTCAGACCAGAAGCTGGGGAACGAGAAAAGAAAAATTCACCCGGGCCTCCACCTCCAGGACCCACAAGGGCAGGTCCCCTTCCCAACTGTCTCCCAGGCGGGCGAAATCTTTGGAAGTGGTGATCAGGGCCTCCGCCCCCAGCTTCCCGGCCTCCTGGAGCAAACTTCTCAGGTCTGCGCCCCCAAAGGCATAATGATCCGGAAAGGCCTGGAAGCCCTTAATTACTGCACCCAGGTCTTCCAGGGTTCGGCTGAAAACTTCCGGCCGGGCCAGGCCCGCGAATGCCAGGAGCGGCCGGCCCCGGAGGATGTCCAGGGAAAGCGCCTCGCCGCCGGGATACCGCCGAGCCGCCACTGGCTGAATGGTGGCGGTGAGCACGGTTTTGTCCGGAAACCGTTTTCTTACTGATTGCAATTGTTCCTGGTGGCGGTCCCTATCAAAGCGCGTCAGGATGAGCACGTGGGCTGCGGTTAGGGCGGATACCGGCTCCCGGAGACGCCCCCGGGGCAGCACCTGGCCGTTTCCGAAAGGGGCCGCGGCGTCCAGGAGCACGATATCCAGGTCCCGGTGCAGTTGAAAATGCTGGAAACCGTCATCCAGCAAGAACAGGTCCGGGTTAAACTCCCGCCAGGCAGCCAGGCCGGCCTCATATCGCGAAGGACAGGTGTACACCGCCGCGCCCGGCAGGCTCCGGGCCAGCCAGTAGGCTTCCTCCCCCACCTCCGGGGGCTTAAAATACACGGTGTTGCCGTCGGATAAACAGGTAACGCTTTTCCTCTGACCACCGTAGCCCCGGCTGAGGATGGCCACCTTTTGGCCCCGCCCCTGAAAATACCTGGCCAGACAAGCCACCATGGGGGTCTTGCCGGTGCCCCCCACGGTGAGATTGCCGACGCTGATTACCGGGGCGGGGAGGCGTTTGACCGGCAGCCAGCCGCGGGAATAAAGCTGCCGCCTCAGCCTGGCCCCCAGGCTGTAGGCCGCCGCCAGGAGCAGCGCCGGCAGCCGGACGGACGCTTCCGGCCCTTCGGCCCTATTCAGACCCAGGTATCCGGCAAGATGAGTCAGACGGGATGGCATTATTTTATTTTGGTTCCCAAGCTCCTGCTTGGAAAAGTTCAAAGTTCAAAGTTCAAAGTTAGGAGCATGCCCATCAGGACTTTTCATAATTTACGGGTGGGCCAGAGGCCCATGAATACTGGTCTGAAAAGTTTTCGCTTTTTCGGTTTTCGGTTTTCGGTTAAGAAACCGGCAAAGAGATGGGCTTCCCGGTCCCAAGCTCCATTTGGGAGGACATGTAGGGTGCGTCTTACGCACCATCCAACTGCTTTGAAAAGTTTTCGGTTTTCGGTTAAGAAACCGGCAAAGAGCTGGGCTTCCCGGTCCCAAGCTCCATTTGGGAGGACATGTAGGGTGCGTCTTACGC
>CAZUBT010000029.1:0-20636 GCA_964618815.1 uncultured Desulfobacterales bacterium | reverse complement strand
ACCATCCAACAGAATCCTTTCACGATCTACGGGTGTTCCAAAGACCCATGAGTGACTGCCCTGAAAAGTTCTTGGGTGGAACAGCCGCCCCCGGCTGTTCATGCGCTCCCTTGCTGCCGGAGCCCCTTAGTTCCCGGTAAGCAGGCGGCAAACCTCGTCCAGATTCGCGCTTTGGGAATTGATAAGTTCCTGGGCCTCGGCCTTCAACTTTACCAGGTTTTCCGGGGACGCGTCGTCCATCTCGGGGTTGGCAATATGTAAATCGGTCTGGAATCGGAAAAAGTTATCTTTTAAGATCTTCTCCAACTGGTAATCCACCGCGTCGCAGACGCCGTCGAACACCACGTCCAGTAAGCGGGGCAGCCATTCCACGATCCCCCAATCATACGCCTCGTCGTAGGGAATCCGCTGGGTCTTTCTGCCGGTGCCCAGGGATACTAGGAGAAATTCAGTCTCGTCGGGGAAGTAGCGGCGGGCTTCGGCATACGCGGACATGGCCGGGTTGTTGACGAACACCCCGCCATCTATGAGGGTATATTCAGTGGCGTCGATTCTCAGCCGGGCGGGGGGGAAATAAGTGGGGGCCGCGCTGGTGGCCCAGGCCGCGGAAACCATCAATACGTAACGAGTATCAATCTTGCGATCCTCGTCGGTCCAGCTCTTGAAGAAGAAAGGCCGGCGATTCCCCAAATCGTAGCTGCTGATGAGCACAGGTTTCCGCGCCTGCCCCAGCAAGGCGTCTCCAAACAGGCTCTGAAAAATCCCGTGAATATCTACGTCGTATTTGGGATCGAGCCACCATAATTGGGGGGAGCCGAAAATTTCCGGGCCTCGATTCTCATAAAACTCAGCCATTTGCATGGCCGAATACATGGGGGCGCCGTGGCCGTTGTCCCGGGTGAGGCCCAGGGCGATGATGCCGCCGGTGGAGGTTCCGGCCAGGAGGTCGAAGAGGCCGGCAATGGGTTGCCGGGTGCGGGATTCCATTTCCGCCAGGACCAGGGCCGGAATCAGGCCCCGGATGCCGCCGCCGTCAATGGCAAGAATCTTTTTCATGGCCGGATCTCCGGAAGTTTTGGGTCAGGGCCGGGCGCTTAATGCGCCTTGCGGCTTTTAGAATGCACAGGCAAGAATGTCTGGGCCACCAGGAGGTTATGGTTTTTGGGTGGTTCCTTTCTCCTGGTTCCCAAGTTTGGCTCGGGGACCGGAAGAGCGCCGGCTAAACCGTCGTGGTCGTAAGGTTTACCACCTCCGGTCATGAAAATCCTCCCTGACCCACCCCCTTTAGAAAGGCGATTATGCACTTCTTGACACAATTGGATAGTCGCCCGGAGAAGGGGAGATGGGGTGAAAAATAAGCATTATTGTTTTATGTGCGTTCATTTCGTTTGGGATCATTGTCGGGAACGGATTGGCTAGTGAAGGTTACTTGGGGTTCGGTAGTCAGGTCGGACGGATTGCCGATAATTCCAATTTTTTCACAGAACCTTTCAGTATGCGGAATTTCCTGCATAATATCATTGTAGATTATCACACCGAAAATATAAAGATGTCTTGTTGCATTATGTATAGCAGTAATATCATCAGCAGAAACACTAACGGGCTGTATCCGTATAATAGTCCGCGGTGCCAATTTTCTTGTTTGAGCTACATCAAACCCATATTTATATTCTTGGGGTCCGGGGATTTCGGGAGTTTCACTTATTTTCAGTTTTACCTGAATCAACATATTTATAGCGGGCGTATTCCCGCTATTTTCAAAGGATGTAGTAAATTGCCATTGGAGTACTTTGGTTTTTTGACCATCAGTAACCCTGAGTGGGTTTATTTCTTTCAACAATACATAAGCGCGTTGCGTGGAAATCGCGACATCAGCACTTTTTTTAGCGGCATTGGCGGCTTTTTGTGTTTCTTTAAGCGTTTTAAAAATTATATAGCACTGCAATCCACCAACAAGTACCAATCCAAGCGAAAAAAGCCAAGACGAATTATCTGATGGATATGGATTTTGTTCAGCCTTTGCTTTGTTGGCACTTGCTTCTATTGCTCGACCAATGGCATCAATCAGTTGTTGATTGGTCACAAAAATATCGGATGGAGTTTTTTGTTCGGTGCTTTTTTCTTCGGACAAGTTGCCGCTTTCACGCTGGCGTACGGGCTGTTGGGGATTTGGTTCTGACCATAATATAGAGTTGGTTGCTACTAAAACTATGATTGATAGAATAATTATCACTTTTATTTTTAACATAACCCTATCGCCGCCCCGAAAATATCAGGATTCTTGCGGTTGTTATAGCGGAACTCCAACTCAGCCACATAAAGCTGGAGATATTTTTTGCTGACTGCTGACCACTCACCGCTGACCACTCACCGCTCACTGATTACTGATTACTGTTTACTGCTCACTGCTTACTGGTTACTGCTCACTGCTAACTCCTCCGGCGCCTCTCCCTCCCCTTCCTCCTCCCGGGCAAACTGCATTTCGTAGAGGCGGGCATAAAGCCCCCCTTGTTTCAAAAGATCCCCATGGGTCCCGGCTTCCACGATAGAGCCCTGGTCCATGACGATGATGCGGTTGGCGTTGCGCACCGTGGACAGGCGGTGGGCGATGACCAGGGTGGTGCGCCCCGTCATGAGGCGGTCCAGGGCCTGCTGCACCTCCCGCTCGGATTCCGAGTCCAGGGAGGAGGTGGCTTCATCCAGGATGAGGATGGGCGCGTCCTTCAGCAAGGCCCGGGCGATGGCCAGCCGCTGGCGCTCGCCGCCGGAAAGGCGCACTCCCTGTTCGCCGATCAAGGTGTCCAGGCCCTTGGGCAGGGACATAACAAAGTCATAAGCGTGAGCCGCTTTCAGGGCCTCCAGGACCTCCCCTTCCGAGGCCTCCAGGCGGCCGTAAGCCACATTGTGGCGCACCGTGTTGTTGAACAGAAAGGTCTGCTGGGTGACCACCCCGATCTGGCCCCGCAAGGAATCCAGGGTCACGTCCCGGATATCATGACCGTCGATGATGACGGCCCCCTGGCTCGCCTCGTAAAAGCGGGGCAGAAGATTCAGCAAGGTGGTTTTCCCCGCGCCGGATGGCCCCACCAGGGCCACCATCTCGCCCCGGCGAACTGTCAGATTAATATCATGGAGCACCGGGCGTGCATCATAGGAAAAGGAAACCCCTTGAAAAACAATTTCCCGGTGGAGCCGCGGGAGAGGCGCCGCCCCATCCCGGTCCCGGATGGCCGGCTCCATATCTTTCAGGGAAAAAACCCGCTGGGCCGCGGCCAGACCTTCTTGAATGGTGTTGTGCACCTGGCTCAAGCTCTTGATGGGCGGGTACAGCATCAACAAGGCCGCCAGGAAGGAAAAGAAGGTGCCGGGGGTGGAGTGGCCCATGATGACGTTATATCCCCCGTAACCCAAGATGCCCGCCATGCCCAGGGAGCCCAGGATCTCCATTATCGGGGGGCCCAGTTCCCGGGTGGCCACCACCTTCAGGCGCATGCGTAAAAATTCCCGGTTCACCTCAGCAAAGCGCCGGGCCTCGAAATCTTCCCGGACGAAGGCCTTGACAATGCGCTGGTTGTTCAGGCTGTCCTGAAGCACTCCGTACATTTTAGCGCTGGCCGCCTGGTTCTTATGGGAGACTCTCCGGGCTCGGCGGCCCAACAGCAAGATAACCAGCACCGCCACGGGAAAGACCAGGACGGCCATGACGGCCAGAAACCAATCCCGGTAAAAGAGCACCCCGGTGAGACCCATGACGGTGAAGACATCTTTGACGCAGACGACCACCACCTTGCTGGCGGAGTTTTGCAGCAGGTTGATGTCATAGGTCAGGCGGCTCATGAGCACCCCGGTGGACTGGTGATCGAAAAAGCCCATGGACTGCCGCTCTACGGAAACAAAGGTTTCATCCCGGAAGGTGTTGATGATGTGGAAACCGATGTAAGACATCATGTAGCTGTGGATAAAGGTGCACACGCCTTTGAAGAGGTACAGGGCCACCACCACCGGGGGCAGCAGATAAACCATTTCCAGGCGCTTGGCAAAAAAGACGTCGTCCAGCACCGGTTTAACCAGAAAAGCCAGGAGCGCGGTAAACCCCGAGACCGCCAGCATGGTCAGAATGGCCACCAGCAGCCGGAGGCGATGAGGCTTAAGATAGCTTAGGATACGGAGATATAGGCGGATGTCTTCGTTTTTCATCAAATTCCAAAATCAGCTATCAGCTTACAGCTTTTGATATTTAATCGGGTTGCAGAACCTCTAGACATATAACTATATTTTATCTCAAGGAAATTTTCCACCTTTGAAGAAGGTTTTCAGTTTTCGGTTTTCGGAAAAAATATGATGCATACCGGACCTCCCTAGCGGCGATACCTAAGCGAGACGCCTGTGCCACCAAGATTCCTCTATGGACCTGGAGCCACCGGCGATTAAATGTTGCTTTTATGGTAAATTTTTAAAGTTGATAGCTGCTGATTAACAATTGATAAACCTCTAATGGCAAATAGCTGTCTGCTGTAAGCCGTAATCTGTCAACTGTCAACTGTCAACTGTCTGCTCCCTCCCGCTTGACAGGGGCGGCCGGGTGCGATAAATGCATACCCAGATTTTTATAATCCAGGAAAATGGAAATCCGCGCATGGTTTTAATATGCCTTTTCTTCTTGTCGGGCCTGTGGGTGTGGTCCTCGGGACTCGCCGCGGCGCCGCCCGCGGTTCCCCCCATGGACGCCGCGGCGCAAAGCCTCCCTTTACCCTATTTCCGGGTTCCACAACCCCTGACTCTTTGCGGTGAGGCGGTGCCCCTGGAGGACCCCGTGATCAGGGAGGACCTGGACCGGGAATTCACCATTGTGGTGTGGAGCCGGGCCCAGACCACCATGTGGCTGAAGCGGGCCCATCGCTATTTCCCGGAGATCGAACCAAAGCTGCGCAAACGCTTGCTGCCCCTGGATTTGAAATATGTGGTGCTGGTGGAAAGCGATCTGCGGCCCAAGGCCAAATCCCCCGCAGGGGCGCTGGGCTTCTGGCAGTTCATGGGGCCCACCGCCCAGCGTTTTCAGCTCAAGACCGGCGACGCGGTGGATGAGCGCCTGGAGTTGGGAGCTTCCACCGACGCGGCCTTGAGCTATTTGCAAAATTTACGCAAGCTCCTGGGCAACTGGCCCCTGGCCCTGGCTGCCTATAATTGCGGAGAAGGCCGGGTGCAGAAAGAGATGGCGGCCCAAGGGGTCAATAACTTTTATCACCTGGGCCTACCGGAGGAGACGGAGCGCTATATCCACCGCATCCTGGCGGCCAAGATCGTCCTGGAGGACCCGGCCCGCTACGGCTATGATATTCCCCCGGACCAGCTCTACCCGCCCTTGAGCTATGAGGAGGTGGTGTTTTCCGTCACCCAGGCGGTGCCGGTGAAACGCCTGGCGGACGCCTGCGGCAGTTATTACAAAACCATAAAGGCCCTCAACCCCTGGATCAGGGGGACCTCACTGCCCCCCGGAAGCTATCGCCTCAAGGTTCCCAAAAACGCGGCGGGGCGCTTCCAGGAAGCCTACCGCCAGGGGCGTTTGGTGGGAGGGTGAACAGGGTTCAAGGTTCAAGGTTCAAAGTTCAAGGTTCAAAGTTCAAAGTTCAAGGTTCAAGGTTCAAGGTTCAAGGTTTCAGGTTTCAGGAAAATAATGAAAAATGAAAACTCAAAACTCAAAAAACTCGAAACTTGAAACTTGAAACTTGAAACTTGAAACTTGAAACTTGAAACTCGAAACTTGAAACTCAAAACTTTGAACTTTGAACCTTGAACTTTGAACCTTGAACCCCTGCTAATACAGGAGGAACGATGTCCCCAAGGGAAAAAGAGCCGGTGGCTCTGCTGCTGGAAGGGGCCTGGGTCCTGACCCAGAACCGGGCTCGAGAGGTGTTCAGTCCCGGCGCGGTGGCTGTCCGGGGGGAAGAGATCGTGGCCGTGGGGCCGCCGGCAGACCTTAAGGCCCGCTACCAGGCCGCCCGGACCCTGACTTACCCCCAGGGTCTGATTCTGCCGGGGCTCATCAATGCCCACACCCACGCAGCCATGTCCCTGTTCCGGGGGCTGGCCGACGACCTGCCCTTGGAGGAATGGCTCAATTCCTACATCTTCCCCGCGGAACGCTGCCTCAACCGGGACCATGTCTATTGGGGGACCAAACTGGCGGTGGCGGAGATGCTCCTGTCCGGCACCACCACCTTCTGCGACATGTACCTGTTTGCCGACGCGGTGGCCCAGGCCGTGGCGGACACCGGCATCCGGGCGGTGGTGGGAGAGGTGCTGTACGATTTCCCTTCTCCAAATTACGGCCCGCCCGCCGCGGGACTCATTTTCAGCGAGAATCTCTGCCGCGCCTGGCAGGGCCATCCCCTGGTGAGCATTGCTATCCAACCCCACGCGGTCTATACCTGTTCCCCCGATTTACTTCAGCAATGCGGGGAGTTGGCCGATAAGTATGAAACACGGCTCATTATCCATTTATCCGAAACTCAACAAGAAGTGGCGGACTGCCAGGCGCGTTACGGAGTGACGCCGGTGGCTCACCTGCATCGCCTGGGACTGCTCACGGCCCGGTTAGTGGCGGACCATGCCGTGGTTTTGACCGAAGCCGACCAGGAACTCCTGGCGGCTAGCGGGGCCGGGGTGGCCCACTGTCCGGAAAGCAATATGAAATTGGCTTCCGGCCTGGCGCCGGTGGCGGAGTTGCTGGACAGAGGGGTGCCGGTGGGATTGGGCACCGACGGCTGCGCGTCCAACAATAACCTGGACCTTTTTCAGGAGATGGATACCGCGGCCAAGCTGCAAAAGGTGCGTTATCTGGACCCCACCCGCCTGCCGGCCACTGCGGCCCTGGACCTGGCTACCCGGGGGGGCGCCGCCATCCTGGGTTTGGCGCCGCAGGTGGGGGCCTTGACGCCCGGCCGGAAAGCCGACCTGGTGGTGCTGGATTTGAATCAGCCCCACCTCACGCCCCTTTACGATCCTTACTCCCATCTGGTGTACGCGGCCGGCGGGGCCGATGTTCAGACCGTGATGGTTAACGGACGCCTGGTGGTTCAGGACCGCCGCGTCCTCACCTTTGATCTCGAGGAGACCATGGCCCGGGCCCGGGAACTGGCCCAGGGCATCCGAGACTGTAGCCCCTTAGTTTCCCAAAGATTTTCCAAGGCTTAGCCCGAATAATTCATGAACTAGAGGGCGCACCGGGTGCGCCGTCTTCCTTAATGGCGGCCATGGGCCGCCTATAATACCAAGTTCTATTTATAATGCAACCAACTTAAGTTTCAATTTGCTGATAATCCTGGTCTTTTTAACCGAAGACCGAAAACCAAAAACCGAAAACCGTATTAGACTGCGAGGAAGCAATTATGAGCGTCAGGATTATCAGCCGCAGACTGGACGCCCGGGAGGTGGCAATCAAACTGGTGGACGGCTCCATGGTGAAAGGCAAAATCAACATGTTTCACGATGAGGCCATGATTCAGCGGGTAAGCGACATCTTTACCAAGGTTGCCGACCCGTTTATCGTGGTGTTCGACGCCACCGTGGAGGGCAAGACCGGCAAGGTGTGTATTCTCAACAAACAGAACATTATCTGGGTATCGCCGGAAGATCCCCCGCAACCAACCTAGGTTTCCTGCCGGTTGCCCAATGTGGAAAAAACAGGGGTCAGAGGCCAGGGGTCAGTAAAGAGATCCTCTGATGACACTTACAGAAAACAGAAAACCGAAAACCGAAAACTCCCCTAGCTCCGGGCGATAATGAAGACCCCCAGGCAGGTGATGAGGATGCCGGCCATGCGGGTCATGGTCACGGCCTCCCCGAAGAGCATCTTGGCCAGGATGGCGGTGAACACGTATCCCAGGCTTATCATGGGGTACGCGTAGCTCACATCGGCCTTGGCCAGGACAATGAGCCACACCATGAATCCCAGGCCATAGCAGAAGAGGCCCAGGATGACCGGGAGGCTGGTGGCGGCCCGCAAAAACACGGGAGGCAGGGCGGACAGGGACAAAGAGAAGTTGCCGATCTGTGACATGCCGTATTTTAAGGACAGTTGCCCGGCCACATTGAGGACCACATCCAATAAAATCAAGAGCAGCACCGTATATTTGAGCATGGTTTTAATTCCCCATTCCTTGAGTTTCGTATTAAGATTAAAGCCCAAGTATCTGAAATGATAGAGGCCGATGCAAGCAAATAATTCCCCTGCCACCCCGATACACCGCCTGGATCCCCGCACCAAACTGGCCCTGCTGGCCGCCGCGTTTGTGATGGCGCTGTTGCCGCAACGGC
This sequence comes from uncultured Desulfobacterales bacterium, assembly GCA_964618815.1. GTDB lineage: Bacteria > Desulfobacterota > Desulfobaccia > Desulfobaccales > 0-14-0-80-60-11 > CAZUBT01. The sequence goes on along the minus strand of CAZUBT010000029.1, from coordinate 12,320 downwards.
CGGAAATCGTAGTTCTGGCAACTCTAACGGTGATGGTCCAGCTATCCCTGGCCCGGGCCTGGGGGGAAGTGTGGCGGGTCCGCTATCTGCTGGTCACCCTGGGGATTTTCAGCCTCGCGGTCTGGTCATGGCTGGCCCAGGGGCCCACTTTGCTCTTCTGGCGGGTAAGCCGGGAGTCCCTGGCCTATGGCCTGGCGACATTCTTAAAGTTTGGCACCATGATGGTGGCGGGCCTGATTTTGCTGGCCACCACGCCGGTGGAAGATTTGTTCCTGGGGCTGGTAAAACTCCGGCTGCCCTACTCCGTGGCCTTTGCCTTTGCCCTGGCCCTCAGATGGGTGCCGGAAATCTTCCTCACCGCCCAAAGGGTGAAAGAGGCCCAGGCAGCTCGGGGTCTGGAATGGGAGAAAGGCTCCGCCCTGGAGCGCCTCCGTCGGCACCTGCCGCTATTAGTTCCCATCGTTCTCCTAACCCTGCGCCGGAGCCAGACCATGGCCTGGGCTTTGGAGGCCCGGGGCTTTCAGATGGCCCCCCGGCGCACTTTCCTCCGAGAGATCCGTATGAGCCGGCGGGATTGGCTGGCCCTGGGGGTGGCGGCAGGGTTGGTGGGCTTATTTATTGCCATGCACCTGTGGCAATGGGACTCCATTCCGGGACTGAAGCTGTAAGGAATTTTATCTCACGCAAAGGCGCAAAGGCGCAAAATAAATTTTTAGGGGCACTGCTGCAGCCGTGCCCCTAAAATATTTCTTCGCGTTCTTTTTTTGCGTCTTTGCGTCTTTGCGTGAGATTCTTCTCACTTAGATGCCGCGGCCAGCAGCTCCGGGGCCACCCCGAATATGGCGCCCTTTTAAACCATTTTCTCTTGCAAGTGCAACCAACTTAATCCGTAACCTATTGATAATCCGTAATTATCTTTACCGAAAACCGAAAACCGAAGACCGAAAACCGAAAACCCTTTTAAAAAATTGCCCTGGCTAATTCCCACATCTGGGGGGATCGCCATACTCGGGATTTAAACAGCTCCCTAAGGTAAATAAATTCTTTGGGTAAACGATCGAAAAAATTGTCAAACAGCTCCTCATGGGATCGGGCCTCTTTGGTGGCTGCTTCACGATCCACCGACATAATTTCATAGAATTTCTTTGGGTCGAACTCCAACCCTTCCCAGTTGAGATCTTGATGGCGCGGCATATAGCCCATAGGGCTTTCCACGCCATAACCCTGGCCCCGGACTCGATCAACAACCCATTTGAGCACCCGCATGTTTTCGCCAAAACCGGGCCACATAAAATTGCCCTGCTCATCGCGTCTGAACCAATTTACCCGGAAAATGCGCGGCGGATTGGCCAAAAGCCGTCCCACATTGAGCCAGTGAGTCCAATAATCGGCCATATTGTAGCCGCAAAAGGGCAGCATGGCCATGGGGTCCCGCCTCATGGTCAAACCCTCTTCAGCCGCCGCGGTGGCCTCGGAAGCCATGGTGGCCGCCAGATACACCCCATGAGACCAGTCGAAGGCTTGAAACACCAGGGGAACATCTTTGCTCATGCGTCCCCCGAAAATGAACGCCTTAATGGGAACCCCCACGGGATTATCCCACTCCGGATCGAAGGTCGGACACTGTTGGATGGGCGCGGTAAACCGGGCATTCGGGTGAGCCGCGACCCGGCCGCAACCCGGAGTCCAATCCTGCCCCTTCCAGTCAATCAAATGAGCCGGGGGGTCATCGGTCATGCCCTCCCACCAGACATCACCGTCATCGGTGAGCGCCACATTGGTAAAAATGCAGTTCTTGGTCAAGGTCAACATGGCATTGGGGTTGGATTGCATGGAAGTGCCCGGAGCCACCCCAAAAAATCCCGCCTCGGGATTGATGGCCCGCAGAACTCCATCCTTATCGGGTTTAATCCAGGCAATGTCGTCGCCCACCGTGAAAACCCGCCAACCTGCAAAACCCTTGGGCGGGACCAACATGGCAAAGTTGGTTTTGCCGCAAGCGCTGGGGAAAGCTCCGGCCACATAGGTTCTTTCGCCTTCAGGACTTTCGATTCCCAAAACCAACATGTGTTCCGCCAGCCATCCTTCATCCTGGGCCATGACCGAAGCAATCCTGAGAGCAAAGCATTTTTTGCTTAACAGGGCATTGCCCCCATAACCGCTGCCGAAAGAATAGATGGCCCGCTCCTCGGGAAAGTGAGTGATAAAGGTGTTATCCGGATCACAGGGCCAGGGGACGTCTTTCTGGCCCGGCCCCAACGGGAAGCCCACCGAGTGCAGACAGCGGACAAAGTGTCCCTCGTGGCCCAAAACATCCAGCACCGCCTGCCCCATGCGGGTCATAATCCGCATATTCACCGCCACATAGGGGGAATCGGATATCTCCACCCCGATATGGGCAATGTGGGAACCCAAAGGCCCCATGCTGAAAGGGATGACGTACATGGTGCGCCCGCGCATGCAGCCGTCAAACAGCTTCATCAATTTTTCTTTCATTTCCTTCGGGTGCACCCAATTGTTCGTAGGTCCCGCATCGGATTTATCCAGGGAGCAAATAAAGGTGCGGCTTTCCATGCGCGCCACATCTCTCGGGTCGGACCGGCTTAAGAAACTGTTGGGGCGCTTTTCCGGATTTAGGCGAATAAAAGTCCCGCTTTCCACCATTTGGTCGCAAAGGTGGTGATATTCTTCCTGGGAACCATCGCAAATATACACCCGCTCCGGTTTAGTGAGGTCAGCTATCGTATTAATCCAACTGCGCAGGGAACTGTTGTTGGTCTTCGCGCCACTAATTTCAATGCCGTGCATTGACAACCTCCTGTAACCACGGTCAATAAAGCACAGTTTTCGGTTTTCAGTTTTCGGTTTTCGGTTAAAAATTCTTCAATTATCAATGTGTTCCGCGCAGAATTTGTTGCACCTCAAACTGAACTTGGTATATGACATAATCGCAATAAACAGTTGCTTATGGGCCTTCGACTCTCTCAAAACCATGAAAGTATGGGTGCCACCGGCGAAAGTATGGGTGGCACAGGCTTTTAGCCTGTGCCGGGATCTTCCCATAAAGGGCGGCAAAGGGCAGCTGCCAGTGAATGGCCGCAACGTTGCGGCTGCCGTGACCCCTCATATTCCGTTCCTTCATATTTTGTCACTCTCCTTCGCTCGAGGTGGCTGGAGGTGATTGTTCTTTTGGGCATGTATTTCATTAAGTTACTATTATCTCTTTGGCTTTGGTACGTCCTTAACAAATGCCATAATAAGATTGTCGATAATTTTGGGAAATGACGTGTTAAATGTTTCCTTATTTATCATAAACAATTCATGATCACATCGGTCAAGGAGCGCCTTCATCCTACAACTATATTTTTTAAAACCAGTAAACTGCGCTTCGATATCTTTCGGCAGATTGATAAGTTTATATTTTCCTGATTCAGTAAAAAATTCTCTGTTATCCTGTGTGAAGAATCTGATTGTATATTGTCGATCTATAGGTGGGACCAAGTTTGGTATTATATGTGCTAATGTTTTTGAATGGGCCACAATCGTGGCATCAGAAATAGATACCCTGAGGGTTTTATATATTTCCTTAAGGCCATCAATGTGCTTACTATATTGTTCTTTGGTGCATGAATCCATCCTCAAGGAATAGAATTGTTGCAGTTTGTCACGACTATTTTCAATGGATTGTTTGAAATCAGAAAAATCAACCATCTTTGCTTTTGTATCTTCTGGGTCTCCCATTCTATGCATACCCCATGACGCCAATGTAGCATATATCATCTCAATATGTCGATCTGATAAAAAATTTGTCTCTTGTTCCCTAATTGCTTGAATATGGAAATAAACTGATGGTCCACCAAATTCTTTGAGTACTTCAAGCGATCGATTATAGTAATACTTTAGATTAGAAATAAGGTCATTTTCGTTTTTCATTTCAATTATTCCAGTTCCCGAGAATATTGACCTAAGTTAACTATTTAATTTGGTTATACTGTTTGCTTACCTAATAAGTGGAGAACGGTTTCCATTACGTGTTTAGCATCTTCTTCAATGATTAGATACGGCAATTCGTTTTGCATGACCATACGATAATCTATTGTATCAATATGCCCTGGTTTGCGAAAATGTGTGATTGGATTACGAACCTTTTTTGCACGTTCCAGGTTGTCAAATTCACTCTGATCTATCCATTCAGAGTTTAGTGCTTCCAGCAATAATGTGGAAATGCTTGCTCTTTCAAGATCATTACGTCCAGAAGCATAAAAAAGGCTAGCGAGGGTATGCTCAATGAATGAGAGGCCCATAACAATCGTTGCTAAAAACTGACCATAAACAAAGCAATATCTTGCCTCTTCAAATAAATACTTCGATATTTGGCCACCAGGGAACATCCAGTATTCTCCTTCTGGTGTTCTTGTGGAAAGCCAATCAAGACGAGATAATCTATCTTGTCGACAAACTCGGTCTTCCCTTGTGAGCCATTCGTCAGTTGTCATCCCCCAATTGCTCATTATCTCTGAGAGCTTGTACCCTCTGGTTCCCAAGCTCCAGCTTGGGAACGAGGGTTTCGATACCAGGTCAAATTTAAAATTCGTTAAATGTAGGGGCGTGATTTATAACGCCCGCCTTGAGGGCGCAATAAATTGCGCCCCTACGTTTGAATCCTCCTTGTTATGAGAAGCTAAACGGTTTAACCGGGATTATTTTCTTCCCACATCTTTAGGAATTTATTCTTGTGCTTATGTTCCACATCCATATCCGGTGCGCCCAGACCCGCGGCCAGCAGATATTTATTCACAAAAAGCCGGTTTTTTAAATAAACGTAGGCCGGGACGGCGCCATCCGCCGCGGCCCCGTCCGGGGTTTTGACTATTATACTTTTCCCCAGGATTTTGTCAGTTAAATATGCCAGGGCTTTTTCTTTTTCTTCAATCCGGACGCCCAGGAATTTGACGTTCTGGCCGCTGTCCAGTTTCAGGGTGTCCGGGGCGATGATTTGGACTACCTTGTGCAGGACCGGGCCGGGAGCGGGTGACTCGCCCAGGGGCCGAGCATCGGACAGGCGCGGCTGGTAGGAATGGGAAGGGAGGCGGGGAGTTCGGGGGCGATGGGTGATGGCGATTTCGCCAAACATCGGCAGCCGGTCCTTAATTCCCAGCTTTTCCAGGATGAGGGGCCGGAAAGCTTCATGGATTTCATAACCCACCGCGTTCCGCCCCAACTCCAGGGCCGCCTTGGCAGTGGTGCCGCTGCCTAAGAAGGGGTCCAGGACGGTATCGCCCACAAAGGTGAACATCTTGATGAGGCGCCGGGGCAGTTCCTCCGGGAACATAGCCTCATGCCCCACCTGGCGGGCCCCCCCGAAATGCCAGTGCCCGTAAAAATACTCCTTCCACTCCGCTTTGGTCAGTTTAGACGCTTCTTTGATTTCTTTCGAGACTTTTTTTGGGGCTCCCGGCTTTTTGAAGATCTGGATGTATTCATAGTCGATCTCCACCAGGCCGTTGGGGGGATAAGGGTATGAACCCATGACGACGGCCCCGCCGGTGGTGTTCATGGTGGTCTTCTTTTGCCAGATGATGGAACCCATGAAGTCGAAGCCGATATCCTCGCACTGGGCGATAAACTCGGCGTGGAGGGGGATAATCTTATAGCGCCCATACACCGCGGCCCGGGCAAACTGGTCCCCGATATTGATACACAGGCGCCCGCCGGGGCGCAGCGCCCGGAAGCACTCCCCCCAGACCCGGTACAGGTCTTTCAGATAATCGTGGAGCGTCTGGCCGTGGCCTACCTGGCCCGGGACGCCGTAGTCCTTGATATGCCAGTACGGGGGCGAGGTGACCACCAGGTCCACGGAGCCGTCCGCGGCCTCGGGCATGGCCCGGCTGTCCCCCAGGATGATTTTGGCCCAGTTGGTCATAGGGAGTATTGGTTTTCTGTTTTCTGTTTGCTGTAAAAACCGGTTAATCAGGCGACCTGGATTGATTGAAATATTTTGTTATCTTGCCACAACCCGCGCGGGATACAAAAAGAATTTTGGGGAAGGCAAGGACATTGTCCCGACTTCCCCAAATTTCTCATAACAGTCCCTATTGAGCCGTTGGCTCACCCGTAAATTATGAAAAGTGGTAAATATTGATGGTGCGTGGAACGCACCCTACTTTGGCGGGCACGGAGGCGCGCTCCATTCTTCCAACTTTGAACTTTGAACTTTGAACCTTGAACCTTGAACTTTTCGGAACAGAAAACAGCAAACAGAAAACAGAAAACTCTCACTTGGCCAGCCACTGCAGGCTCTGGCGCAGCAAGTCCTCCAGGGTGGCGGCGCCTTTGGCCTTGGCGTGGTCCAGGGCCTTTTCCGCCAAGTTTTGGGGGTATCCCAGGTTGATGAGGGCGCTGAGCGCGTCCTGGAGCACGTTGGCCCCAGCCGCGGCGGGGCGCCAGTGGGCGGCAGGCGCAGGTTTGTCCTTGAGTTCCAGGATGATGCGTTCCGCGGACTTCTTGCCGATGCCGGGAATACCCGACAGGCGCTTGGCGTCCCCCAAGGCCAGAGCCTGCTCAAAGTCCTGGGGGTTAATGCCGCTCAGGATATTCAAGGCCATGCGGGCGCCGACCCGGGGAATCCCCAGGAGACGCAGAAACAGAACCTTCTCTTCCAGGGTGATGAAGCCGTAGAGTTGCAGGGCGTCATCCTGGATGCGGGTGTGAATCAGCAGGCCCACCCCGGCCGGGGGGTCCGGGAGGGCGTAGAAGGTGGACAGGGGAATAAGGACCAGATAGCCCACGCCCCCCACCTTCACCAGGGCCTGGGTAGGGCTTTTGTCAAAGAGTTGGCCTTCCAGGAAGCCGATCATAGTCAGTAACCAGTAACCAGTTATCAGTAACCGGTAAAGTCTTCGATCTTACCGGTGTGGGGCGCGTAACCACCCCACAAACCTCAACCCTCGAACCTCAAAACTCAAAACTTTTCCCACCGAAAACCGAAAACCGAAAACCGTCCTTATGCAGGCCAACTGCTGTGGAAGTGGTGGCACAGCCCCACCGCCAGGGCGTCCGCGGCGTGCTGGCAGGTAAGCTTTACCCCCAGGAGTTGCTCCACCATGAGCTGCACCTGGGCCTTGGTGGCCTGACCGTAGCCCACCACCGCCTTTTTCACCACCAGGGGAGCGTATTTAAAGATGGGGATCCCGGCCTGGGCCGCGGCCAGGAGGACCACGCCCCGCACCTGCCCCAGGGTGATGGCGCTGTGGAAATTGGTAGCCAGGAAGATCTCCTCCAGGGCCAGGGCCTGGGGCTGATGACGCTGAATTAACGCCGTGATCCCGTCATAAATTTGACGGAGGCGGGACTCCAGGGGTGGCTTGCCGCCGGGCCGGATGCCGCCGGAGTCCAGGTGCTCCAGCTGTTCCCCCTCCCCCCGCAGGACGCCGTAGCCGGTTTCTCGGGAGCCGGGGTCCACCCCCAGTATAACCTGCCTCACGCCAAGGCCTCCAGGAGTTGGTCCGGAATGTCGAAATTGGTGAAGACGTTGTTGACGTCTTCGTGGTCTTCCAGCATCTCCACTAGTTTCAGCACTTGTTGGGCAGGCTTTTCTTCATCCAGGCGCACCGTGGTTTTGGGGCGCAGTTGCAGCTCCGCGATCACCGGCTGGAACCCCCGGGCTTCCAGGGCCTCCTTGACCTCCAGGAAATCGGCCGGATCGGTGAGCACCTCGAACTGGCTCTCGTCGCTCTGCAAATCCTCGGCGCCGCAATCCAGAGCGGCTTCCAGGAGTTCGTCTTCCTTGAGGCCTTCCCGTTCGAAGACGATGACCCCCTTTTTATCGAACATCCAGGCGACGCAGCCGGGCTCCCCCAGGTTGCCGCCGTATTTGGTGATGAGATGGCGCACGTCGGAGACGGTGCGGTTCTTGTTGTCCGTGAGGCTCTCCACCATCAGGGCCACCCCTTGGGGGCCGTAGCCTTCCAGGGTGATTTCTTCCAGGGCCGCGCCCCCGCCATCCCCGGCGCCTTTGCGGAGGGCCCGGGTGATGTTGTCCTTGGGCATGTTCTCCACCCTGGCCGCCAGCATGGCCGCCCGCAAGCGGGGATTGCCGTCGGGGTCCGGGCCTCCCAGGCGGGCCGCGACGGTGATTTCCTTGGCCAGTTTGCCGAAGATCTTCCCCCGCTTGGCGTCCACCGCGCCTTTTTTGCGTTTAATGGTGCTCCATTTGGAATGACCGGACATCAGGCTGTCCTCCTATATTGCTCCCGGAATGCGTCTTATACCAAGTTCTGTTTCCAATGCAACCAACTTAAGTTTCAACTTGCTGATAATCCTGGTCTTTTTAACCTAAAACCGATAACCAAAAACCGAAAACGGTATTAATCCTGCCCAGGTCTGGGCGCCCTGGGAGGTTTCCCCTGGGCCGGGCCGACGCGCTTGTTCAGACCTAAGAGATAGATTTCCCGGCTGGCGGCCCGGGAACCCTGGGGTTTGACCAGGCGGCACTGGCCGAAGGCAGCTTTCAGGGCCGCGGTGAGGGTGGGGGTATCGGGTCCCTCAAAGACCTTCACCAGAAAATGCCCTCCCGGCCGCAGCAACTTCCGGGCCCACTCCCAGGCCTTCAGAGCCAGCTCCAGGGAACGCAGTTGGTCCACTGCCTTGACCCCGGAAGTCTTGGGAGATAGATCGCTTAATACCGCATCGAAGTCCGCGCTGACGGCCGTGACCGCGTCCAAGTCTAGACTTCCCACCTCGCCCCGGATAAAGTATAGGGGCGGAGCCAGGGGGATTTCCGGCTCCTGGAGGTCCACCCCCACCACCACCCCCGTGGGGCCGACCCGCGAGAGGATATACTGGAGCCAGGATCCGGGACTGCACCCCAGGTCCAATACCCTCTGCCCCGGTTTCAGCAGACGGTATTTTTCATCCAGGGCCTTTAATTTATATACGGCCCGGGAGACGTAACCTTCCATCCGGGCCTGGTCGCGAAAGGGGTCGGGAACGCCGGGGCGGGGCATGTCAGCAAGCGCCTATCTGAGTAAATTAATTACAATTCTTTTAACACAAGCCCGGTTTTTTGGCAATGAAAATCCCCATCCGTCATTATTTTGACGACCCCAAAGCTTTGACAGGCTCTGCCGTTACTTACCTCTGACCCTCCCTCTCAGCCGGAAAACCCGGCATCCCCAGGCGTAGCGTGGGTCCGATTTTAAAGCAGAGCCATTCCGGAGTTCCCAGGCCAAATTCCGGAGGGCCGGCATATACCTGGCCCCAGGAGCTTATTGCCGCGCTTGGGAGATTGGGAGATACGCCCTTTATAAGGCAACAGATTGTTTTTACTGGATATATTTCATATGGAGATGGACCTCTGGTTCCCTAAGAGGGGGCCACGCGCCAGGTGGCATAAAGCTTGCTCATTACCCCTGAAAATGGATGCCGACCCCGAGCCTAGCCGAATTGGAGAATGCCCATGGGCCAGTTTTTATCCTGGGAAGAAGTGGCCGCCCTCTTCCAGGGTCTGTTGGATGAGGCCGTGGATCTCCAGTACGAGCCGGGCGCCCCGGGGAAAGCCCCGTCCGAGGTCACGCCGATGGCGGAGCCGAGACCTAAGGCGGCTCGTGCGGCCGCGGGTTTTCCCGGGCCTGGAAGCATGGGGCGGAAAGAGCCTCTGACCCCCTGACAGGACTTGTAAGGCCCTGAATTGAAGGAAAGATTATGAGCACCCAGACGCTCCTCAATGAATTGGAACCTGCGCCCCATTTCCCGATTCCGGAAAAATGGCGGCAGACCCGGGCGCCCCGGGTCATCGCGGTGACCTCCGGCAAAGGCGGGGTGGGAAAGTCCAACATTGTGGTGAATCTGGGGGTAGCTCTGACTCAAATGGGCCTTAAAGTCCTGCTCATCGATGCGGATTTGGGTCTGGCCAATCTGGATATCCTGTTGGGGATCAAGACCAAGTCCAACATCTACGACGCTTTCCTGCTGAAGAAATCTCTCTCCGAGGTCATCTTTGAAGGTCCCGGGGGGATCAAAGTTCTTCCCGCGCCCTCCGGGGTCCCGGAACTTACTAACCTCAGTGATTACCAGAAACTTTTTCTATTAACCGAGCTGGATCATTATTCGGAAGACCTGGACGTGGTCTTGATCGACACCGGCGCCGGGATCTCCGGCAATGTGCTGTTTTTCAACCTCGCGGCCCGGGAACGCATCGTGGTAGCCAACAACGAGCCCACCGCGCTCATCGACGCCTATGCCCTTATCAAGATTCTGGCCACGCGGCATGGCGAAACCCGTTTCAAACTCTTGCTGAACAACCTGTCCCATCCCCGGGAAGGGGAGGTGGCCTACCGCACCCTGTTAAAGGTAACGAGCCGGTTTCTGGGGCTGGACGTGGTTTTGGAATATTTAGGATACATCCCTTCCGATCCCGCCATTTCCCAAGCAGTGATGCGGCAGCAAGCAGTTCTCACCCTCTACCCGGAAGCCCCGGCCAGCAAGTCCTTTATCCTGTTGGCCCAAAGGCTGTGGGATGATCCCCCTCCCCCGGAAGTTGCCGGTAATATCAAGTTGTTTTGGCGCCGGATGCTGCAATGTCAAACTTAGACAGATGCTGAAAGACTTTCCCATGGAAGGGCAACCCATGAATCAGGAAGAAAAGGTTAGAGTTCCAGGGGGCGGTCTCAGACCCATGCCTCCTCCCGTGCAGGAAGAAATGGTGCTCCAGTACGCGCCCTTGATCAAGTACATCGCGTCTCGGCTGGCCCTGCGCCTGCCGCCCCATATCTCCCTGGAGGACTTGATCAGCTCCGGCATCATCGGGTTGATGGACGCCATGCAAAAGTTTGATCCCCAGAAAAACATCAATTTCAAAACCTATGCCGAATTTCGCATCCGGGGCGCCATGCTGGACGAGTTGCGCAGCCTGGATTGGGTGCCTCGCTCCGTGAGGAAGAAAATCCATCTCCTGGAACATACCTATGCGACTTTGCAGAAGAGCCTGGGCCGACCCGCGGAAGCCGAAGAAGTGGCTCGGACTTTGGTGATGGACCTGGAGGATTATTATCAACTCATAGACGAAACCAAAGTCATCTCCGTCATGGCCCTGGAAGGCCCCCGGCGAGCTCTGGCCGGCAGCGTGGACCTCCCGGATCACGATCTCCTGGAAGTCCTTCGAGATGATAATGCCCGGGACGCGTTCTTCAGCGTACATGCTTCCGAACTCCAGGAGATCATGGTCCGCGCCATCGAATCCCTGCCTGATAAAGAAAAGCTCCTCATTTCCCTTTATTATTATGAAGAATTGACCATGAAAGAGATCGGCGATGTCATGGGTTATACCGAATCCCGGATTTCCCAACTCCACAGCCAGGCCATGTACCGCCTGAAGCATAAATTGAAGGGCTCTGTTCAAGACCTGGGGGAGTGAAAGAGAGGTTGTGATCAGCAGCCGGCGAACCGCGCTGAGCGCTTCGCTGACGGTATTTACAGCCTGGAATCTCTGAGCCCAAGCCGGCGGTTAATTGTCGGCCCACCGGAACCCCGTCATTTTGACTTCCTTTCCAGAAGCTCCGGGGGCTGTGCCTGAAAACCGAGAATATTACCGGCCCGGGCTGGAGCCTGCGGCTGCCTAAGACCGTTTTCGGTTATCGGTTTTCGGTTAAAAAGACCAGGATTATCAGCAAGTTGAAACTTTAGTTGGTTGCATTGGAAACAGAACTTGATATAAGATGGAGATTCGGACGGACCGGACATATTAATCAGAGCAGTTCTTCATAAGCCTTCGGCACACCCGTAAATCATGAAAAGAGCGCACTCTTAATGGCGCGCAGCGCGCCCCCGACCTTGGCGGGCACTGAGACCACCCCCACAAACTATAAACTCAAAACTCGTAACTTCTTTTCAAGGCAAAAAAGAAGTCTCATGACAATGAACCGGCAACTGAGAAAAATGTTGGCTATGCTCCCTAATGGGGTTTATTAAATGCTGCTGATTAACAAGTTAGGTTTTCCCCCATCCGGTGGAAAGGCCGCCAGGGTAAGTATCGCCCTCTTGGCAGGCGGATCTCCATAATTTTCTCCTCCCGTAAAATTCCCTTCATTGCGTCTCCTCCCGTTTTCCACTAAACTGGCCTCATCGCGTCCTTCCGGCAGAGACGCGCGGCAAAGCCCTAGTACCGCGCAGACCGAAGGTGCAGGCTGAATACCTGCGGCTACCTGGTATCGCGTCCCAGAATTACTTTACATTAAGAAATCGGCTCTTTTCCCTCCCCCTTGAGGGGTGTTTGGACCGGAGAGATGGGTAACAAGTGTTCGGGGACATAGGTAACACTTTTT
>CAZUBT010000028.1:0-38089 GCA_964618815.1 uncultured Desulfobacterales bacterium | reverse complement strand
CAAAAGTAATTTTTTTTTGTAGGGGCAAGGCTTGCCGTGCCCGCCGATGGTCTGATGCAGGCAATGCCGCGGGCTACACATTTTCTCCGGCTACCCACCAAATTAATTTTCCCGCTTCGCCTCATCTGTCTCAGGCGACTCCTCCGGCGGTTCGGCGGGGGACTCGCAGGCGCAGGCCGTGGCGATTTTTATCCTGAGTCCGGCAATGGCCTGGTAGTGGCGGTCTCTTATCTCGCTGATACCCCTGGCCTTTTGCAGCGCGTCTTTTACCCCGTCCGTGAGCATGGGGTTGACCTCGCCGGCGGCCAGGGACTCCATCACCTGGGCTCCCAGCCGGCGCCAGGCCCGCCGCAATTTTTGCCGCTGCAGGCAGATGAGGCCGTACCGGCCCAGAATCAGGCCCCGCCGCCAGGTGTTGAGGATGAAGAGCCTGGCGCAGATCCCCACGGTTTTGAGGCCCTTGACCGCAGCCGCTTTTTGATCACCGCTCATGAGTCGCTCCTGGAAGTGATTGACCGGTGATAACCGCAGAGGAAGGCAATTTAATCTGCGTCCATCTGCGGATGAGCTTATAGCATGTTTAGTTTCAGATGCAACCAACTCTATGGCTAACTTATTGATAATCAAGTTTCTTTTGACCGAAAACCGAAAACTGGAAACCGTTCTTAGGCCAGCTTGGCCAGGGCTTTTTCATAGATGCCCTTTAAGTGGGTGCCGGGCCAGAAAATCCGGCGGCAGCGGGGGCATTGATAAAATTGTTCCTGGCAGTTAAAGACATGTTCCGGCACCAGACCCTTAACCCCCTCCCGGTCCGCCGGGGCCAGGGCCTCGTTGCAGCGGCTGCACCGGCTCAAGGGCTTGAGCTCCCGGCGGGAAATCTTGAGGACCAGGATGACTTCCTCCAGTTGGGCCTCCGGAGTCGGCTCCTGGAGGATGAGCAGGTCCGGACGGCCCAGCCGGGCCAAGCTTTCCTGCCGGGTCAGGATATAGACGTCCGGGGCCGGAGGCGGCAGGGAGCCGGGGGCTGTCGCGGAAAGACGACGGGACGCGGCGTCAAAGCCGCAGAGGCGCAGCCACTTGGCCAAACCCCCCAGGTGCTGGTCCACCAGGAATTTCATCATCCCAGGTTAGGGCGCAGGTGTTTGTAAGAAAATGGTTTGCGGTTTTCAGTCTGCGGTTTTCCGCAAAAACCTGAGGCGCAGGTCATTTTCAAGATTCGTTGCGATCTTCCGGTCATGAATATTAACCTGCGGCTACAGAAGATGCGGGGTCATCCGGTGGGACTATTCCATTGCCAAGACGAGCTTGGCCTGTATCGACGTTCCCAAGTACAACTTGGGAACGAGAATAAGAACAGCCGGGGCGGCTGTTCCACATTTTATACCAAGTTCTGTTTCAAATGCAACAAACTTAAGTTTCAACTTGCTGATAATCCTGGTCTTTTTAACAGAAAACCGAAAACCGAAAACGGAATTATTTGCCCATATCTCCAAACTTGTCTCAAAAGGAAATTTTTTCGAACTATCGATATGATTGAAGGGGGTTCCATCCACTATTCACACTACCGAAAACCGACAACCGACAACCGAAAACCGTCCTTTAAGGCGCCAGGGGCACTTGGGCCACCCCCGGGGGGGCCTGGAGCACCAGATCCCCGGCCTTAAGGGGCGGATTCACCTGCATCTCCTTATAAACCAGGCGCAATTCCACCTTGGGGGTCACGGTGTACACGGTGATTTTGGCCGGCAGGGACCCGGGCAGGGAGCCGTAGTCCCCCAGTTCGAAGCTGAAGCGCACTTTCCCGTCTTCGCCGTACCATTCGCCCTTCACCGGGCGCAGTTCCTGGGCCGCAACCCACAGGCGCTCCTGGACGGCGCCGTTGGGGGCGCGCCACTCCAGGCGGTAGAGGCCCTGGGCCGCATCGAACTCTCCCTCTTGGGGCGGCCCGTTGTTCAAGGGCAAAGCTCCCACCAGGAGGCGCAGGGTCTGGGGCAGGGTCAGGGCCGGCGGGATAAACGCGGCCAGATTTCGGGGGCTGGCCGGGCCATGGAAGAGTTTTGCTTCCTTGGGGAAAAACACCCGGACCTCCTGGCCGTCGCTGGAAAAGCTCAATAACGAGCGCCCCAGGAAATCCAGGATATCCACTTTCAAGGTGGAGGGCAGGCGGCCCGCTAAGAGTCCGGTTCCGGAGTAATTCCGCTCCTGGGACAGTAAAGTGACCCGCCCCTTGGCTTGGAAAGACTGCAGGGCTTGATGCCGGGAACGGAGTCGGGCTGCCACGTCTTCCGGGGCCAGCGGCGCGACGGGGGGCGGCGCGGGGGGCAGGGCGGGACAGCCCGCCGCCAGAACCACCAACAGCAGCCCGGCCAGGTATCGGAAAATCATAATGACATCTCTCGCAGGATGATTTCGAGCTTCTGGATTTTTTTCAGCAACTCCGGATGATTGGCGTTTTCCAGGGCTTGGGCCCGGCGGTAGGTGCGCAGGGCCTCCTTGTAGCGCTTCTGGTGAAAATACGTGTCTGCCAGATGTTCAGCGATGGTGCCGTCGTTGGGCATTAGGCGGGTTGCCTTTTCCAGTTCCGCCGCGGCCCGGTCGTATTGGCCTTTCTTGAAGAACACCCAGCCCAGGCTGTCCAAGATGTGCCCGCTATCCGGCTTGGCCTGGAGCGCGGCCCGGATCAGTTTTTCAGCTTCCTCCAGATTGATGCCGGCCTCGGCATAGGTGTATCCCAAGAAATTTTGAGCATCGGGGTTGCCCGGGTCCAGTTCCAGGACCTTTTTTATTTCCCGGATGCTCCCTTCCCGGTCCTTCATTTTCTCATAGAGGACTGCCAGGCGCAAATGAAGTTCCGCCGGCTGCTGCACCTTTCCCAGCCCCTCCTTGATCGCGGTCACGGATTGATCGATCTGGTTCTCTTCTTCGTAAAAGTAAGAAATCGTGAGATAGACCTCTTCCCGCTCCGGGGCCAGGGTGCGAATCTCCTCCAGGACGCGGTGGGCCTGATTTCTGTCCTGCTGCTGGAAGTAAAGGTAAGCCATCCGCAGCCGGGCCGGGATAAAATGTTCGCAACTGCGGTCCACCAGTTGATATTCTCGGGCCGCGGCCTTGAGGTCCCCTTTTTCCTCCAGGGCCAGGGCGATGTAGTAACGGGCCTTTTCCTTAAAACGGGGATGGTTCAGGAGGGGACGGAGTTCCCGGATGGCGGTTTCGGGGTATTTCTGCTCCAGGAAAATCAGGCCGATGTTGAAAAATACGCCGGGATCGTTCTTTTCCAGTTCCTTCAACTTCCGGAAGGCCTTTTGGGCCTCATCAAACCGGTTCATGATGAGATACATGCGCCCTATGTTGGCCCAGGCCCGGGAATTATTGGGCTGCAGCCGCAGAACCCGGCGAAAGGTGCTCAGGGCCCGGGTGTACTGCTTCTGTCGTTCCAGGGCGATCCCCAGATCGAACATGGCCGGGATAAACTTGGGGTCCATGCTGAGAACCCGTTGAAATTCTTTTTTGGCTGCGGGTATCTGATTATTCTCCAAATAGACGCGGCCCAGATAATAATAGCCCAATACCGAATCGGGTTCCTGGCGCAGGAGTTCCTGGATGAGCCGGACGGCCTTGGGAAATTGACGCTGCTGGGCATAGAGGGCCGCCAGGAAGAGCCGGGCCTCCCGGTTGTCCGGGTCCAGCACCAGGATGCGCTCATATTCCTGGGTGGCTTCCTGGAGCTGGTTCAGACCCACATGCAGGCCGGCCAGGAGGAAATACACTTCCGGCTGCTTGGGGTCTAATTTTAAAGCCTTTTCCGCATGTGCCAGGGCTTTTTTTGCATCCCCCTGACGCTGATAAAGCAGGGCCAGCTCCATCTCCAGGCGGGCTGAGGTGGTATCCTGCTGGAGGGCGTCTTCATATTCTTTGATGGCGCCGGCAGCATCCTCGCTTAAAAGATAGAGCTGGGCTTTTAAATAGTGATAGTAGGCCTGGCCTTTGGGGGTCGCGGTCGCTTTTGAAACCGGGGCTTCCGAACCTACCAGCCGCGCCAGGGAGGCGCACCCGCCCAGGGCCGCCACCAGACATAAACAACCACCCCACCCCAGGAGAGCCATGACGCGGGACCAAGATCGGTTCCTAAAAATCATGAGCGACAAAATATTCCTTTAAGTTATTAATCGGCGCGGCACCCCGGTTCCCTTGATTATCAAAGCGGTCCAGGGACCCCCCTCACCTCAGCCTTTCCCCATCAAGGGAGAGGGAATTTTAGACTTTTTGCGACTTCATCAAGATTGAAAACTGAAAACCAAAAACCGGATTAATCACCCAGGGGGCCGTGGTAATCCCCCCAATCGGGGATGGAGCTTTGCAGAAAATGACGCAAGCGCTTGAGTAAACGGTCTTCGATCTGGCGGACCCGCTCCCGGGAAATTTGGTGGCGGGCCCCGATTTCTTGCAAGGTCAAGGGCTTTTCCGCCAGCAGGCGCAGGTCCAGGATGTCCAATTCCTTCCCATTCAGTTCATGGCGGAACTCCCCCAGTTTTTGGCGGAACATTACTTTCAACTCGTTTCGGGCCAGGAGTTCCTCCACCTGGGGTTCCGTGGAGGGCAGGAAATTCTTGTGGTATTCGTCGGAACCCTCTCTTAACGGCGCATCCAGGGAGAGTTCCCAGCCGCCCAGGCGCTGGTCCATTTCGATGACTTCTTCCTCCCTGACCTGGAGGGCTTCGGCCAGGAGTTTGGGGCCGGGCTCAAACCCCAGGGCCCTGAGTTTTTCCTTCTCTCGCCTCAGGTTATAAAATAACTTCCGTTGGGACTGGGTGGTGCCGATTTTCACCAGCTTCCAGTTGTCCATGATGAATTTCAGGATATATGCCTTGATCCAGAAAGAGGCGTAATAAGACAGCTTGATCCCCCGGTAGGGGTCAAATTTCCTGATGGCGTGCATCAGGCCGATATTGCCTTCTTGAATCAGGTCCAGGAGATTCTTCATCCAGTATTTCTGAAATTCCAGGGCGATCTTGATGACCAGGCGCAGGTTGCTGGTGATCAATTTATAACCTGCGTCCTGGTCTCCCGTCTCATGATAGTGGGCGGTCAAGCTCTTTTCTTCTTCCAGGGTCAGAAGCTTGAAGCGGTTGGCTTCCCGGATATAACGCTGCACCAGGTCCAGCCCGGCGGGCACCGGCAGGGCCGCTTCCTCGACCTCCTCTGCCACCTCGGGCTCCAGGATTTCCGGCAATTCCTGGAAATCTAATTCTTCTTGATGATCCACGCTGCTCCTGAACTTCGTCCCGGGATTTGCCCGGGTCACCAGGTAAGGCGCACGGGGACGCCCCGCGGGCTGAGATATTCCTTGATTTCTTGTATGGTGTACGTGCCGTAGTGAACCATGGAAGCAATGAGCGCGGCGTCGGCGCGGCCCTGGGTGAGCACCTGGTATAAGTGATCCGGGACCCCGGCGCCGCCGGAGGCAATCACGGGAATGGGCACGGCTTCGGAAATCAGGCGGGTCAGGGTGAGTTCATATCCCTCCTGGGTGCCGTCCGCGTCGATGGAGTTGAGGCAGATTTCCCCGGCTCCCAGGCGCACCGCTTCCTTTGCCCACCACAAGGCGTCGATTCCCATGGGGGTGCGGCCGCCGTGGATCACCATTTCATAGCCCGAGGGAATGATGCGGGAAAGAGCTACCCGTTTCACGTCCATTCCCAAGACGATGCACTGGCTGCCGAAGGCCTGGGCCCCTTCGGAGATGATGGCGGGGTTCAGGATCGCCGCGGAATTGACGCTGACCTTTTCGGCTCCGGCCAACAGCACCGCGCGCATGTCCTGGAGAGTGCGAATGCCGCCGCCTACGGAAAAAGGGATAAAGATCTCCGCGGCCACCCGGCGCACCACCTCAATCATGATATCCCGCCGGTCGCTGGACGCGGTGATGTCGTAAAATACCAGTTCATCGGCCCCGGCCTCGTAATACAGACGGGCCATGACCACCGGATCCCCGATATCCACATTGTTTTGGAATTTTATGCCCTTGGTGGTGCGGCCGTCCCGGACGTCGAGACAGGGAATAATCCTTTTACTCAACATCGGAACCGTCCCAGGACAGGAAATTTTTAAGGAGCTGGAGCCCGTAGCGCCCGCTTTTCTCCGGGTGGAACTGGGTGGCCACCAGGTTGCGCCGGCCCAGGGCGCTGGGAAACTCCATGCCGTGGTCCGTGAGCCCCAAAACCATGGTCTCCTGAGGGTCGGGATAATAACTGTGGACAAAATAATATTCGGCAGTTTCCGGCAGACCTTGAAAAACCGGATGGCTCCGGAGGAACCGGACTTTATTCCACCCCATGTGGGGAATCTTTATACCGGGCTTCAGGGGCAGCATCCTGGTGCGGCCCGGCAGCAAACCCAGGCAGGGAGTGTCGTTTTCTTCGCTGTGTTCTAAAATGATCTGGGCCCCCAGGCAGATGCCCAGGATGGGAATACCGGCCTGGAAGCAGTCCTCCAGGGCTTGATCCAGCCCCAGCCTTTGGAGGGTTGCCATGGCCTTGCCCGCGGCCCCCACCCCGGGGAACACGAGGCGCGTAGCATGCTTAACCACTCGTGGGTCCTGAGTCACCTCCCCCGCCACTCCCAGGGCCTTTAGGGACCTGACCACGCTGGTTAGATTGCCAGCTTCATAATCAATAACCACTAATCTGGACATATAATATGAAAATTTAACAATATCAGTTATAGGAGTCAACATGATTATCCCGGACCTCCCGGATAAAGACCCTCCGCAGATGCATGCAGACTAAAAGATTTTGTTTCGCCCCTTTTCCTCCTTGACATCCGGCCTTGATCTTTCTTAATATGGCAGGTAAATTATAAAAATAATGTAATAATGGACTTCATTAAGGGGGAAACCGATGAAGTTTAAGGGGGGGAACACCCATAAGAGAGTGGGGTTAAGTGTTGGGGTCTTGGCCTTGGCCCTTTGCCTGCTGGTCCCTGGCCCCAGGGGAGAGGCCCTGGCCGGCGGAGGCGAAACCGCCGTAGCCATAGCTGCGCCCATTGCGGGGGTAATCGGCGTCACGGCCATTGCTTATGGTATGTGGATCAACCGGCCCGGCCAGACCGGGGAGCGTTACCGTCTCCCGGGCGAGATGTATGTGGGAGGATTTCTGGGCGCGTCTTTTGTCCAAAGCACGTCTTGGAATTTCACGGAAATTCCCGGAGGACCCGTTACGGCCGGGAATGTGCAATACCAGCCCGCGGTAGTGGGCGGTGGAAAATTGGGTTATTTCTGCAACCGCTATCCCTGGTTCGGAGTGGAGGGGGAAACCAATTTCACCCGCAACGATGTTAGGGAGCAAATAGTGAGTCTTAGCCGTGGCCTACCCCAAGGGAAGATGATGAATCAAACTCTCAATGTATGGACCTCATCCCTGAAACTGATGGCCCGCTATGGTTTCTTCCCGGACCAGGATGTGCCCTTTGGGAGGCTCCAGCCCTATGTGGGCATCGGGCCGGGCTTTGTGGTGGTCTATGCCGACGCCGATTCCGCCAAGAATTTTTCCTTGGAACTTCAGGCCGGGGTTCGTTATATGATGCTGAAAAACGTCTCCGCGTTTGTGGAGTATAAATTCAGCAAACAGTGGAACGTCGAATTGGAAAGCCAGCAGATCTTAGCGCCCGTTTCGGGGCAGGTGGTCTTGGGTACGAGTCTCGCCAAGATGGACTTTGACGCCCACAAGGTAGTGGCCGGGGTGGCCTATCATTTTTAGCCGGAATCGTTGACCGGTTTATAAGGCGGCCCCGGCGCCGCCTTTGTTAGTTGTTAGTTGTTAGTTTTTAGTTGTTAGTTGTCGGTTTTCGGTTAATCTGCAAACATCTGCGGATAATCTTTAACCGAAAACTGAAAAATCGGAAACCATTTTCAAACAAAACCAGGGAGCCGGAACCGACATGAAACTGGTCACCGCCGCCCAAATGCGGGAGTTGGACCGCCGGGCCATCGAAGAGGTGGGCATCCCTTCCTTAGCGCTCATGGAAAATGCCGGCCGCACCACCTACCAGATTTTGCGGCGGGAATTCCCGCATTTGGCGGGTGCGGTGGCAGTGCTGGCCGGGCGGGGCAATAACGGCGGCGACGGCTTCGTGGTGGCCCGGTACCTGGCCAACCACGGGGCGCCGGTGGCCGTCTTCCTCCTGGGGAGCCGGGAGCAGGTGCGAGGCGACGCCCGGGTCAACCTGGAAATCCTCTTCCAACAAGGGGTGGAGGTCCAGGAGGAGGCCCAACTGGAATCCATCATGCCTCGCCTGGTCCGGGCCGGCCTGGTGGTGGACGCCCTCCTGGGCACCGGCCTCAACGCCGAAGTCCAGGGGTTGATGCGCACGTGGATCGAAAGAATCAATGACTTGCCCGCGCCGGTCCTGGCGGTGGATATCCCTTCGGGGCTGTGCGCCGATACCGGCCGGCCCCTGGGCGCGGCGGTGGAGGCGTCGGTAACGGTGACTTACGGCTGGCCCAAGCTAGGGCAGATATTGCCGCCGGGGCGGGATTATGTGGGCCGCCTGTGGCAGGTGGATATCGGCATCCCGCCGGTTCTGGCCCAAGAAATCTCGGTGGAGCTGGCGGAGGCCCATGAATTGCGCGGGCTTTTGCCCCCCCGGGCCTTTGCGTCCCATAAGGGCTCTTTCGGCCACCTGGTGGTGGTGGCCGGCTCCGAAGGCAAGACCGGGGCCGCGGCCCTGGCCGGGGAGGGGGCTTTGCGGGCCGGGGCCGGGCTGGTGACCGTGGGGGTTCCCGCCAGCCTCAACGACATCCTGGAGGTGAAGCTCACCGAAGCCATGACCATGCCACTGGCCGAGGCCCCCGGGGCCCGGGCCCTGGGGCTGGCGGCCTGGCCGGTCCTCAAGGACTTTCTAACGGACAAGACCGCCCTGGCCTTAGGCCCGGGACTGGGGACCCACCCGGAAACCCAGGAACTGGTGCGGCGCCTGGTCAAGGAGCTGCCCCTTACCACGGTCATCGACGCGGACGGCCTCAACGCCCTGGCGGGACATACCGACGCTCTCAAGAACGCCGCGGGTCCACGCCTCCTGACTCCCCACCCCGGCGAGATGGCCG
Source organism: uncultured Desulfobacterales bacterium (assembly GCA_964618815.1). GTDB lineage: Bacteria > Desulfobacterota > Desulfobaccia > Desulfobaccales > 0-14-0-80-60-11 > CAZUBT01. Next base: position 28,989 of record CAZUBT010000028.1, on the reverse strand, counting down.
GATTGTTGGGGTGTACTTCTAAAGAAATTCAGGGAAACCGGCTGGAATTTGCCCGTGAGGCCGCGGCGCGGTTCGGGGCCATCATCGTCTTAAAAGGCGCCCAGACCCTGGTGGCTGCGCCCGACGGCCGGGTCAGTATCAATTCCACGGGCAACCCCTCCCTGGCCTCAGGCGGCACCGGGGACGTCCTGACGGGGATAATCGGCGGCTTTCTGGCCCAGGGCCTCACCCCCTGGGACGCGGCCCGCTTAGGGGCCTATCTCCACGGCCTGGCCGCAGATTACCTCATGGGCGAAGCCGGCCGCGGCCACATCGCCGGAGATTTAATCGATATTTTTCCGGAAGTGCTTACTGAATTCCTATCCGGCGGCATTCCCGCCACAGAGGAAGAAATATGCTTGCAGCGCGTGATATCATGACCATAGAGGTGATCACCACCACCCCGGAGGCGTCGGTGACCCGGGTGGCGGAGTTGTTGGATGCCCACCGCATCAGCGGGATGCCGGTGGTGGATGAAGCCGGGCGCCTTATAGGGGTCATCACCCAGAGCGACCTGGTGCAACGGGCCCGGGACCTGGAACTGCCCCCGGCCATCAATTTCTTTGACCTGCGCATCTTTCTGGAAACTCCCGCCGGCTTCCGCCACCGCCTGGAAAAGATGCTGGGCAGCACGGTCAAGGAGGTCATGACCCCCGACCCCAAAACCGTGTCCCCGGACACCCCGGTTTCCCAGGTGGCCGCGCTCATGGACCGCAAAAAGGTCCACACCCTGCCGGTGATGGAGGGTGGCAAACTGGTGGGCATCATCGGCAAGATCGACCTGATCCGGGCCCTGGCCCGGGGATAGTTGCCAGTTGCCGGTTGCCAGTAATCAGTGATCAGTGATCAGTGATCAGTGATAAACTGATAAACTGCTGCCCCGGGAGTGAGTTGATGGCCGACTGCCGACTGCTGGCAACTGGCAACCATAATGAAAGAATTCCACTTTAGAAGTAACAGCCCCGAGGAAACCCGGGCCCTGGCCGCCCGGCTGGGGAAACTCCTGGCTCCCGGAGATGTGGTGGCCCTTAAAGGGGAGTTGGGGAGCGGCAAAACCGAGTTCGTCCACGGCCTGGCCCAGGGGTTGGGGGTGCCCTCCCAGGTGCCGGTGGCCAGCCCCAGCTTTACCCTGGCCCATGAATATCCCGGCCGCTGCGCCCTGACGCATATCGACCTCTACCGCCTGGAGGCCCTGCCCCCGGAGATGCTGCCGGAGATGGAGGAGTACCTTTACGGGTCCCGGGTGGCGGTGATCGAATGGGCCGAACGCCTGGAGGGACTCCTGCCGGAAGACCACCTGGAGGTGCTTCTGGCCGTCACCGGGGAGTCCCGGCGGGACCTGACCTTCATCAGCCACGGTCCCCGAAGCCGGCATCTGGTGGAGGAGCTGTCCGGGATACCGGCTTGAGGGATGTATGTGGAGCAGGCGTCCCCGGGAGATTCATCAGGTTTTCATCGAAAACCGAAAACCCCGCTTTAACCCAACCAGGTTACCCATTTCTCCAACGGCTCCCGGTCGGTGCGGAAGGCGTTGGCCGGGGCCTCGGGGTCCGGATAGCCCAGGGCGATGCCCACCACCAGCTTGCGACCGTCCGGCAGCGGCACATGCTTGCGCACCAACTCCGGGTACAGGGCCAATTGGGCCGCGATGCAGGTCCCCAAGCCTTTGGCGTGGGCCGCCAGGCAGAGGCCGTGGATGATGGCCCCGCAATCCAGCATGGTATAGGGCACGGTGAGTTCCCCGCTAAAAACCACATAGATGATCACCGGCGCGCCGAAGGCCCTGGTCATGTTCACCATATGGGCCCAGCGGCTGGACTTGTCATCCCGGGCGATGCCCATCTTACCGAACAGCCCCGCGGCGCAGGCCATATAGCGGGCCTTGTAGTCGTCGGGGAAGGTTGCCGGCATGGGCACGTCGGGGTTGGGCGGCGTCTTTGCTTCAAAGGCCGCCACCAACTCCCCGGTGAGGCGTTTCACCGTATCCCCGCCCACCACCACCAGCTCCCAGGGCTGGGTGTTGCCCCAGGAAGGGGCCCAACTAGCGGCCTCCAGCACCTGCACAAGGAGTTCCCGGGGTACGGCCTGGTCTTTAAAGGCCCGGATACTTTTTCTGGTCTTCAGCCCTTCCAACAGTTCCATGATTCGCCTCCCTAAAAATAGGTTTTCGGTTTTCGGTTTTCGGTCTTCGGTTAAAAAGACCAGGATTATCAGCAAATTGAAACTTAAGTTGGTTGCATTGGAAACAGAACTTGGTATAAGAACTGCCGGGGGCGGCGGTTCCACATTTTTCCGTCTTGGCGTGAGACATTAAATCCGGCAAGTCTCCCTTGTCTCCCGCAGTTTTCTGGGATATTAATAACCTACCGCAGGTGTGTGTCAAATAATTTTTTTAGAAGAAGGGGAAGGGCCGGGATGAGATCCGGGCTATTCCTTTAGGGAGGCGGTTATGGGTGCAGACCGGCAGATTGTGGCCTTTCCGGTGATCCTGCCGTGGCGGGAGGAATTCTGGACCCTACCCCTGTATTTTCCCCGCCTGAAGGTGGGAGTAGTTCCGGGGTGGCCGTCCCAGTTGGCTTATCAAGGCATCCCGTTGCCACCGGATGCTCGGGCTTCCATTGAGGAATATAAGGGTTATCAGCCCGGGGAGCTGCGGCAGTGGCAGGCATATGCGGACTTTCGGGAGTCTCAGGAGGATACGGGCGACTTACTTCAGAGCATCCGCCAATATGGCGAGCCGGAGGCAGAGCCGGCGGCCCGGAAACCGGTCTCTGCCCAGGCCTGGTCCCTGGCCTGGCAACTGGAGAAGATGAGCTCCGACCAGGAGGCCCAACTCCTGCTGGTGGACCAGGGGCAGGATTGGTTGCGGGAGATTCTGGCCCCGGAGCCCTGGGAGGAGAAGCCCGCGTTCGCTTCGGTTCCCGGGGTGGGAGAGATGGTGGACCCGGAACTGGCCAAGCTCCGCTATCGCCTCTGGGAGCGGGTCATGGCTGAGTATCTGGAGGAGGCCGCGGTCCCCCTGCTCCTGGGCCGCACTTCCCGGTCACTATTCCTAAGTCTCCGGGGATGGCCCCAGTGGACGGATATCAAGATGGTGCAGGTGGCATTGCCCGGCTGCCGGAACGCCCAGGAATGGCAGGCGGTCTGCGGCCAGGCTGGAGTTCCCCCCTGGCGAGAAGGGTTCGTGGAACTCCTGGAGGCTTGCCTGAGCGCCGCGGATACCGACTTCCAGGAATTGCAAAAGGCCTCCCGGAATCTGGAGGAATTTGCCCAAACCCAGGTCGCGACCCAGTGGCCTTCACCGCTGGATTGGAAGTTGGAATTGGAAATCTGGATGCCGGACCATAGCGAGGAAGAAGAGGGAGCGATCCTGTGCTGGCGCGGCGCGGGTGACGGGGTCCTGCCGGGGTGATATTTCACCACTAAGACACCAAGAACACCAAGGAACACTAAGAAAATATCCTGGGGGGTTGGTGGTGAACCACCAACCCCCCAAATAAATTACCTTGGTGTATCTTCGTGCCCTTGGTGTCTTGGTGGTGAATCTTTAACTTTCAACCTTGAACTTACAAACATACAAGTCCACCACAGCCACCCGGCATACGCCTCCCGGAGGTTTATTTCTCGGGCAGCATGGTCAGGGGCTCGGAGGGCACGATCTTCCCCGCGGCGATTTCCCGCAAGGCCATGACGATCTCTTTATTGTCGCCTTTGACCAACACCGGCGCGCCGCGGTAGATCTGCCGCACCCGCTTGGCCGCCAGGTGCACCAGCCCGAAACGGGTGGGCACTTTTTCCAAACAATCCTCAATGGTAACTCGGGCCATGAATTACGTCTCCCTGGGCTTCTTGCCGAAGCCGGTTTAACTGCAAGAATAGCTTATCATATTTCCTACCCCGGATGCAATCCCGGAAGCTGGTTCGCCCATGGTCCGCCGGAGTTATCGGGAAAATGCCTTGGGGGGAAGTGTAGGGGCGGGTTTAAAACCCGCCCCTACCGGTCCCTCGGCCCTCACTTCGGATCACTTATTCAGAGGTCCCAACTTGAAAAACGTTAGTTCACCAGCTCAGGGCGGGGTAGTCGAAGAGGCGGTTGACTTCCGCGGCCAGGTCTTCCGACGGGGTGAGGTGGAGTTCCGGGGGCAGGGCCAGGAGGGCTTCTTCTTGCCCTGGTTCCAGGAAATGGAGGAACGCGGGTATAGGCCCGTGATGCTTGAGGAGGAGCTCTTTCAGGGCCGTTAGTTTATCCTGGGTGAGGCCGGCGGCCTGGAGGCGGAAATCCAACCTCTCCGGCCACTTGGGCAACGCGGCCTCCAAAGGCCCGATCTCCTGGGCCACCAATTTGGAGCCTTTTTCCTCGTGGACCAGCGTGGCCTTGAGCCACAGGGGCCGGTTGGTCTGGTGGAGCAGCTCCGCGGACCTGTTGAAAAGCTCGCTATAGACCACCGCTTCGACGCTGCCCGCCAGGTCTTCCACGCTGAGCACCGCGAAGCGCCCGCCGCGTTTGCTGACCTTCTCCTTAAGCGCGGTAACCACCACTCCCAGGGCCACTTCCCGGCCATCGGGCAGGTCCCCCAGGTCCGCGGTGGTGACGGAGAACCGGGATTTCAACAGGGCCCGGTACGCGTCCAGGGGATGGCCGGTGACATAGACCCCCAAGGCTTCCTTTTCCCGGGCCAGCTTGACGGACTCCTCCCATTCCGGGACGTCGGGGAGGTCGTCCAGGGCCTCGGCCCCCAGTCCCTCAAACATGAACATCTGTTTGGTGGCCTGGAGGCGCTTGAGGTTGCTGATCTTCTCCATGGCCGTATCCAACCCGGCCATGAGGCGGGCCCGGGAGGGTTGCAGCGCATCGAAGGCCCCCCCCTGGATCAGGGCCTCCAGGACCTTGCGGTTGACCCGGGTGTGGCCGATCCTTTCCAGGAAGTCCATAAAGCCGGTAAACCGGCCGGCCTTCCGGGCTTCCAGGATTTCCATGATGGCCCCCACCCCGGCGTTTTTCACCCCGGCCAACCCGTAGCGCACCTTGCCGTCCTCCACGGTAAAGTCCCGGTGACTCCGGTTGATGTCCGGGGGCAGGAGCACGATTCCCTGTTCCCGGGCCTCCAGGATATGTTTGGCCAGGGACGCGGTCTGGGTGATTTCGCAGTTGAGCAGGGCCGCCAGGAACTCCAGGGGATAATGGGCCTTGAGGAACGCGGTCTGATACGCGATGAGGGCGTACGCGGCGCTGTGGGACTTGTTGAAGCCGTACCCGGCGAATTTTTCAATGAGGTTGAACAGGGCCTCGGCCTTGTCCCGGGGGAGCTCTTTGGCGGCCGCGCCGGATAAGAACCGCTGCCTTTGGGCCGCCATGACCTTGGGCTCTTTCTTCCCCATGGCCCGCCTGAGGATATCCGCCTCGGCCAGGGAGTAACCCGACACCGCCGCCCCGATTTGCATCACCTGTTCCTGGTAGAGAATGATGCCGTAGGTCTCCTGGAGGATGGGCTCCAGTTGCGGCAGCATGTATTCCACCGGGACTTCCCCGTGCTTGCGCTTGACGAAGTCGTCCAACATGCCGCTTTCCATGGGCCCGGGGCGGTACAGGGCCACCAGGGCCACGATGTCTTCAAAAACATTGGGTTTGAGGCGCACCATCAGGTCCCGCATGCCCGGACTTTCCAACTGGAAGACCCCCGCGGTGTTGGCCGCCTGGAGCAGGGCGAAGGTTTCCGGGTCTTTAAGGGAAATGGCCCGGATGTCGAAGTCGGCCTGGTGCTGCCGGCGAATCAGGCGCCCGGCTTGCTCGATGACCGTCAGGGTGCGCAGGCCCAGGAAATCGAATTTCACCAGCCCCACCTTCTCCACGCCCTTCATGTCGAACATGGTCACCTGCTCACCCTTGTTGCCTTTGTACAGGGGCAGGTACTCGATCAAGGGGCGGTCGGCAATGACCACCGCGGAGGCGTGGGTGGAGGCGTGGCGGGGCAGCCCTTCCAGGGCCGCGGCAATGGTGAGGAGCTCCTGCACCAAGGGGTTGGCGTCTCTGAGCTCCCGGAGGCGGGGCTCCAAGTTAAGGGCCTGCTCCAGGGTGATGTTGAGCTTTTCCGGCACCAGCTTGGCGACCTTGTCCACCTCCGGGTAAGGCACCTCCAAGGCCCGGCCCACGTCCCGGATCACCTGGCGGGTCTTCATGCTGCCGAAGGTGGTGATGTGGGCCACATTGGGCCAGCCGTAGGTTTTGCCCACGTAATCGATGATCTCCCCCCGGCGCTCAAAGCAGAAATCCACGTCGATGTCCGGAGGGCTCACCCGTTCGGGATTTAGGAAGCGCTCAAAGAAGAGACCGTAGGTCAGGGGGTCCAAATCGGTGATCCTCAGGGCGTAGGCCACCAGGCTGCCCGCGGCCGAACCCCGCCCGGGTCCCACGGGAATCCGCTGCTGGCGGGCGTGGGAGATGATGTCGGCCACCACCAGGAAGTAGCCCGCGAAACCCATGCGGGCCAGCAGGTCCAGCTCGTATTCCAGGCGCTGCCGGTACTGCTCCTCGGTGTGAGTCGAGGAGGGATGTGCGGCCAGGCGGGCCTGCAATCCCTGGCGGGCCTGGCTTATAAGAATATCCTCCATGGATTCCCCGGGAGCCGATGGGAACACGGGAAACCTGAGCTGGCCCAAATCCAGGGTGACGTTGCAGCGCTGGGCGATCTCCGCAGTTCTGGCCAGCACCTCGGGATAGGGGAAAGCCCGGGCCATCTCCGCCGGAGATTTGAAATAGAGCTGGTCCGTGCTGAACTTCATGCGCCCTTGGGTGTTGACGGTCTTGCCGGTCTGGATGCACAGCAGCACGTCCTGGGCCCGGGCGTCTTCCGGACGTAGATAATGTACGTCATTGGTAGCCACCACCGGCAGGCCCCACCGGGGGCCTAACTCTAAGAGCGCGGCGTTGACCTTGGCCTGCTCCGGCAGGTCGTTGGCCTGGACCTCCAAGTAAAACCGGCCGGGAAAGATTTCCGCATACTCCCGGGCCGCGGCTTGAGCGCCGGGAGTGTCGCCGGCCAAAAAATGCCGGGCCACTTCGCCGTGGAGGCAGGAAGTGAGGGCGATCAGGCCGCCGTTGAGCTCCTGCAATAGTTCTTTGTCCACCCGGGGACGGTAGTAGAATCCCTCCAGGTGGCCTCTGGTCACCAATTGGATGAGATTGTGGTAGCCCTGGTTGTTCTCCGCCAGCAGCACCAGATGGTGGGTGTCGCCTTTGCCTTTCTTTTCCTGGCGGGAACCGGGGGCCACATAGACTTCACAGCCGATCAGGGGCTTGATCCCCGCGGCCCGGGCCTTTTCATAGAAATCCAGGACCCCGAATAAGGAGCCGTGGTCGGTGATGGCCACCGCGGGCATCTCGTAGGTCTGGGCCAGGGCCAGCAGGTCCTTGATGCGGATGGCCCCGTCCAGCAGGCTGTACGCGGTGTGCACGTGGAGATGAACGAATTCCGAGGGCGGCATGGGTTCGGTGATTTTCCCGTTCAGGTGATAATTAGAAAGGTTTTCTGTTTTCTGTTAAATACTGAAAAGATGCAAATTTCCATGGTTCCAAGCTCCGTTGGGGAACGGCATATGTGGGGTGCGCCCCGCGCCCCGACTCCTTCTTGGTTGGGGCCGCCGAGTGTAGGAAGGGCACGGCCCGCCGGCATTGCTCCGGCGCCCCGAGTTTCCGTAACCCCGAATCCCCCGGCCTCTTGGCAGAACCGGACATTTTCAAGGTTTATGGAGGTCAAGGGATTATAAATGACCATAACTATCTTACCTTGAAAAGGCGATGATGGGCAAGGAGGAAGAGAGTGAAGCTGACGGCTTCAGTTAAGCGGCGCGGCCACCCGGAAAGAGCCGGCCGAAGCTCATGGGCCCAGGCCCCAGGCAGGCGGATTCCCCCGGCAAGACGGTGCGCCTCGGATTGGTTGCTCAAAAAATCTCCGCTTTTCATAAGGATTGCCCATTAACCCCGATGATGGTAAATTAGGGCTGTCGCGGGAGCGAGTTTTTTGGGGGGAGGCTGGAGGAATAGCAGGTTAGCTTACAGCTATCAGCTTTTGGTTTTTTTTGATTCGAGTCTGAACGCTCCATACCCTGACCACTGACTGCCGGCTGCTTACTGCTGTTTGCTGACAGCTGTAAGCTGAAAGCTGCCTCCCCCGATTACCGTTGCCCCGGATAAATTCCTGGTCCGGCAATCATCAAGTCTTCAGGAGGTCTCATGGCTGAACCGGCAAAAGAAACCTGGATCCAATGGGTGGCCCTGACCACCACGATTTTGGCGGTGTGCGCCGCCATCTCGTCTCTAAAAGCCTCCAGCTACTCCACCAAGGTGCAGTTGTCCACCACCAGGGAGGCCAACAAGTGGGGGCATTACCAGGCCAAGGCCAATAGAGAGAACAGCTACCGGTTGAACCGGGACCTGCTGCAGGTAATGAAACTGGATTCAAAAAATCCCCAGGTGCAAAGATGGGTGACGGATAATCTCAAGCGCTACGAAGAAGAGATCGGGCGCTACGGCCGGGAAAAGGAAGAAATCCGCAAAGAGGCGGAGAGTATCCAAGCGCAGCAGGACCTGTTCCAGCGGCACAACGGCGCCTTTTCCTTAGCGGTGATGATCCTGCAGATCGCCATTATGATGTCCGCGGTGGGCGCGCTGATCAAAAAGCGGCGCATGTGGTACGGGGGGATGATCCTGGGGGTCTGGGGCATGGTTTACATGGTAAACGGCTTTTTCCTGCTGTTTTGACGGCCGGCCGGTTAATACCGTTTTCGGTTATCGGTTTTCGGTTAAAAGAAATTGGCTTATCAATAAGTTAGCCATAGCGTGGGTTGTATCCGAAACTGAACTTGAGACCTCTGCGAAAATGGCTTGAGCGATGACAAATCAGCTTCAAAGGAAAAGAAAAAAGTGCCACAGGCTTCCAGCCTGTGGGTAACTCTTTGGTAAATCAAGATTTTTTGCACAGGCTGGAAGCCTGTGCCACCAGATTTTTTCCCTGAGTTTTGTTTCATTGTGTAACAGCTGATTTTCGCAGAGGTCTCAACTTGGTATAAGCTCCCAAACCTTCGGGCCTCTTGCAAAATTCCATAGGAAAATCCGGCCAAAACTAAAGGGGCGGTGCGCGCACCGCCCCTTTAGGATGATAACCATATTTCAGGGGGACCCCGGACCTGCTTGCAGCCCCGGCCTTGCCCCCGTCACGAACCCTTGAGCTTTACAGGGCGCCGAACCAAAGCCGGGGTTAGTCCATTTCCTGCATCTTTTTGCCGCAACACTCCGGGACCGGCTCCTGGGAGGCCGCCTCCTTGGAAGCATTGCACTGGAAACAGGCGTACCGCTGGTTTTCCTCCGGAGAGGGCGGAACCGCCTGGGGGGTGTCTTTTTGGGTGCAACCGCAATTACACATGGTGATTCTCCTTTTGGGTAATTAAAGATCTTGGTTAAGGCGTATGCATACGGGAGCCTATAATACCGGGCCTTATTGGCCGGACCCTAACTGCCGGCTGCTCAATCTCCCGCCTCCGGCAGCGGTCTTTCGAATTCCTCCTCCACTTCCCAGCCCTTGTCCTTCCAGGCCGACACCGGAGGCGGATAACAGCCGGAGAAAAAGTCCTTATTATCCCGGGTGTCAATCATGGTTACGGATACCGCCGCGTCCCCGGAGCGCACCCGGTAACCCCACTCATAGTTGTTATTAGTGGAAGGCGCCGTGGCCTTGCCTTCGTAATTAAAGACGGTTCCCTGGTGGGTCACCTTGGAGTAGGTAAAGCAGCAATCGCCTCCCATACCGCCGCAGCCGCATTTTCCCCGGCGCAGCTCCAGGCCGTCCACCCGGAAGCCTCCGGGAATCTTCTCGATTAGCGCCATGCAGTGTCTCCTTCCAGAAAGAAAAATATACACCTTTTCCGGCAAATCAAGCGTATGGAAGGAAAAATTTCCAGGTAGGGGGGGTTAATCCGGCGCTAAAAAATTTGGAGTCTGCGGTTTTCTGTTCTGAAAAGTTTATGTTAGCTTGTGTAGGACACCCGCCCTCGGGTGTCCACGCACAGGCTGGAAAGCCTGTGCCACCAAACTTTTCATGATTTGTGGGTGAGCCCCAAGGCCCATGAGGAACTGCGTTGAGAAGTTTATAGTTTCAAGTTTGTGGGCCGAGCCTCCGGCCCCGCCCAAGTAGGGGGCGTTCTATGCACTCCGACGAATCTTCGGGAGGCAACTTGAGGGGGTGGGCAAGGCCGGCCGGATGGGGCCAATCCCCTCCCGGCATACGCATCACCGCAGTTTCATAAACGGCCAAGGATGGTCGGGACGCCCGGATTTGAACCGGGGACCTCCTGCGCCCAAGGCAGGCACGCTGACCAGGCTGCGCCACGTCCCGAGGTAAAGACGGTTTTCGGTTTTCTGTTTTTTTGATTTGAGGGTTGCGTTGATAGCTCACTACTCACTGCTCACTGGTTACTGCTCACCGCTCACTGCTGGTCCCTCCTCCCAGCTCATCCTTAAGGCCGGCGAGCATCTCCCGCAGCGCGGCAAGCGCCCGGGCCCGGTGGCTGATGCGGTTTTTCCTTTCCGGACCCAACTCGGCCATGGTGCGGCCGAATTCCGGCACCCAGAAGACCGGATCATAACCGAACCCCTGGGAGCCTTTAGGTTCATACGCGATGATCCCGGGGCATTCCCCCCGGGCGGTGAACAGCCGGCCGTCGGGCAGGGCCAGGGCGATTTCGCACACAAACCGGGCCCGGCGTTGCTCCCAGGTGACCCCCTGCAACTCCTCTATCAACTTGCGCCAGTTGTCCTGATCCGTGGGCGCCGCCGGGTGGGTGCGATCCTGGGCGTAGCGGGCGGATAAGACCCCGGGGCGGCCTCCCAAAGCCTCCACTTCCAGGCCGGAGTCGTCCGCCAGGGCCGGCAGTCCGGTTAACCTGGCGGTTCCCCGGGCCTTGGCCGCGGCATTCTCCCTAAAGGTCGCCCCTGCTTCGGGAATCTCCGGCAACTCCGGAAAGTCCGTGAGGCTGAGGAGGGTCAAATCCAGGTCACGTAAAATCGACTTCAATTCCCGCACCTTGCCGGGATTGCGGCTGGCCATCACCAGGTTAAGGCGAGACATGGGGCTAAAACGGCCTCCTGAATCCGGGTGAGTCGGGCCATGCCTTTTTGGGCCAGCTCCAGCATTTGGGGGAGCTTCTCCGGGTGAAAAGGCCCGGCCTCGCCCGCGGCCTGGACCTCGATGAGCCCGCCTTTCCCGGTGCCCACAAAATTGGCGTCCACCGCGGCCTGGAAATCCTCCTCATAATCCAAATCCAACAGCAGGCTGTTACAAAAAGTTTCGAGTTTCGAGTTTCAAGTTCGTGGGGCGGGCCTCCGTGCCCGCCGATGTAGGCCCACCATCAATTCTCCCACTTTTCATGATTACGGGTGGGCCCAAGGCCCGTGAACCAACGCTAGGCCTTAAGAGATTGCCGAATCGTGTCGATGACCAGGTTGAAGGTATCGGTAAAGGAGGCCGGCGAGACGCGCCCCACTTCGATGAATTTCACCACGATCTCCTTGGCCGCCTTCAGGATGAGTTCATCCCGGGGAGAAAGGGGGTGCACATCTTTTTCCCGACCCATGGTCCGCCTCCCGTTTGGGGTGGTTTTGTGGTATATTGAGCTGGTAGCTGTTAGCAGAAAAAATCAGTTTTTTATATTCATTATCCGGATGCATATTAAAATAAACTGCTAACCCAAAAGACAACTTTATCGGCTAACCGCTAAGGGCTAACTGCTAACTGCCAAAAATGCCCCGCGGGCCGGAAGAAGGCCGTCTACACGACCGGCGGGGCGGGTAAGAAGAACCGGAGCACAGCCCTCCTTAGAAACCATCTTAAACCAAGGCACTCCACAAGGCAAGGGGATTGCATGGGCCGCATTCGCCTCCTGACCCCGGCGGTAGCCGCCAAAATCGCCGCGGGCGAGGTCATCAGCCGCCCCGCGGCGGTGGTCAAGGAACTGGTGGAAAACTCCCTGGACGCGGGGGCCGCCAATATCACCGTGGAAATTGAGGAGGGCGGCCGGCGCCTCATCCGGGTGGTGGATGACGGCTGCGGCATGACCCCGGAAGAGGCGGCCTTGAGCCTTAAGCGCCATGCCACCAGCAAGCTTGAAGAGGAATCCGACCTCCTTAACCTCACCACCCTGGGGTTCAGGGGCGAGGCCCTGCCCAGCATCGCCGCGGTCTCCCGCCTGGAACTCTTAAGCCGGCCCTTAAACGCGCCCCACGGCCACCGCCTGGCGGTGAGGGCCGGGGAGCTTATGGAGTCCGCTCCGGGGGCCGCGCCGGTGGGCACCCAGGTGAAGGTGGAGGAACTCTTCTTCAACACCCCGGCCCGGCGTAAATTCCTGAAGAGCAAGGACGCGGAACAGGCATATATTGTGGAAACCCTGCGGCACCTGGCCCTGGGTTATCCGGAGGTGGCGTTTCATTTGAGGGCCGGGCCCCGGACCTTGCTGGCCGCGGCCAGGGCTGTGAGCCTCAAGGACCGGGTGGCGGACGTCTTCGGCCCGGAGTTGGCAGCCCGGATGCTGGCGGCCTCCCTGGGAGACGGTCCCTGGCAGGTGGCGGCGCTTTTGGGGGATGCCGACTTTTCCCTGGCCTCCCGCCGCTTCCAGGCGCTGCTGGTCAACCGCCGGGTGGTCCAGGACAAGATCCTGGGAGCGGTCTTAAAGGAAGTTTATCGGGGGCTTATGCCCCGGGGACGGCATCCCGCCGCAGTGGTGTTGCTCAGCGCGCCTTTGGACCGGGTGGATGTAAACGTCCATCCCGCCAAGACGGAGGTGCGCTTTCAGGACCCGGGCCGGGTGTACGGCCTGCTCCTAGCTGCCTTGAAGCAGGGGCTGGGCGTTTCCGGAGCCCTGCCGGCGTACCGGGTAACCTGGCAGCCCCAGGAACTCCCCCAGGTCCAGGAAGCCGGGCTCAATTTTGCCTCGCGGGCCCCGGCTCCGGTCTCCATGGAAAGCTGGCCGGCCTTCTCTACCCAGGAGATGCACCCCCCGGCGCCGGACGCGGTCCCGATTCCCCCCCGGGGCGGCGCCCGGTTTCGCTTTCAGGACCTCATGGTCCTGGGCCAGCTTCAGGCCGCCTATATCTTGGCCCAGGGCGCCGAAGGGTTGGTCATCATCGACCAGCACGCGGCCCACGAACGCATCTTGTATGAATCCCTGAAGTCCCGCGCCCCAACCTCCCGGCAGGCCCTGCTGTTTCCCCGGGTCATTGAAGTGGGACCGGCCCAGGCGGACTGGGTGCAGGATAACCTCGCGGCCCTGGCCCAGGCGGGCCTGGAGCTCTCGCCCTTCGGCGGGGCCTCCTTCCTCATCACCGCGGCGCCGGGTTGCCTGGCCCAGGCCGATGTGGAGGCCGTGGCCCTGTCCATCATCGAGGCCCTGGCCCCCATGAAGAGCCACGCCGGGCCCCAGGAGGTCGCGGAGCAGACCCTGACGCTCATGGCCTGCCATGGGGCCATCAAGGCGGGGCAGCCCCTGGGCCGGGAGGAGATCCAGGCCTTGCTGAAAGATCTGGATGAGAGTCCGGTATCCTCCCACTGCCCCCACGGCCGGCCCCTGTGGCGCCTCATCCCTTACGGCGATATCCGCCACAGCTTCCGCCGCCCTAGGAATTAGGGGGGAGGGGAGGGGAGGGGGGACACGGAGACGGGGGGACGGGGGGAAACGGGGACACGGAGAAACGGGGACGGGGGGACGGGGGGACGGGGGGAAACGGAGAAAAGAAGTGATTATTTACTTCACCCTCATTCGCCCTTTTTTCCTTCCCCCCAACTCAGCTTGAGAACGAGAACCAATAGAGCCTATCTTTAATATTCTCCCCTTCTCCGTGTCTCCGCGTCCCCCCGTCTCCGTGTCTCCGTTTCTCCGTGTCCCCGTGTCTCCGCGTCCCCCGCTTCCCGCTTCCCGTTTTCCCTTTTATGGGATAAAATCCAGTTATACCGAGTTCGCTTTCAAACGCGACCCGTTATTGCTATAAACTATTACAAATTTGATGGTTTTTGACCAAAAAGCGAAAACCGAAAACCGAAAACGGTATTAATGGCCGCAGCAATTCCCATACCCCCAAAACCCAGGGTTGCCGTCCTTATCGGCCCCACTGCAGCGGGCAAGACCGGCGCGGCTTTGGAGTTGGCCGCGGGGTTGGGCGCGGAGATCGTCAACGCCGATTCCCTTCAGGTTTACCGGGAGCTGGACATCGGCACCGCCAAACCCACCCTCAAGGAGCGGGCCAGGGCGCCCCACCATCTGGTGGACGTGGCGGACCCGCCGGAGCCGTACGACGCGGCGCGCTATATGCAAGAGGGCCGGGCCGCGCTCTTAGAACTGCACCACAGGGGTGTTGCGCCTCTGGTGGTGGGGGGCACCGGACTGTACATCAAGGCCCTGTTCTACGGCCTCTTTCCCCAAGGCGCCCGGGACCCGGAAGGGCGCGCCCGTCTTAGGCAGGAACTGGCCCAGGAGGGTCTGACCCCACTTTATGAACGTCTGCAGCGTCTGGACCCGTCCACCGCGGCCCGCCTGCAGCCCGCCGACACCTACCGGGTGCTCAGGGCCTTAGAGGTCATGGCCGCCACCGGGAAGCCCCTGTCCGGGCTGATTAACGCCCACCGCTTCCGGGACTGCCCCTATGAGGTCATCAAATTGGGGCTGCGGCTCCCCCGGGAGGAGCTGTACCGGCGCATCGAGCAAAGGGTGGAGGCCATGCTGGCCGCGGGCTGGCTGGATGAGGTTAAGGGGCTGCTGGAGCGCTACCCCCCGGACCTGAAGCCTTTTAAGGCCCTGGGGTACCGCCATCTCATCAACTTTCTTCAGGGGCGCTGGAGCTGGGAGGAGGCCCTGGAACTCTTAAAGCGGGACACCCGGCGCTACGCCAAGCGCCAGCTCACCTGGTTCAGGGCGGACCCGGAAATTAAGTGGTTTACACCGGAGCAGATCGGGGAGATGCGAGCCTGCCTGGAAAGATTCTTTGGGGACTAAAGCGGTCAGGGTGAGATACTTGGGACCTCTGCTTAGAAAAGTTGCCAGTGGCCAGTTACCAGTTACCAGTAAAAAATGCAGAGTGCGCACTGCGCACCAATAAAAGCGCGCCCCTTTCCATGCTTTTGGAGAGAGCCAAAGGCCCGTGGGCGACTGCCCTGAAAAATTTCGAGTTTTGAGTTTTTTGGTGTCAGGCTTCCCCCAAATGGGAAGATGTGGAACAGCCTTCCAAAGGCTGTTCTAACACCGGTGGGCCTCCGGTCCAAATTTTCATGGCTTACGGCTGAGCCAACGGCTCATGAGCAACTGCTCGGCAAGGAGACCGGCCCAGACGGAATTTTGGATCCAGGCAACCATAGGGCGGCCTGTTGCCGCCGTACAAGGGCGTGCCCGGCGCCCCTTATGATTATTGCCTGCCCCGGTTCTTTGCGGGCTTCCTCAATCCTCTGCCCGGGCCAGGGAAACCTCCAAGCCGGGGAGGCGTTTAAATGCCTTGATATGATAGGTTTGGGTCAGGGCCTGGGTAACGAAGCTGTTGGGCCCGGGCCGGCGCTCTTTATAAAGGATCACCATTTTCTTCTCATAGATCAAAGGCTCCGGAAATTCCACCCCATAGCCGCCGGTCCTCCGCTCTCCCAGGAACACCACGGCCACCACGTAGTCGCGAAAATCCACCGGGGCCGGCGCCTTAACCGCCTCGCCCAGCAAGCCGCGCCACAGGTCGCGCCATTGGGACTCGCTGGTGATCAGCCGGGCCAGGGGGGTTTTCTGGATGGAGTGGCTCCCCCGCCACTCCAGGGGTTGGGGGGTTTCGGGCGGCTGAGCCGGGGCCGAATTAGGCCACAGGCACAGGCAGATCAGGGCGGCAGCTAAACGGAGTCTCATGGCCGTCAACTCCTTTTCCAGATGTTTATCCGGGGCTGATTTACTTTCGTTATGGTCCAGACGGCCCCGGCTGTCAAGGGCTAATCGCCTCCTCGCAGTTCTTGGCTGGGCGGAATGCGCCTACTCTTAATGAAGGAGAAAGCAGGTAATACCAAGTTGAGACCTCTGCGAAAGTCCCCGCTTTTGTCATTCTGAGGGAGCGAAGCGACCGAAGAATCTCGTAACTATAAGTAAATACTAGATCCTTCGCTTCGCTCAGGATGACAAAATGGCTTTTCGAAGAGCTCTCAAGTTCTTTTTGCAAGGCAACAAACTTACTACTCGGAGCATTAATGGTATTGCATCGGTTATGGGCAACGTAGGGGCGGGTTTTAAACCCGCCCCTACATCGAGACGCCATATTTTACGCTCCGCGTAGTAAGTTTCAAATGGCTGATACCCCCGGTCTTTTTAACCGAAATCCGATAACCGAAAACCGAAAACGGTACAAGGGGTTGCGCCCCTTGGTGGAAAGGGGCGACTCCATGAGCGCCAGACCTCTTGCATCCCAGGGCCGATTGCGCTAAGTTACCTTCTTAGGAACCATTAACCCAATACCCAGGCAGGCAAATTATGGCCTTGATTGCGCCTTCCGTTCTCTCCGCGGACTTCGCCCGGTTGGGCGAAGAAATCCGCCAGGTTGCCCAAGCGGGCGCGGACTGGATCCACCTCGACGTCATGGACGGCCACTTCGTCCCCAATATCACCTTCGGGCCTGTGGTGGTGGAGGCCATCCGCCCCTATACGGACCTGCCCTTCGACGTTCACCTGATGATCGACCGGCCCGAGCGCTATATTGAGGATTTCAAGAAAGCCGGGGCCGATATCATCACCGTCCAGGCCGAGGCCTGCACCCACCTGCACCGGGTGCTCCAGCAGATCCGCCAGGTGGGTTGCCGGGCCGGGGTGGCCTTGAACCCACACACGCCCCTGGAGGCGATTCACCACGTCCTGGATGAACTGGACATGGTGCTCATCATGTCGGTGAACCCCGGGTTCGGGGGGCAAAAGTTCATCGACGGAGCGATTCCCAAGATCGCGGCCCTGAGGAGGCTCATCGATCAACAAGGCCGGAAGATCTTGATCCAGGTGGATGGCGGGATTAACGACGACACCGTGGAAAAAGTGGCCCGGGCCGGGTGCGAGGTCTTTGTGGCCGGCACCGCGATTTTTAATAATAAGACCAATAATAATCAGAAAAAAACCTACGGACAGGCCATGGCCGACCTGCGCACCCTGATCCATACGGCCTTGGAGGAGAAGAAATGAGGCCCTTTTGCATGAGACCGTGGATGCTCTGCGTTATGATGGTGTGTCTCTGGGGGCTTCCGGCGGCCGCGGCCGCGGCCGCGGAGGATGCGGAGGCCCTTTTCCGGCAGGGCAATGCCTATCTCCAGCAAGGTCAGGCGGACCAGGCCATCGCAGCATACACCCAGGCCATCGCCGCCAATCCCCGGTATGCCACGGCTTACCACAACCGGGGTTTTGCTTATGCCAAAAAGCGCCTCTATGATCAAGCCATCGCGGATTTCACCCAGGCTATCAAGATCAATCCCGATTACGCCCTGGCCTACAAGAACCGGGGGCTGTCTTATAAGAATCAGGGTCTCCCGGACCGGGCCATGGCGGATTACCATGCGGCCCTGAAGATCGACCCCAAATTTGTGGAGGTTTACGACTTCCGGGGGTTGGCTTATGGGGAAAAGGGACAGTTTGACCAGGCCCTCCGGGATTTCAACCAGGCCCTGAAGCTTAATCCCAAGTACGCCGCCTCCTATGAGCATCGGGCCTTGATCTATACTTATCAGCAACAATATGACCAGGCCTGGGCCGATGTGCATGCGGCTCAGGGCTTGGGACTCAAGGTGGCCCCGGAGCTCCTTAAGGCCCTGAAAC
The DNA here is from genome assembly GCA_964618815.1 of uncultured Desulfobacterales bacterium. Taxonomy (GTDB): domain Bacteria; phylum Desulfobacterota; class Desulfobaccia; order Desulfobaccales; family 0-14-0-80-60-11; genus CAZUBT01. The sequence goes on along the minus strand of CAZUBT010000028.1, from coordinate 11,097 downwards.
GGGCTTCGGGCCGGGAAGAATGAAGGGTTTAAGGACGGCGGGCGCAAAGGCCCACCCCACGAACTTTTCGTAACAGTTATTAACGGGCCTTTAGCCCACCCCTAAATTATGGAAAATTCCTGATGGGCATACTCCTAACTTTGAACTTCGAACCTTGAACCTTGAACTTTGAACTTTTCAGGACAGGAGTTGGGGAACAGGAATATGGTGCGCGGTGCGCACCCTACATTAACTGCCCTGGGCTAACCCATAAATGATGAAAATGAATATGGTGCACGGTGCCCACCCCATATTGATACCGAAAACCGAAAACTGAAAACCGTCTTTACAACCATGTGGATTTATATCCTGAAACGACTGGGCCTCATGCTCCCCATGCTCCTGGGGATCACCTTGGTGTCCTTTACGGTGATTCATCTGGCCCCGGGGACTCCGGTGGATATGCAGACCACCATGAACCCCAAGGCCTCCCTGGAGGCCCAGAAGCGTCTGATCGAGTTGTACGGGCTGGACAAGCCCCTGACGGTGCAGTACTGGGACTGGATCAAACGTCTGGCCTTCCTGGATTTCGGGTTGTCCTTCTCCCCGGACCGGCGCCCGGTGTGGGACAAAATCAAGGAGCGCATCCCGGTCACCCTCAGCCTTAATCTCCTGAGCCTCATCATCATTCTGCTGGTGGCCATACCCATCGGGGTCCTGGCTGCGGTGCATCCCCACTCCATCTTTGACCGGGCCACCACCCTGCTGGTGTTCTTCGGCTTTGCCATGCCCACCTTCTGGCTGGCGCTCTTGCTCATCATGTTCTTCGGGGTCTATCTGGACTGGCTGCCCATCTCCGGGCTGACCTCCATGAATTTCTCCCAATTCACCTTCTGGCAGAAACTCCAGGACCTGGCGGCCCATGTGACCCTGCCGGTGCTGGTGGCCGCGTTCGGGGGACTGGCGGGCATGTCCCGGTACATGCGGGCCAACATGCTGGAGGTCATCCGCCAGGACTACATCACCACGGCCCGGGCCAAAGGCCTGCCGGAGCGGGTGGTGATCTTCAAACACGCGCTTAGAAACGCCCTGCTGCCGGTGATCACCATCCTGGGGCTGTCGGTTCCGGGGCTCATCGGCGGCAGCGTCATCTTCGAGTCCATCTTCGCCATTCCCGGCATGGGCCAGCTCTTCTACGGCGCGGTCATGGCCCGGGACTACCCCCTGGTCATGGGGGAGCTGGTCATCGGCGCGGTGCTCACCCTGTTCGGCAATCTTTGCGCGGACGTGGGCTACGCTCTGGTGGACCCCAGGATCAGGACGGGGTGAGGGGGGAGTTTTCTGTTTTCGGTTTTCTGTTTCCGGTTAATTCGGGGAGGGCGGTGATGCGAACCAAGTCGGAATATTCAGAAATCGAGCCGGATTTTTCTTTGGATATGCGCAAGATAGCCTTAGAAAAATGGCTGCCGGGTGACTCGATGCGTTTGTCTCTTACAGAAAACCGAAAACCGAAAACCGAAAACCCATGAAAAGACGAGAATTCTGGGCGCGCTTCAAGCGCAACCGCCTGGCCATGACGGGGCTGGCCCTGGTGGCCGGGCTGTTTGCCGTTTCCTTGCTGGCTCCCTGGATCGCGCCCTACGACCCCAATTTCATCGATCTGAAGGCGGTGCTCATGCCCCCCGACGGGCAGCACCTCTTGGGCACCGACCCCTTGGGCCGGGACGTGCTCTCCCGCATCATTTTCGGCTCTCAGGTGTCTTTGAAGGTGGGCTTCGTGTCCGTGGGGCTGGCCACGTTGATCGGTTTGCTCATCGGGGCCGTGGCGGGCTATTACGGCGGCTGGGTGGATCAGCTCCTCATGCGGTTGGTGGATCTGATGCTCTGTTTCCCCGCGTTTTTCCTCATCCTGGCGGTGATTGCGCTTTTGGAGCCCAGCATCTGGAACATCATGGCGGTCATCGGGCTCACCGGCTGGATGGGAGTGGCGCGGCTGGTGCGGGCGGAATTTCTTTCCTTAAAAGAACGGGAGTTCGTGGTGGCGGCCCGGGCTTTGGGGGCCTCCGACGCCCGCCTCATCTGGCGGCACCTGCTGCCCAACGCCCTGGCCCCGGTGATGGTCTCCGCCACCCTGGGGGTGGCCGGGGCCATTTTGACGGAAAGCGCCTTGAGCTTCCTGGGGCTTGGGGTTCAACCCCCCACCCCCAGTTGGGGGAACATCCTCACCGCGGGCAAAGACAACATCGAGATCGCCTGGTGGCTCTCCTTCTTTCCGGGTTTGGCCATCCTGCTGACGGTCATGAGCTACAACCTCTTGGGGGAAGGCATCCGGGAAGCCATCGACCCCCGCCTGAAGGAATGAAAATCTTTTGTACCCCGCAAAAATATTGACATCCTGCCGAAAAACCCTTATGTTTGCGTCAGGGCGGCTAAAATCATTATTTTGCCATCATAACATTGAGGGAGGGATATATGAAACGGACGTGGGTAACTGTCCTGGTTATTGTGTTGGCCCTGTCCCTGCTCGGGCTGGGAACGGCTTTCGCGGCCAAGAAAAAGGTCGAGAAAGAGATGGACGTGGGCGCCATGCTCATCAAGAGCTTTGATATGATTGAAAAAGGGAAATTCAAAGAAGCCGACAAAATGCTGGATACGATCCTGGCCAAGGATCCCGGCAACCCCCTGGCCCTGAACAACAAGGCCGCGGTCATGGTTAAGATGAATAAACTCGACAAAGCCGACACCTACCTGAATCAAGCGCTGCCCCGGTCCAAAGGCTTCATGGTTGCGGTCAACCGGGTCTGCCAGGTGAATGGCATCTGTCTGGCCTTCAAACCTGTGTCTGGGGGAACCGGCAATCAGGATTTGGAGCCCTTGATCAAGTTGAACATCGACATGGTGAAACAGCGCATGTCGGCCGAACCTCTGCCGGGCCGCGGCGAGAGATAATTCCAGATTTATGCCGCCCAGGAGCTCCTGGCCCCTTCGGGGGCCTTTTTTATGTGGGCCGAGCTGCTGTGCGTACTCGGCACACTAAAAAAGGCAGGGCTGCAACAGCCCTGCCTTTTTGCATTTTACCGCCGGGTCGGGTTTATACAAATACCGATTTGCAATTAAAAGGCAACATTAGCATGGAGTCCTTGCTTGGCGCCGGAATTCTGCCGCCAATCTCATTCATGGCGGGCACGGAGGCCCGCTCCCCGATTTTTTGCCAAAAACCAAAAACCAAAAAACAAAAACCAAAAAACAAAAAACAGAAAACAGAAAACAGAAAACAGAAAACTACCTCTTCACCACTACCAGCACCGGGCAGGGGGCCTGGCCGATGACCCGCTCCGTGACGCTGCCCATGAGGAGCCGGGAAAGACCGGTGCGGCCGTGGCTGCCTATGATGATGAGGTCCACCCCGTACTTCAGGGCCGCCTGGACGATGGCGTCATCGGGCGCCGACCCCTGGGGCATCACAGCCGTTACCGGAACCCCTTGCTCATTGCCCGCGGCCAGCATTTTCTTGAGGATCGCGTCCGCTTCGGGGATGTCGCCCTCCTCCCGGGCCACGCAAATCCCATAGAGCGCGCCTCCGCTCCCTCGGGCCAGGGATAGGGCCTCTTCCCAAGCGGCGTTGCCGTAAGGCGAGCCGTCATTGGCAATGAGGACCTTGGCGAAGGTCGAAGGGGCATCTTTGGGAACCACCAGCACATTAACCGGGCTGTGACCGATGACCCGACCGGTAACGCTGCCCAGGAGCAGCTGGGCCAAACCGGAGCGGCCGTGGCGGCCCATGAGGATGAGATCGGCCTCCATTTCCGCGGCTTCTTCCAGGATGGCGGCATAGGCGGGCACCCGGCGCCGCCACCGGGTGTCAATGGACATCCCCCGGGCCGCGGCCTCGGCCTTCAGGGCCTCCAACCAGGCCCGGATTTCCTCTTCCACCCGGGGCATCAGCTCCGGAGCCACAGCTTCAAACTCCGGGTTGATATCCAGGGCCTGAAAGACCAGCACCTGGGCGTCGCAGCGCCGGCCCAGGTCCAGGCCCACCCTCACCGTGTCCCGGCTTTCCGGAGAACCGTCGGTGCACACCAGCAGCTTCTTCCACTTGCCGGGGCAGACGGCAGCTTGATCGGTCATCTTCTGCCTCCCTGGGGGTCCAGGTGAATTGAAGTGATGAAAAAACCCTTCGAGGTGATCGCAAAAATCCTTCTGCCAGCCAAATTATACCGTTTTCGGTTTTCGGTTTTCGGTTAAAAAGACCAGGATTATCAGTAACTGGAAACTTTAGAGAAACCGGACGGCAGAGGGCGGCTGTCCTACATTCTCATGCTTCGTTGCGACCCCCAAGGGGTTATGGGACATTAACCTGCGTCCCGGAAACCCCGGAGTTTAAGGCACAGCACGCTGTGCCCCCACCGAGGATGGAATATATTTTCCTGTTCTCCTGCTGACTGCCTTGAAAAGTTCAAAGTTCAAGGTTCAAAGTTCAAAGGGAGGAGTATGCCCATCAGGACTTTCCATAATTTACGGGTGGGCCAAAGGCCCATGCGCGACTGCTTCCTGCTTTCTGCTCTCTCCTACATTACCCGCTTCACCACCATCACCGCGCAGGGGGCCTGGGCGATGACCCGTTCGGTGGTGCTTCCCATGATGAGGGAAGTCAGCCCCGTCATGCCCAGGGCGCCCATGACGATGAGATCCACCCCCCGGTCCCGGGCCGCGCTCACGATGGCTTCATAGGGGCGCCCCTGGAGCACCAGGGTCTCCAGGGCAATGCCCTTATAATTCGCCTCTTTCTTCAGTCTCCCAACAATGACTTCGGCGGTTTCCAACTCACCTTCATGCCGGGCCACGGACAGCCCGATGAGGTCGCCCCCCACCCGTTGGGTGATAAACAGAGCCTCATCCCAGGCCGCGTAACTGTGGGGGGAGCCGTCGCTGGCCACCAGGATGCGTTTGAACTCCAGGGGCACCCCCTTGGGCACCACCAGGACGTTGAAGGGGCTGTGTCCGATGACCCGAGCGGTGACATTGCCCATCATCAGGCGGAAGAGTCGGGACCCGCCCCGGCGTCCCATGATGATGATGTCGGGCTTGATCTTCTCCGCCTCCTCCACGATGCCGGCATACGCGGCTTCGCTGCGGCGCACCCGGGTCTCAATGGGAACTTCCAGGCTCTCGGCCGCGGCCCGGCAGGATTCCAGATAACGCCGCACCTGTTCCTCCCGCCGGGCCACCGCCTCGGGAGCTGCGGCTTCGAACTCCGGGTTGAATTCCAGGATCTGGAGCACAAAGATCTTGCTGCCGCAGGATTGGGCCAGGGCCAGGGCGCCGGTCAACGCCCCCTGACTGTCCGGCGAGCCGTCGGTGCAGATGAGCAGTTTCTCCAACTTTGCAGGACAGATGGGAACCCGTTCCATGTCAATGCCCTCCTATCTTCCAAATCCCCGACGCGGCCAGGATTAAAATGATGACCTGCACAATCGCCATGAGGCCCAAAACCGGTTCCCGGCGGCGGAAGAATTTGCCCACCACGCAGAGATACCCCAGGATAGTGACCCCCGCCAGCACGGCAATGGGCAGAAAGGTGAGAAAATCCCCGTGATGGAGCTCGGTGAGCCAGGCCCACCCCACCTTGATCCCCGCGGCTTTCAGATAATCCTGGACCGGTTGGCTCCAGTACCGGGGCACCTGGTCCAGGGGCAGATAATTATTGTGGATCCCGGAGACATAGACGGCAAAGGTGAGCAGGAGAAAAATGAAACCCACTTTCGCGGCCCGGTCTATGACCTTGGCGTAAAATAATTGGATGTCGTCTCTTTTGGCTATGGTCATATCGATCTTTCCATCGGAGAAAGGGTTCTTCCGGTTCCCAAGCCAGGATTGGGGACCCGCTTGGACGCAAAGCTTGGCTTTGCATCAGATTCAGCCCGGTTAATGAAATTTCCTTTATATCTTCATAAGGCGCCCAAGCACAGCTTGGGCCCCAATTGCGTTCGCAAGCCAAGCTGGGGAACGAGTATTGAGAGATTTCTAATTCCTTCCCCCCTTTTTTCCTTTTTCCCCTTCCCCCCTAATTCCATATCCCCAATCCCTTCAACAACGACCTGATGCCCGCAAACAGCAGCAGCCCGATAACGATATAGCGCAGCCTGACCGCGGAGGTGCGGGCCAGGATATTGACTCCCGCCCAGCTGCCCAGCATCATGCCGATGATGGAGGGCACCACGATGACCGGCAGCAACGCGCCGCTGTGCAGGTAAATCCAGGCCGCGCCGGTGTTGGTTAAGCAGACGATGAGCTTGCTGGTGCCCACCGCGACCTTCAAGGGCGCGGCCATAATGAGGTTCAGGACCGTAACGTTGGCCCACCCCGCGCCGATGCCGAAGACCCCGGCCATCACCCCGATGATTAGGAAAAGCAGCAGGGCCAGGGGGGTGCGGCGTACCTGCCAGGCGATTTCCCGGTCCGCGGCCCGGTCCAGATAGACGCCGCGGATCCCCAAAAACGCGGATAAGGGGTCCGGGGTCTGGACTTCGGGATATTCCAACTTTTTGGCCTTGACCATGATGACTACGATGAACAATATGACCAGGCCCAGGGCTATCTGGACGGTGTCGGCCGGAAGCCTTAAACCTACCAAGGCCCCGAAGATGGCCCCGCTGGAGGTCATCAAGGCCGCGGGCATAGACAGGCGCAGGTCCCCCATGCCGAAGCGCAGCAGGCCCGGACCCGCGGACAGAGCTCCGGCGAGAGCCACCATCAAGGAGGCGCAGCGCACGAAATCCAGGTGGAAGGGAAGAAAGCCGCCGATGATGGAGACAAACAGGGTGCCGCCCCCCATGCCCCCCAGGAGAGACACAATGCCCACAAAGAAAGAAAAACTGAAGAGAATTAAGGCCCACACCCACCAGGGAGCGCCGCCGCCCTCGGCGGCCATGGGAAAGCCCCCGGCGGCCCCAGCCGCGGCCCCCGCAGATTCCGCCCCCCAGGCCGGGCCGGTCCCTCCCCAAGGACAAAAGAGCGCCGTCCCGGTTATGAACAGGATAAGCATTGCCAACCAGGAGTAGGGCCGCGCTCTCATCAAGATGCCTGTCCCGGGAAGCCGGTTTAATTTCTCACGCCAAGACGCCTATGCAAGGAGGGCTCCACTCCTAGGGCACAGTACGCTGTGCCCTTACAACTGCCTTCCCAACCCGTTATTGGGTTTGTGGATGGGGGTTGGGGGAGAGGGCAGGGGCCTTCGGTCAATTTAATCTCGGCTGCGACTCGAGACCTCTGTAAAAAGGATAATTTCATCATAAGAAAGGGTCGTAACAAAATGTAGAGCAAGTCCCTTCGCCTGGACAAGAACAGCCGGAGGTGGCTGTTCCACATTTTTCCCCGCCCCAACGGCCCTTGCCAACTCCTCTCCGACGCCGTTTTGCAGAGGTCTTAACTAACAACTAACAACTAACAGCTAACTGTAATGACAATAGTTTTTAGCATACATTATTGTGCTTGGGTGAAGGAAGATAATCCATGAGAATCCATATCCAAGCTGCTTTGACGCTGTGCATAATCGAATGCTAACGTTAGATGTCATTACAGCTAACAACTAACAACTGTCAACCGACTTGTAACCCCTGCCCCCGTTCCCCTGTCCTTACCCCCCCTCCTGGGCCCCCGGCCTTTCGTAGTGGCCCGAAAGGAAGCGTTCCGCCAGGGTCAGGGGAATGTCGTCGTCGCTCATGAGCATATCCATCTGGCGCACGTAGGCCATGAGGCGGCCTACCAGGTCCAGGCGTTCTTCCGTCTCCGGAGCGCTCCGCCGGCGGAACCGGCCCCGGATGACGTCGTGATGAATCTCCATCTCGAAGCCCAGGCGCTCCAGGACCGTGGCAATGAGTTTGATGCGGCGGACCCGGCGTAGATCATCCGCGGCGCCGCCTTTGAAGGTGAAATTGATGTAATTATTGGCGGCTGCCGGGGCACAATAACTGTCCACGCTCTGGAAGTGGTATCCCAGGCGGCAGGCATAGTTGACGTAGTGGGCCGCGACGATGGCGTAGGTTTTATCCCAGAACTTCTCCGGCGGGCGGATGGCGGACTGTCCCAGGACGTGCAAGAAGCCGCCGAAATTCACCGGCACCGGGCCGGCCCAGCTGATGTCCGGGTGAGAGATGCCCCGCCACAGGGCCAGCATGGGCACCGACAGGATATCCTCGGGGGGCACGGGAGTCACGTGGCTGGCCAGGCCGTCCCCCAGGTCAACCAGGTGCAGATTCAGGGGCAGGTTGGTCTTGAGCTTCAGGAGCCTCAGGGCGGGCACCTGCCCCTGGGCCACCCGATCCATGAGGTCGAACATCACCTGCATGGCCTTTTCCCGGGCAAAACGAGCGATATCCTGGCAGGTACGGCAGTTCTCCGGCCTAAACTCGGGGCTGCGCCGGTCCATGAGAGTCAGGGGCAGGATCAGGTCCATGACCTCCTGCAGGGGGGCGGAGCCGGCGACAGGCGGGGCGCAGGCCTGGAGCCGCACCTGAATTTCTTCCTGAATGCGGAGCCGGGAGTTCTCCAATTCCGGCCATTTGCCGCCGGACATGCGCTGGAGCGCGGCCACCAGGCGGACCAGAGGCTCATCCAGGCCGGTGACCGCGGCGCGTATCGCCGGGAGGCTCAAGCCCTCAGGGCCGGAGAGCTTCTCCTCCAGGTTCCCCAAGACCCCCAGGATGTCGTTATGGGCCGACAGCACCTGCTGAAAGCCCTGCCAGATCTCCTTGAGGGTCAGCTCTGGGGAGGAAGCATGCAGTTTTCGCCGGAACCAGGCAAACAATCCCATAATCGATTTCTTGGTGAGAAAATTTCTTGACTTTTTACCGTCAGGGCGGTATTTTGTGAAATGATTCACATTTTACAAACTGTAAAAGATCTTGACATCTGTTAAGCGCCAAACCAGCAATAACCCATGGCCGGACAGATTTTTTTCAATGTTTCTCAATCATTCGTTGCAATTGTTATTCCCATCCGGTTTGGCACGGGCATTGCGAATCATAGCCAAAGGCTCAAACGGTTCAGGCGGCAGGGAACGTTTAGGGACCGCGTCTGAACTCATATTATAAATCTAACCGTAGAAATGGAGGTGAAGAAAGTGAAAAGAATTTGGGTGATCATTTTTAATTTCTGCTTGCTGATTTTTCCAAGCCTGGTTTGGGGCGCGGCAGGTGAGAAAGTCCCGGATTATGCGGCCCGGACGGTCAGCTTGGAGGGTCTGGGCGGGCTCAACCTCTTTTTCGCCCATTGGTACAACGACAGTAAAATGGTCTTTGCTATCATAGTGACCTTAATCATGGGAGTGGTGGGCGTAGCCATCGCCGCGGTCACCGACGTCATCCTCAAGGCTGTCGGCATGGAGGTTACCAAGATGGAGCATCACGAATAGCAGCAGGTGGGAGGGAATTCATAATGTTCGACTTCTTGAATGTATATCTGCCGATTGCCCAATTGGAGTTCAACGCCGCCATCCTGGTGGCCATCGGCTTTGCAGTGGGAGTGCTGGGCGGCTTCTTCGGGGTCGGGGGGGCCTGGATCGTCACGCCGGCCCTGAATATCTTCGGCTTTCCCATGGCCTTTGCCATCGGCACCGACCTGGCCCATATCTTCGGCAAGTCCATAGTGGCTACCGCCAAGCACCGTAAGATGGGCAATGTGGACATGAAACTGGGACTGATCTCCATCGCGGGGTCCGTGGTCGGGGTGGAGGGCGGCGCCCAGGTGGTGATGTGGCTTACCACCTTAGGGCTGGCGGGTCCGGTGGTCCGCTATTCCTACATGGTGTTGCTCTTCGGCCTGGGCTTTTACATGCTCTATGATTACATGACCAAGGATAAACGGGCCGCGGCCCAGGCCGCCAAGTCGGCGTCCGCGGCCGCGTCCGGCGCCGCGCCCCGCAAGGCCTGGAACCTGCCGCCCATGATGCATTTCCCCGCGTCGGGCATCACCATCTCTTTCTGGACGGTGACCGGGGTATTTTTCTTCACCGGCTTTCTTTCCGGGTTCCTGGGAGTGGGCGGCGGCTTCATCCGGATGCCGGCCCTGATTTATATCATCGGCTGTCCCACGGCCATCGCGGTGGGCACCGACCTGTTCTCGGTGCTGTTCTCCGGGGCTTACGGGTGTTGGACCTACGGCGTCAAGGGCGTGGTGGACATCACTGCGGCCTTCTACATGCTCATCGGCGCGGCCATCGGCGCCCAGATCGGGGTCACCGCGGTGAAATACGTCCGGGGCTACGGCATCCGCCTGCTTTTTGCCATCATGATCATCCTGGCGGGGATCTCGGTCCTTCTGAAGCAGTTCGAGGTGCCCGTGTTTGACAAAATCGTGGTCATGGCCGGCGCCCTGGGAATGTGCGCGATCATCATCGTCAAATTGATCCAGGGATTTAAGAAGGAAAAGGCCGAAAAAGCGGCCGGATTCCCCGGACTGCATTAAAGGAGGAGTTGAACCATGAAGATAGTGGTACCCGTGGACGGTTCGGCGTTCTCCCTTAAGGCTTTGGAGACCGCCTGCAATCTGGCCAAATCCAACCCCCCTTCCGAGGTGGCGCTGGTGGCTGTGTTCCTCAATGTCTACGATCTGGAAGAGGAAGGCCATTATGTCGCGGATAAACTGAAACGCCAGGCGGAAGGGGCCCTGGCCCTGGCCAAAGACAAGGCCCAGGAAAAAGGGGTCAGCCACAAGGCCCTTCTGGTGTCAGGGCTTTCCGCGGCCGATGAGATCGTCAAAGTGGCGAAAAGCGAAAAAGCCGACATCATCGTTATCGGCAGCCGGGGTCTGGCGGGTAAGACCCGCTTCTTCCTGGGAGGCACCGCATCCCAGGTGGTGACCTACGCCCCCTGCTCGGTATGGGTGGTGAAGCAGGCAGAATAATTTCCCGTCGTTCAAGTCGCGATAACCTTTAATCTCCCTTCGCGCGGCCCCCCCTCGGGGGCCGCTTTTTTTGGGGTTTTCGGTTTTCAGGTTTCGGTTTTCGGTAAATAGCGGTCAGCTTTAAGCATAAAACCAAGAATAATATCGTAGGCGCAGGTTTTGGTTGTGACCCTTTAATAGTTGATAATATAATCATTGCATGGTATATTCCGTTTA